>NZ_JBSGJA010000021.1:180998-204712 GCF_053605345.1 Amycolatopsis sp. NPDC003865 | reverse complement strand
CCCGGCGGGGACTGACGGTGGCCGGCCGCGCCGCGGGCACGATCCCGGACCTGATCGGGCGGGACTTCACCGCGCCGGCGCCGGGGGCGAAGATGGTCGGTGACATCACGCAGATCAACACCGGCGACGGTCCACTGTTCCTCGCGACAGTGATCGACTGCTATTCGAAAATCATTCTGGGATGGAGCGTGGACAGGCACTACGACACCGGTCTGGTCTCCGCCGCGATGACCATGGCCGCCGGACGTATTCCGCTGCCCGAGGGGGCGATATTCCACTCCGACCGCGGCAGTCAGTACACCTCCTACGCGTTCTCTCGCCTGCTGCGCGACGAAAATATCCGGCAATCGGTCGGGCGGACCGGGATCTGTTACGACAACGCCATGGCCGAATCCTTCTTCGGGAAGCTCAAAGCGGAATGGATACACCACCGCACCTTCGCCACCCGGACCGAAGGCCGCCGCGAGATCATCAAGTTCATCGAAGGTTTCTACAACACCCGCCGGCTACATTCAGCACTCGAATACCGGCCACCACGCGAAGTACTCGACGAATGGTTCACCCAACACCACGCAGCATGATACAGTCCGCTTGAGCAGCGTCCGAAATCTTCGGAGCACATCAAAAGCGTGCCTTGACAAACCCGGTCGTCGACTGGGATGCGGCTTGGGAGGAGGGCGGGGGAGGTCTGGTGATCTCGTGGTCCGCCTGCTCTGCCGGCCGCCCGTTGGTTGCCGTGCCGGCAAAAGAAAGGCCCTCCGGCGAAGAACACCGGAGGGCCTTTCTGCTGTTGCAGGACCTCAAACGCGCTTGAACAACAGCGCCCGCTTCACTTCCTGAATCGCCTTCGTCACCTGGATCCCACGGGGGCAAGCATCCGTGCAGTTGAACGTCGTCCGGCACCGCCAGACACCCTCACCGTCGTTCAGGATGTCCAGTCGCTCCTCCGCCCCTTCGTCCCGGGAGTCGAAGATGAACCGGTGGGCGTTCACGATCGCCGCCGGGCCGAAGTACGAGCCGTCGTTCCAGTACACCGGGCACGACGATGTGCAGCACGCGCACAGGATGCACTTCGTCGTGTCGTCGAAGCGGTCGCGGTCCGCCTGGGACTGGATGCGCTCGCGCGTCGGCTCGTTGCCGTACGTGATCAAGTACGGCTTGATCGCCCGGTACGCCTCGAAGAACGGGTCCATGTCGACGTACAAGTCCTTCAACGTCGTCAGGCCCTTGATCGGGGCGATCGTGATCGTGGTCTTCTTGCCGTCCTTCTCCAGCAGGTCCTTCATCAGGACCTTGCACGCCAGGCGGTTGATGCCGTTGATCTGCATCGCGTCGGAGCCGCACACGCCGTGCGCGCACGAACGGCGGAACGAGAACGTCCCGTCGATGTAGTCCTTCACGTAGAACAGCAGGTTCAGCAGCCGGTCCGTGCGCTGCGCCGGGACGTCGTAGGACTCCCAGTGCGGCTCCGTGTCGACCTCCGGGTTGAACCGGAGGATCTTCAGCGTGACCGTGATCGGCGTGTGCTCGTCCGAAGCGGAAGAGGCAGGAGCTTCAGCAACGCTAGTCATCAGTACTTCCGCTCCATCGGCTCGTAGCGGGTGAAGGTGACCGGCTTGTAGTCCAGCCGGATGTCGGACGACAGCCCCGTGCCCTGCTTGTAGGCCATGGTGTGCCGCATGAAGTTCGTGTCGTCGCGGGTCGGGTAGTCCTCGCGGGCGTGGCCGCCGCGGGACTCCTTGCGCGCCAGCGCGCCTACGACCAGGACCTCGGCCAGCTCCAGCAGGAAGCCCAGCTCGACGGCCTCGAGCAGGTCGGTGTTGTACCGCTTGCCCTTGTCCGCCACCGTGATCCGCTGGTACCGCTCCTTCAGCGCCTGGACGTCGGTCAGCGCCTGCTTCAGCGTGTCCTCGGTCCGGTACACCGACGCGTGCGAGTCCATCGTCTGCTGCATTTCCTTGCGGATGTCGGCGACGCGCTCGTCACCGTGCTCCGACAGCAGGCCCGCCAGCTGCTCCTCGACCAGCGCGGTCGGGTTCTCCGGCAGCTCGACGTGCTCGTGCGCCAGCGCGTACTCCGCGGCCGCGATGCCCGCACGGCGGCCGAACACGTTGATGTCCAGCAGCGAGTTCGTGCCCAGGCGGTTCGAACCGTGCACGGACACGCACGCGACCTCACCCGCGGCGTAGAGGCCCGGGATGACGTTCTCGTTGTCCCGCAACGCTTCGCCGTGCACGTTGGTCGGGATCCCGCCCATCACGTAGTGGCACGTCGGGAACACCGGCACCGGCTCCTTCACCGGGTCGACGCCCAGGTAGGTGCGCGAGAACTCGGTGATGTCCGGCAGCTTGGTCTCGAGGACCTCGACCGGCAGGTGCGTGACGTCGAGGACGACGTAGTCCTTGTTCGGGCCGCACCCGCGGCCCTGCAGCACTTCCTGCACCATCGAGCGCGCCACGATGTCGCGCGGCGCGAGGTCCTTGATGGTGGGGGCGTAGCGCTCCATGAACCGCTCGCCGGAGGCGTTGCGCAGGATCCCGCCCTCGCCGCGGACGGCTTCCGAGATCAGGATCCCCAGGCCCGCGAGGCCGGTCGGGTGGAACTGGAAGAACTCCATGTCCTCCAGCGGCAGGCCCTTGCGGAAGATGATGCCGAGGCCGTCACCGGTGAGGGTGTGCGCGTTCGACGTCGTCTTGAAGATCTTGCCCGCGCCGCCGGTGGCGAACACGACCGACTTCGCCTGGAAGACGTGCAGCTCGCCGGTGGCCAGCTCGTAGGCGACGACACCGGAAGCGACCGGGTTGCCGTTCTCGTCTTCCGAGGTGATCAGGTCGAGCACGTAGAACTCGTTGAAGAACTCAGTGCCGTACTTCACGCAGTTTTGGTACAGCGTCTGGAGGATCATGTGGCCAGTGCGGTCCGCGGCGTAGCAGGCGCGGCGCACCGCGGCCTTGCCGTGGTCACGCGTGTGCCCGCCGAAGCGGCGCTGGTCGATCTTGCCCTCGGGCGTGCGGTTGAACGGCAGGCCCATCTTCTCCAGGTCGAGCACCGCGTCGATGGCCTCCTTGGCCATGATCTCCGCGGCGTCCTGGTCGACGAGGTAGTCGCCGCCCTTGACCGTGTCGAAGGTGTGCCACTCCCAGTTGTCCTCTTCGACGTTCGCCAGCGCGGCGCACATGCCGCCCTGGGCCGCGCCGGTGTGGGACCGGGTCGGGTAGAGCTTGGTGAGGACCGCGGTGCGGGCGCGCTGGCCGGACTCGATGGCCGCGCGCATGCCGGCGCCGCCGGCGCCGACGATCACCACGTCGTACTTGTGGAACTGCATCGAAAAAGTCTCCGTGGCTTCAGTTCGCGGGCATGTTCGGGTCGAAGGTGAAGATCACCATCGTGCCGACGGCCAGGATCAGCACCATCGAGACGTAGAGCAGGATCTTCAGCCAGAACCGCGTGCTGTCCTTGCGCGCGTAGTCGTCGATGATGGTGCGCAGGCCGTTGCCGCCGTGGATCTCGGCGAGCCAGAGCATGGCCAGGTCCCAGAACTGCCAGAACGGCGAGGCCCAGCGGCCGGCGACGAAGCCCCAGTTGATCCGGTGCACGCCGCCGTCGAGGATGTTCATGATCAGCAGGTGGCCGAGCACCAGGATGATCAGCGCGAGGCCGGAGATCCGCATGAACAGCCAGCTGTAGAGCTCGAAGTTGCTGCGGCGGGCGGCGGGGCGCTTGGGCGTGCGGGGGTTCGCGAGCGCGAGGTCGGCCATGTCAGTTACCCCCGAAGAGCGTTTCGACGGTGCGCTTCAGCATGAAGAACGCACCGGGGACCATCACGACGACCCAGACCACGCCGATGACCCACAGCATCGCCTTCTGCAGCTTTGGGCCCTTCGACCAGAAGTCGACCAGCATGACGCGGATGCCGTTGAGCGCGTGGAACAGCACCGCGCCGACGAGGCCGACCTCCAGGAGGTTCACGATCGGCGTCTTGTAGGTCTCGATGACCTGGTCGTAGGTGTTCGGCGACACGCGCACCAGCGCGGTGTCGAGCACGTGGACGAACAGGAAGAAGAATGTGAGCACGCCGGTGATGCGGTGCAGGACCCAGGACCACATGCCGGGGTCACCCCGGTAGAAGGTCCCCTGCCGGCGTGAGGCACCCGCCCGATCGCTCGCGCCTGCCTCGGGGGCAGTGCTCGCCGTGGTGGACATCGGTGAACGGCCTCCAACGTCTGACTGTGCGCCCGGTGGCCGTGAGGTCCGCTGTCGCCGCGGGAACGGCGGCTGTGCCGAGATCAACGTCATCGAGCCTGGATGAATCGGATGCTAGACCCGCACCCGGAAGGCGGCTCACCTCCGGGTTCCCCTCTGTGATGGACCAGACACCGGCACTGCCGCACCGCCACCCGGCGGTGTGGTCCAGCGCACTCGGCGGTGCCACCGCTTTTCCTGTCCCGTTCACCGGTCATCTGACCTCTGCAAGATCTGATATCTGATGCGCTACGCCGAACGGCTGGTGATTCCGGGCTGTCATTGACCAACCGCAAGGTCGTCTTTAGCGTCGCTCGGGCAAACATCGGATCTCTCACGATGGGGTGATGTTCTGGTGCGACGACTCGGCCTGGTGATCGCCGTCGCGGCCCTGCTGCCCGTGGTTTCGGTCACGCCGGCGCAGGCGCTGCCCGACGGGCTGGCCCTGACCCCGCCGATGGGCTTCAACAACTGGAACACCACCGGCTGCGCCGTCGACGAGCAGATCATCCGCGACACCGCCGACATCTTCGTCGACAAAGGACTCAAGGCCGCCGGGTACGAGTACGTGAACGTCGACGACTGCTGGGCCGAGCCGGCCCGGGACGCCGACGGCCGGATGCAGGCGAACAAGGCGCGCTTCCCCGGCGGGATCAAGGCACTCGCCGACTACGTCCACTCGAAGGGCCTCAAGTTCGGCATCTACACCAGCGCGGGCACGCTGACCTGCGCGAAGACCCAGCCCGGCGCACTGGACCACGAGGACGTCGACGCGCAGACGTTCGCGGACTGGGGCGTCGACTACCTCAAGTACGACAACTGCAACAACCAGGGCCGTCCCGCGCTCGAGCGCTACACGAAGATGCGCGACGCGCTGCGGAAGACCGGTCGCCCGATCGTGTACTCGCTCTGCGAGTGGGGCGAGAACAAGCCGTGGGAGTGGGGCGCGGACGTCGGGCACCTGTGGCGGACCACCGGCGACATCAAGGACAACTGGGCCAAGATGCTCCAGATCCTCAAGGCGAACGCGCCGCTCGCGCCGTACGCGGGGCCCGGCCACTGGAACGATCCCGACATGCTCGAGGTCGGCAACGGCGGCATGACGACCGAGGAGTACAAGTCGCACTTCTCGCTGTGGGCGACGATGGCCGCGCCGCTGCTCATCGGCGCCGACCTGCGCAAGGTGTCGCCGGAGAACTTCGACGTCCTGCGCAACGCCGAGGTCATCGCGCTCGACCAGGACCGGCGCGGGGTCCAGGCGCGGGTGGTGTCCAACCAGGACGGTCACTGGGTCTTCGCCAAGCCCCTCGCGAACGGCGACGTCGCGGTCGCTCTCTTCAACGAGACGACGTCGAGTGCCCCGATCGGGACCACCGCGGCCGCGATCGGCCTCCCGAAGGCCGCCGGCTACACCGCGCGCGACCTCTGGGCCCACCGCGACCTGCAGACCGCCGGCCGGGTCTCGGCCGTCGTCCCGCCGCACTCGACGGTGGTCTACCGGGTCCACGCGGGTGGTCCGTGGCTGGGGGCCGCACCGCTGGTCAGCACCGGCATCGAGCTGGCCGCGCCCGTCCCCGGCGTGCCCGGCGAGATCACGCCCGCCGGGAAACCCTTCGAGGTGACGGTGTCCGCGACCGACGAGGCCCGCGTCCCGGTGTTCGACCCGCGCGTCACGCTCACCGCGCCCGCCGGCTGGCGGGCCGAGCAGCTGGCGCGGCCCCGGGAGTTCGTGCTGGGGACCGGCGACACCGCGACCGGCCGCTGGCGCGTGACCCCGCCGGCCGGCACCGAAGGCACGACGGCGGTCCTGCGCGGCGGCGTCACGTACCGGGCGCTCGGCTTCGGGCAGGTGAGCTGGGCGGGCTCCGAGCAGCTGACGGTCCCGTCCGCCCCGCCCGCGGCCCCGGCCTGGGCGAGCGACCTGCGCTGGGCGGCGGAGAAGAACGGCTACGGCCCGGTCGAGCGCGACATGTCCAACGGCAGCATCCCGGCCGGCGACGGCAAGCCGCTGACGATCAACGGGGCGGTCTACCCGAAGGGACTGGGGGCGCACGCGCCCGGCGAAGTCGTTTTCTACCTGGGCGGCCGCTGCACGGGGTTCACGGCGGACGTCGGTGTCGACGACGAGCGCGAGGCGACGAACAAGCAGGGCTCGGTCACGTTCGAGGTCTACGCCGACGGCGTGAAGGCGGCCTCGACGGGCGTCCGGACCTGGCAGGACCCGGCGCTGCCCCTCAACGCCGACCTGCGCGGCGCCCAGTACCTGCGCCTGGTGGTCACCGACGGCGGCGACGGCAACTCCTACGACCGCGCCGACTGGGCCGCCGCGCGGCTCACCTGCACCTGAACGGCGGTCATCTCACAGGGTGACCGGGGTGGCCCAACCTTCGGTCAGCCCGGCACACTGAGTGACACAAAGCGGCAATTAAGCCGTCCCAGAGCGCGGCCACCCGCCGAAAGTAGCGCCGAACGGGTCTGATGATCACGTTCGGTGTCCAGTTCGTCGCGCGCGCGACTCGTGAGTAAACGTTTGTGTTACGTAGCGTGCCGTTCCTATGGCGCATTCCTGTCCGTTGGGTACGGTCCACCAGTCGACCCGGCAGTGGGCCCGGTCGTGCCCTGGACATCCGCTGGATCAGCGGGGAGGGAGAAACACGTTGCGTCGCATGCGTGGAACCGCGCTGGCCGCCGCGGCCATGGCCGGGGTGCTCGCCCTGGCCGGGTGCGCCAAGGACTCGAGCGGTGGCAGTAGCAACAACAGCGCCGCGCCTTCGTCGGGCGGCTCGGACTGCGTCACCGCGCAGAAGCCGCCCGCGGCGCCCGCCGCCGCCAGCAGCTCGACCGCCGCCGGTGGCAAGGTCGACGGCAGCAAGCTGAAGATCGGCCTGGCCTTCGACGTCGGCGGCCGGGGTGACGCGTCGTTCAACGACGCCGCCGCCGCGGGCACCGACAAGGCGAAGTCCGACCTCGGCGTGACGACGGTCAGCGAGAGCACCGCCTCCGCCAGCGAGGCCGAGTCGGCCAAGCAGCAGCGCCTCGACCAGATGGCCTCCTCGGGCCTGAACCCGATCATCGCGGTCGGCTTCGCCTACGCGCCGTCGGTCAAGGTCGTCGCGGCCAAGTACCCGAACACCAAGTTCGCGATCGTCGACGACGACTCGATCACCCTGCCGAACGTGACGCCGCTGGTCTTCGCCGAGGAGCAGGGCTCGTTCCTGGCCGGCGTCGCCGCCGCGTACAAGAGCAAGAGCTGCCACATCGGTTTCGTCGGCGGTGTCAACACCCCGCTGATCCAGAAGTTCGAGGCCGGCTTCCTGCAGGGCGCGAAGACGGTTTCGTCCAAGATCAAGATCGAGGACGAGTACCTGACCCCGGCCGGCGACTTCTCCGGCTTCCAGGACCCGCCGAAGGGCAACGCGAAGGCCGCGGCCGAGATCGCCAAGGGCGCGGACGTGATCTACCACGCCGCGGGCGCCTCGGGTAAGGGTGTCTTCGACGCCGCGAAGGCGGGCAACGCGCTGGCCATCGGGGTCGACTCCGACCAGTACAACCAGAAGACCGTCGAGGCCGACAAGGACGTCATCATCACGTCCATGCTCAAGCGCGTCGACGTCGCGGTGTTCGACTACGTGCAGGCCGTCGCCAAGGGTGACCTGAGCGGCCTGCCGAAGCGGTTCGACCTCAAGGTCGACGGCGTCGGCTACGCCACCTCGGGCGGCAAGGTCGACGACATCAAGGACGTCCTGGACGGGTACAAGGCCCAGATCATCTCGGGCGCGATCACCGTTTCGGACAAGCCGCAGAAGTAGCTCAACGCGTGCCGGGGCTCGGAGGAATTTTCCTCCGGGCCCCTCACGCGTTTAGAAGAGATATGGAATTCTCCCGCCCATGAGTACAGCCGAGGCCCCGGCCGAGGCCGTCCCCGACCGGGGCGTCCCCGCCGTCCAGCTGACCGGGATCACCAAGCGGTTCCCCGGCGTGGTGGCCAACTCCGACGTCAACCTCACCGTCGCCGCGGGCGAGGTGCACGCCATCTGTGGCGAGAACGGCGCCGGCAAGTCCACCCTGATGAAGATCCTCTACGGCATGCAGCCGCCGGACGAGGGCACGATCGCGATCAACGGCGAAGAGGTGAAGCTGCGTAACCCGCAGGACGCCATCCGCGCCGGCATCGGCATGGTGCACCAGCACTTCATGCTGGCCGACAACCTCACGGTCGGCGAGAACGTGTTCCTCGGCGCCGAGGCGCTGCACGGCATCGGCCGCGCCGCCCGCGCGCGGCTGGCCGAGCTCGCCGAGCGGACCGGGCTGCACGCGAAGCCGGACACGCTGCTCGAAGAGCTGGGCGTCGCCGACCGCCAGCGCGTCGAGATCGTCAAGGTGCTCTACCGCGGGGCGAAGATCATCATCCTGGACGAGCCGACCGCGGTCCTCGTGCCGCAGGAGGTCGACGCGCTGTTCGCGACCGTCCGGGAGATGAAGGCCGACGGCTACACGTTCCTCTTCATCTCGCACAAGCTCGACGAGGTGCGCGCGATCGCCGACACCGTCACGGTGATCCGGCGCGGCACCACCGTCGGCACCGCGGACCCGAAGACCATCACCTCCCGCCAGCTCGCGGAGATGATGGTCGGCTCGGAGCTGCCCAGCCCGGAGACCCGCGAGTCCACGGTCACCGACCGGGACGTGCTGCGGCTGACCGGGCTGACGCTCGGCGCCGAGGGCTCGGACCGCAACGCCCTCGACGACGTCTCCTTCACCGTGCACGCGGGCGAGGTGCTCGGCGTCGCCGGCGTCGAGGGCAACGGCCAGACCGAGCTGGTCGAAACCATCATGGGCATGCGCAAGCCGTCGGGCGGCACCATCGAGCTGGTCGACGCCGACGGCAAGGCCCGCGACCTGACGAAGGCGGGCACGCTGGCGCGGCGCGAGGCCGGCATCGGCTACATCGCCGAAGACCGCACCCGGCACAGCCTGCTGCTCACGCAACCGTTGTGGGTCAACCGGATCCTCGGCTACCAGACCCGCGAACCGGTCTCCAAGGGACAGTTGCTCGACATCGCCGGCGCCCGCGCGGACACCGAGCGGATCGTGCGTGACTACGACGTCCGCACGCCGGGCATCGACGTCCCGGCCGCGGCGCTCTCGGGCGGCAACCAGCAGAAGCTGATCGTCGGGCGCGAGCTTTCGGGCAACCCGGTGCTGCTCATCGCGTCGCACCCGACGCGCGGGGTCGACGTCGGCGCGCAGGCGCTGATCTGGGAGAACATCCGCCAGGCGCGGGCGGCCGGTCTCGCCGTGCTGCTCATCTCCGCCGACCTCGACGAGCTGATCGGCCTGTCCGACACGATCCGCGTCATGCTGCGCGGGCGGCTCGTCAGCGAGGCCGACCCCGCCACCGTGACGCCGCAGGAACTGGGCTCGGCGATGACCGGCGCCGGAGAGGGTGACGGCGAATGACTTCCTGGCGCACGAAACTGCTGCCGCCGCTGCTGGCGATCGTCTTCGCCGTGCTGCTGTCGGCCATCGCGCTGATCATCTCCGGGGCCGACCCGCTGCAGGCGTACGGCACGATGATCGGCCAGATGTTCAAGGGCTCGACCGCGGTCGACACCGTGAACCTGGCGACGGTCTACTACCTGTCGGGGCTCGCGGTCGCCATCGGCTTCCAGATGAACCTGTTCAACATCGGGGTCGAGGGCCAGTACCGCTTCGCCGCCGTCGTCGCCGCCATCGCCGGCGGCGCGATGAAGCTGCCGCCGGTCATCCACGTCGTCGCGATCCTGCTGGTCGCGATCGTGGCGGGCATGGCGTACGCGGCGATCCCGGCGATCCTCAAGGTGACCCGCGGGGTCAGCGAGGTCATCTCGACGATCATGCTCAACGCGATCGTCGCCGGGATCATCGCCTTCCTCATCAACGCCGACCAGTTCGGCGTGCAGACCGGCAACAACATCGGCACCCGCGTGATCGAGCCGTCGGGCCGGATCCCGGGCATCCCGCTCGGCTCGGGCACGCTCTTCGGCTTCGTGGTCATCGCCGCGATCGTCGGCGGGGCCTACTGGTTCATGCTCAACCGCACGCGGTTCGGCTTCGAGCTCAAGGCGTCCGGCGAATCCACCACGGCGGCCGCCGCCGGTGGCGTCAACGCCAAGAAGATGACGCTCATCGCGATGCTGCTCTCCGGTGGCGTGGCCGGCCTGGTCGCCATGCCGGAGCTGCTCGGCCGCGACTACACCTACGGCATCACCGCGACCCAGATGTACGGCTTCACCGGCATCGCGGTCGCGCTGCTGGGCCGCAACCACCCCGGCGGCATCGCGCTCGGCGCGCTGCTGTGGGCGTTCCTCGACACCTCCGCGGTGTCGCTGGAGCAGATCAACGTGTCCAAGGAGATCGCGACGATCATGCAGGGCATCATCGTGCTGTCGGTCGTCGTGGCGTACGAGGTCGTGCGCCGGGCCGACCTGCGCTCGCAGCAACACCGCGTCGGCCGGGCGCTCGCCGCCAACGGCCGCAAGGGCGCTTCGGTCTCCGAAGGGGGAGCGGTCTGATGGTCGTCACCGACGTTTCCCGGCCCGACGCGGGCAGCCCCGGCACGATGCCGGTGCACCGCAAGCGGTCCCGGATCCCCGGCTGGCTCCGCGGGGTCATCTGGGCCGTGATCGCCATCGCCGTCATTTCGACGGCGTCGTACTCGACCGGCGTCGCCGCGCTGACGTCGTCGAACACCGCGTCGACGGCCTTGCGCCTGGCGCTGCCGATCCTGCTCTGCGCTTTGGGTGGCCTCTGGGCCGAACGCGCGGGCGTGGTCAACATCGGCCTCGAGGGCATGATGATCCTCGGCACCTGGGGCGCCGCCTGGGGTTCCTACAACGGCGGCGTCTGGGCCGGGCTGATCTCCGCGATCGTGTTCGGCGCGCTGGGCGGCCTGCTGCACGCGGTGGCGACGGTGACGTTCAACGTCAACCACATCGTCTCCGGTGTCGCGATCAACCTGCTTGGCCTCGGTGTCACGAAGTACCTGGCGAACCTGATCTTCGCGCCGATCTCCGGCAACCCGCGGCAGTCGCCGGTGGTGCCGAAGTTCGACACCTACTCGGCGACGTTCCTCTCGGACTGGCTGGGCGACCTGGAGAAGGAGCAGCGCGTCGGGATCTCCGACGTCGCCGGCATCCTGCGCGGGCTGGTCACCGAGGTGGCGCCGCTGACGATGATCGCGATCATCCTCATCCCGGTGAGCTTCTGGGTGCTCTGGCGGACGCGGTTCGGCCTGCGGCTGCGCTCGTGCGGCGAGAACCCCGTCGCCGCGGAGTCCCTGGGCGTCAACGTGTACCTGCACAAGTACGTCGCCGTCGTGATCTCCGGCGCGTTCGCCGGCATGGGCGGTGCGTCCCTGGTGCTGCTGCGCGGCGGCGCGGACTACCTGGAGAACCAGACGAACGGCCGCGGGTACATCGGTCTCGCGGCGATGATCTTCGGCAACTGGCGCCCGGGCGGCCTGCTCGGCGGCGCGGCGCTGTTCGGCTACGCGGACGGCCTGCAGCTCGCCGGCGGCGGCGAAGCGGTGCTCGCGCTGCTGTACGGCGCGGTGATCCTGGTCGGCGTGATCGTCGTCGTGCAGCTGTTCCGGCGGCAGTGGATCGCGGCCGGGCTCGGCGTCGTCGGCGCGGGCGTGCTGTACGCGATCTACTGGTCGAACGACACGCTGCCGTCCGACCTGATCCCGTACACCGCGCACTTCGTGACGCTGATCGTGCTGGCGGTGGCCTCGCAGCGGCTGCGGCCGCCGAAGGCCGACGGGCAGCCGTACCGGCGGGGTGAGGACTGAGTGTCTACTGTGGATTGGGACGCTCTGCGGTCGCAGGCGATCGAAGCGGCTTCCCATGCGTATGCACCATATTCAGGCCTGCACGTAGGGGTCGCCGGGATCGTCGACGACGGCCGGGTCGTGACCGGGTGCAACGTCGAAAACGCTTCCTACGGGCTCGGGCTGTGCGCGGAGTGCACGATGGCCGGGCAGCTGCGGCTGTCCGGCGGCGGCCGCCTGGTGGCCGTCGCGTGCCGCAGCGGCGCCGGTGACCTGCTGATGCCGTGTGGCCGCTGCCGGCAGATCCTGTTCGAGCTGGGCGGTTCTTCGTGCCTGGTGGACACGCCCAGCGGGATCCTGCCGATGTCGG
Source organism: Amycolatopsis sp. NPDC003865 (assembly GCF_053605345.1). Lineage (NCBI taxonomy): Bacteria > Bacillati > Actinomycetota > Actinomycetes > Pseudonocardiales > Pseudonocardiaceae > Amycolatopsis > Amycolatopsis sp. NPDC003865. The sequence goes on along the minus strand of NZ_JBSGJA010000021.1, from coordinate 192,290 downwards.
ACGTCCTGCCGGACGCGTTCGGCCCGGACGACCTGCCGTGAGCGCCTTTGCGGCGGTCGACGTCATCCGGACCAAGCGGGACGGTGGCACCCTGTCCGACGAGCAGATCGACTGGGTCGTCGACGCCTACACGCACGGGGTCGTGGCCGAAGAGCAGATGTCGGCGCTCGCCATGGCGATCTTCCTGAACGGGATGTCCGCCGGCGAGATCTCGCGGTGGACGCACGCGATGATCGCCTCTGGCGAGCGGCTGTCTCTGGACGTGTCGCGGCCGACGGTCGACAAGCACTCGACGGGCGGGGTCGGCGACAAGATCACGCTGCCGCTGGCGCCGCTGGTGGCGGCGTGCGGCGCGGCGGTGCCGCAGCTGTCCGGGCGCGGGCTCGGCCACACCGGCGGCACGCTCGACAAGCTGGAGTCGATCCCCGGCTGGCGGGCCGCACTGTCCACTTCGGAGATCCAAGCGCAGCTGGAGGACGTCGGCGCGGTGGTCTGCGCGGCGACGGACGGGCTGGCGCCGGCGGACAAGAAGCTGTACGCGCTGCGGGACGTCACGTCCACTGTGGAGTCGATCCCGCTGATCGCCAGCTCGATCATGAGCAAGAAGATCGCCGAAGGGGCGTCCGGGCTGGTCCTGGACGTGAAGTTCGGCTCGGGCGCGTTCATGAAGTCGCTTTCCCAGGCGCGCGAGCTGGCCTTGACGCTGACGTCGATCGGCCGCGACCACGGCGTCCCGACGACGGCGTTGCTGACCGACATGAACGTCCCGCTGGGCCGGGCGGTCGGCAACGCGGTGGAGGTCGCGGAGTCGGTCGCCGTGCTCCAGGGTGGTGGCCCGGCGGACGTCGTCGAGCTGACGCTGGCGCTGGCCAGGGAGATGCTGGAGCTGGCCGGGATCTCGGCCGACCCGGCGGCGGTGCTGGCTTCGGGCGAGGCTTACGAGACGTGGTGCCGGATGATCTCCGCCCAGGGCGGCGACCCGGCGGCACCGCTGCCCACGCCCGCCCACGTCCACGTGGTCGAGGCGCCCGCGTCGGGCGTGCTGGCTTCGCTGGACGCGTACGCGGTGGGTGTCGCGGCGTGGCGGCTGGGCGCGGGCCGGGCCCGCAAGGAGGACCCGGTCCAGGCCGCGGCGGGCGTGCTGTGCCTGGCCAAGCCCGGGGACCCGGTGACCGAGGGCGAACCACTGCTGGAACTGCACACGGACACGCCCGACGCGGTCGCGGGGGCCTTGGCGGCGCTGGAGGGCGGCTTCGCGGTCGCTGCGGCGGCGTCCGCTCCGGAGCCGATCGTCCGGGAGACGATCCGCGGGTAGCTGTGAGGATCGTCGCGAAGATGATCACCCTTTCGAGTGAGATCGGAAGTCGCGACCCACGAAGAAGGCCCCCGCCGGTTCGTCCGGCGGGGGCCTTCTTCGTGCGGCTTGCTTACTCCGCGGCTTCTTCCGAGCCTTCGCCCGTCTTGGCCTTCACGTCGGCGGCCTTCGGGGCGCGGCCGTTGCGGGAGCTGCGGCGCGGCTGGCGCGGGGCCGGCGGGGGCGGGGCGATCTGCTGGACGGCCGGGCCGCCGCCGAGCATCAGCTCCGCGAACGTCGCCATCGCCTCGTCGAGCTGGCCGCCGATGCGGCGGACGCTCTCGTCGTTGCTCTTGCGGACCAGCGAGTCCACCGAGTCGGAGTCCGGCTGCTTGGCCAGCGTGTCCTCGACCTTCGACAGGCCGCTCTTGAGCGCGCCGTCGAGGTCGCCGAGGCTCGACAGGAAGCCGTCCTCCACCTTGTCGAGGCGGCCGGCCAGCTCGTCGAGGCGGGTGGTGACCGTCTCGAGCCGGTTGCCCAGGTTCTCCAGGCGGTCCGAGGCGTCGATCATCTCGCCGGTCTCGGTCAGCGCCGTCTTGAGCGCCTCGGTGTTCGCGCCGATCCGCTCCTTGGTGGCGCGGTCCAGCTCGTCGACCTTCGCGCGCAGCTCGTGGTCGGCGGTGTCGACGCGCTCGCGCAGGGTCGACTCGGCCTGCTCGATCCGCTCGCGGACCGGGCCGTGCACCGACTGCGGGATCGAGTCGAGCTTCGCGTCCTGCTTGTCGAGGTGGCCGCCCAGCTCGTCGAGCCGGCGGTGGATGTTCTGGAGCTTGTCCTCGAGCCCGTCCATCCGGCCGGCGACACCCTCGAAGCGCGCGGCGACGCCGTCGAGGCGGCCGTCGAGCTGCGCGAAGGGCTTGGCGAGCTTGTCCGGCAGGCTCTCGATCGCGCGGGTCAGCGCCGCGATGGCGTTGTCCTGGGCCTCGAGGCGCGACATCGTCTCGTCGAGGCGTTCGGCGAGGACGCTGACCTCGGTGCGGTCGGGCATCTCGGACAGCCGCTTGCGGACCGCGCCCAGCGAGTCCACCGGCGCGAGGCGGGCGTAGATGTCGTCGAGCGCGTCGAAGATCTGCTGCTGCTCGCTCTCACGCACTTCGGCCGCGCGCACCAGCATGTTGCGCATCCGGTCGAAGGACGGGGCGGCAATGTGGTTGTCAGTGGTCACTGCTGTGTGTCCTTCGTCGGCGGGGAAATGGAGGGACGTGCCACGAAGCTTATCGATTGCAAAAATTGCTGTCTGTATGGCCCCCGTGAAGAGCCTATTGCGGAGGCTGCCCCCGGATGGCCGATTCGTCACATGATCGTCAACGCTGAGGGTTAGCCCGAGCCTGGGACTTACGGCCATGTAGGGGAATGACACCGAGGTTACCGTTGGGGGATGCCTGACGAAAGCCCTGTTCTGACCAGCGAGACACTCCGCCGCGCGCCCAAGGTCCTCCTCCACGACCACCTGGACGGCGGCCTCCGCCCGGCCACCGTCGCCGAGCTCGCCGACGCCACCGGCTATGCCGGTCTGCCCACCACCGACCCGGCCGAGCTGGGCAGCTGGTTCCGCCGTGCGGCCGACTCGGGCTCACTCGTTTCCTACCTGGAGACCTTCGCGCACACGTGCGGCGTGATGCAGACGGAGGAAGCGCTGGTCAGGGTCGCTGCGGAGGCGGTGGAGGACCTGGCCGCCGACGGCGTCGTCTACGCCGAGGTGCGCTACGCACCGGAGTTGTTCGTCGAACGCGGTCTGTCACTCGATGCGGTGGTCGAGGCCGTCCAGGCGGGGTTCACGGAGGGCGCACGGCGGGTCGCCGCGAACGGCGGCAGCATCCGCGTCGGGACGTTGCTCTGCGCGATGCGCCAGCACGCCCGCGCCCTCGAGATCGCGAACCTGGCCGTCCGGTACCGCGACGCCGGCGTCGCCGGGTTCGACATCGCCGGCCCCGAAGACGGATTCCCGCCGACCCGCAATCTCGACGCTTTCGAGTATTTGCGGCAGAACAATGCGCATTTCACCATTCACGCCGGAGAAGCGTTCGGCTTGCCGTCCATTTGGGAGGCGATTCAGCATTGCGGCGCCGAGCGGCTCGGGCACGGCGTGCGGATCGTCGAGGACATCAAGACCGACGCGGACGGCACGGTCCACCTTGGACGGTTGGCCGCGTACGTCCGCGACCGCCGGATCCCGCTGGAGATCTGCCCGACGTCGAACGTCCAAACAGGCACGGTGCGCTCGATCGCCGAGCACCCGCTCGCCCTGCTCAAGCGGCTGCGCTTCCGGGTGACCGTGAACACGGACAACCGGCTGATGAGCGGATGCACGATGACCAGCGAATTCACCACTCTGCACGAGACCTTCGGGTACGGCCTCGACGACTTCCGGTGGTTCACGATCAACGCGATGAAATCCGCGTTCATCGATTTCGACGCCCGGCTCGCGCTGATCGACGACGTCATCAAGCCCGGGTACGCCGCGCTGGCCTGAGGTCCGCTCGCGGTCCTTGCGGTCCTTAGCCATGCCAACTATCGTTCACTATATAGGAAGTGATTCTCAGAATTTGAGACGGTGAAGAAGATGGCGCAGGTCGCGAAGGGTTTGGTCGAGCAGCATCAGGCGAGTTCGCGGCGGTGGCTCATCCTCGCGCTCGGCCTCGCCGCGCAGACCGCGAGCTGCGCGTTCCTCTACGGCATCCCGTTCCTGGTCCCGGCCATGCAGGCCGACCAGGGGCTGTCGCTGGCGCAGGCCGGCACGGTCGTGGCGGCACCGAGCATCGGGCTCCTGTTCACCCTGATCGTGTGGGGCGCGGCTGCGGACCGTTACGGAGAGCGTCTGATCATGGCGCTCGGACTGGGGGCCTCGGGGTTACTCCTGGTGTACGCCGGGATAGGAACTCACCCGGTCGGGCTGCTCTTTGGGGTGTTCTTGGCGGCCGGCGCGTGTACGGCTTCGGTGAACGCGGCGAGCGGTCGCGTGGTGATGGGCTGGTTCGCCAAGTCCGAGCGCGGGGTGGCGATGGGGATCCGCCAGACGGCCCAGCCGCTCGGCGTCGGCGTCGCGGCGCTCGGGCTGCCGCCGCTGGCCGCGCACTTCGGGTTCCGCGCGGCGGTGCTGCTGCCGGCGGGACTGGCGATCGCCGTCGCGTTGCTGGTGGCGTGGCTGGTGACGGACCCGCCGCGGCCGCCCAAGCCGGCTTCGGGGGAGAAGCCGCCTTCGCCGTACCGGCACGCGGCGCTGTGGCGGGTGCACGGCGCGAGCGCCCTGCTGGTGGTGCCGCAGTTCGCGGTGTCGGCGTTCGCGCCGGTGTACCTGGTGGCGGTGCAGCACTGGAGCCCGTTGTCGGCGGGCTGGTACCTGGCGGCTGTCCAGGTGCTGGGCGCGGCGGGCCGGCTCGGGTCGGGCTGGTGGTCGGACCGGGTGGGCAGCCGGTTGCGGCCGATGCGTCAGCTGGCGGTGCTGAGCTGCCTGGTGATGCTGCTGGTGGCGCTGGGCGACGCGTCCTGGCCGTGGCTGGTCCTGCTGGCGCTGGCGCTGGCGGGGATCATCACGGTGGCCGACAACGGGCTGGGTTTCACGGCCTCGGCGGAGCTGGCGGGCCTGGCGTGGTCGGGGCGCGCGATGGGAACGCAGAACACGGGCCAGAACATCGCGGCCTCGCTGACGCCGCCGCTGCTGGGCCTGGTGATCGGGGACAGCCGGTACGCGCTGGCGTTCTGCGTGGCGGCGGTGTTCCCGGCACTGGCGGTGCTGGTGGTCCCGGTGCGCGCGGAACACGCTTCGGACGACTGACACGGCGAAGGCCGCCTCCCCGACCCGCGGGGAAGCGGCCTCCGAACGGCAGAACTCAAGCCACGGTCAGGCGGTTCTCGAAGCCCTCCACGAGCTTGCGCCAAGCGCTCTGCTCCGCGTCGAACGGCGCCGACGGCTCGAGGCGCGTCGGGTCCGGGCGCAGCACGAACGACACCAGCCAGCCCAGGCTCTCGTTGCCCGCCAGCGCCGTCTCCGCCGAGTCGTCGCCCGCCCAGTCCGCCGCGTCGGTGATCAGCTCGACCGCCAGCTCCAGCTGCGTCGGGTCGATCGACTCCGGGCCCTCCGCGATGTCCGCGTCCAGGCCCGTCAGCACGTACGTGTTCTCCGGGTCGACCTCGATCTCCAGCTCGCCGGCGGTCGCCTTGGCCAGGACCTCGTCCCACGTGGACACGTCCGCGAGGTCGGTGTCGGCCAGGTCCTTGCCGTCGGCCAGCGCGCGGGCCAGCGCCTTCTCCGACGTGAACACGTCGATCTCGCCCTCGCTGCCCAGGAACACCGGGGTGTCGTCCAGGTAGCAGCGCAGCGTGTAGTACTCCGCGCCGGACGTGATGATCTTGATCGGGTCGATGCCCACCTCGGCCCAGAAGCCGACCGGGCCCTCCTCTTCGTCGGAGTCGTCCTCGTCGTCGTCCGAGGAGATCGCCTCGAGGTCCTCTTCACCCTCGGCGCCGGCCTCGGCCTCCGCGGACTCCTCGTGGAACGCCGCCAGCTCCTCGGCGGTCTGCTCGAGGACCTTCTCGTCGACGTCCGGCACCGTCACCAGACCGTCGATCGCGTCCAGCACCGTGTCCCACTTGGTCGACACCGTCTCGGACAGGTCGTTCCACACCTGGACGCCGACGCTCCCGGTGAACGGGAGCGTGCCCTGGTCCAGCAGCGAGAAGCCCTCGGTCGAGTCGAGGATCTCGTGCACCTCTTCGAGGTCGCAGACGTCCGCGAGCGAGCGCACGATGCCGACGATCTCCGCCAGCTCGGCGATGTGCCAGACGTCCGGCTCCTCGGCGACGAGCTCCGGCACGCCGACGAGGTCGTACGTGTGGTCCTCGTCCGGGATCAGCTCCGGCACGTTCAGCGACGGCACCGCGTCCCAGGCCGGGTGGTCGATCAGGTCGTGCCGCTCCGACGTGCGGACGAAAGCGGCCAGGTGCGCGGCGTCCGGGAAGGCGTACAGGTCGTCCTCGTCGCCGAGGAACGCTTCCCACTCCTCGCCGTCCTCCCGCCAGCGCGGGGCCCACAGGGTGACGACGTCGCCCTGCGGCAGCCCGAGTTCGATCGGGATGATGTCCTGTGCCATTCCTAAGCCCTCCGGAGTACCGCCCGTGTGCGCGCGACACCGTATCTCCCGGTCGAAGCGCGGTAACGCGAAGCCTACGGGTTTACCACGCGCGATGCGATCGCCCCTGCCGACTTTGCGACGAGCGGATGGCACGATGGACGTCTGATGACACTCACAGACCTCCTGCCTGCGGATCCCGACCCCGACGCCCTGTTCGAAGCGTTCACGACCTGGACGGCCGAACGGGGCATCGAGCTGTACCCGGCGCAGGAGGAGGCGGTGATGGAGGTCGTCTCCGGATCGAACGTCATCCTCTCGACGCCGACCGGCTCCGGGAAGAGCCTCGTGGCCGTCGGCGCGCACTTCACCGCGCTCGCCCAGGGCCGCCGCAGCTACTACACCGCGCCCATCAAGGCCCTCGTCTCGGAGAAGTTCTTCCAGCTCATCGAGATCTTCGGGGCCGACAACGTCGGGATGATGACGGGTGACTCCAGCGTCAACCCGGACGCCCCGATCATCTGCTGCACGGCCGAAATCCTGGCGAACATCGCGTTGCGGTTCGGTGCCGACGCCCCGGTCGGGCAGGTCGTGGCCGACGAGTTCCACTTCTACTCCGAGCCCGACCGCGGCTGGGCGTGGCAGGTGCCGCTGCTGGAACTGCCGAAGGCCCAGTTCGTCCTGATGTCGGCGACCCTGGGCGACGTGTCCTTCTTCGAGAAGGACCTGACCCGCCGCACCGGCAAGCCGACCGCCGTCGTCACGTCGGCGCAGCGCCCGGTGCCGCTGACCTTCCGGTACGCGCTCACGCCGCTGCACGAGACGATGTCCGAGCTGCTCAACGGCGGTCAGGCGCCCGTCTACGTCGTGCACTTCTCGCAGGCCGCGGCCATCGAGCGGGCGCAGACGCTGATGAGCATCAACGTCACGACGAAGGCCGAGAAGGAGTCCATCGCCGAGCTGATCGGCGACTTCCGCTTCTCCGCGGGCTTCGGCAAGACGCTCTCGCGGCTGGTCCGCCACGGCATCGGCGTCCACCACGCCGGCATGCTCCCCAAGTATCGCCGATTGGTCGAGACCTTGGCGCAGTCCGGGCTGCTCAAGGTGATCTGCGGGACCGACACCCTCGGCGTCGGGATCAACGTGCCGATCCGGACGGTGGTCTTCTCCGCGCTGACCAAGTACGACGGCGTCCGCCAGCGCCACCTCAAGGCGCGCGAGTTCCACCAGATCGCCGGCCGCGCCGGGCGCGCGGGCTACGACACCGACGGCTACGTCGTCGTCCAGGCGCCCGACCACGTCGTCGAGAACGCGAAGGCGCTGGAGAAGGCGGGCGACGACCCGAAGAAGAAAAAGAAGATCGTCCGGAAGAAGGCCCCGGAGGGGTTCGTCAACTGGACCGAGAGCACGTTCGACCGGCTCATCGCCGCAGACCCCGAGCCGCTGACGTCGAGCTTCAAGGTCACGCACTCGATGCTGCTCAACGTGATTTCGCGGCCGGGCAACGCGTTCGACTCGATGCGCCACCTCCTCGAGGACAACCACGAGGACCGCGCGTCGCAGCGCAAGCTCATCCTGCGCGCCATCGCGATCTACCGCGCGCTGCTCGCCGCGGGCGTCGTCGAGCGACTGTCCGAACCGGACGATCAGGGCCGGATCATCCGGCTCACTGTCGACTTGCAGTTCGACTTCGCGCTCAACCAGCCGCTGTCGCCGTTCGCGCTCGCCGCGATCGAGCTGCTGGACCTGGAGTCGCCGTCCTACCCGCTCGACGTCGTGTCCGTTGTGGAATCCACTGTGGACAACCCGCGGCCGGTGCTGTCGCAGCAGCAGTTCAAGGCGCGCGGCGAGGCCGTGAACGCGATGAAGGCCGAAGGCATCGAGTACGACGAGCGGATGGAGCTGCTCGAGAACGTCACGTACCCCAAGCCGCTCGAAGAGCTGCTGCAGGCGGCGTTCCACAGCTACCGGCAGGGCCACCCGTGGGTCGCCGACTACGAGCTGTCGCCGAAATCCGTGGTGCGCGACATGTACGAGCGCGCGATGAACTTCGTCGAGTACATCGGGTTCTACCAGCTCGCGCGGTCGGAAGGCCTGGTGCTGCGCTACCTCGCCGACACCTACGACGCCCTGCGCCACACGGTGCCCGACGAGGCGAAGACCGAGCCGCTGCAGGACCTCATCGAGTGGCTCGGCGAGCTCGTCCGGCAGGTCGACTCGAGCCTCCTCGACGAGTGGGAGGCGCTGCGGCACCCGACGGAAGAGGGACCGCCGTCGCACCAGCCGCCTTCGACGCCGCCGGGCGTCACCCGCAACGAGCGTGCGTTCCGCGTGCTGGTGCGCAACGAGCTGTTCCGCCGGGTCGAGCTGTTCGCGCGGCGGGCGTGGTCGGTGCTCGGCGAGCTCGACGCGGCGTCCGGGTGGGACGCCGAAGCGTGGGAAGACGCGATCGAGGACTACTTCGAGGAGTACGACTCGCTCGGCACCGGCCCGGACGCGCGCGGCCCGAAGCTGCTGATGATCGAGCAGCAGCCGGACGTCTGGAAGGTCCGCCAGATCTTCGACGACCCGGCGGGCGACCACGACTGGGGCATCAGCGCGGAGGTCGACCTGGCCGCGTCGGACGAGGCCGGCGCCGCGGTGCTGCGGGTGACTGAGGTGGGCCCACTGACCGTTGCGGATTCCTGACCGGTCAGTCATCGTGATCACATGGTGGCGACAGTGCGGGAGCACCGGATCGGCGACGTGCGCTGGACGATCGTCCGGGGTCCCCGGGAAGCCGCTTTCCGCGCGCTGGGTGCCCACGCCGCCGCCGACATCCGGACCGTCCTGGACGGACTGCCGTCGTGGCCGGTGGCGGCGCGGGCGCGGCGGTCGCCGGTGCTGTTCCGGGCGATCGAATCGGCGTCGCAGGTCGAGCACCCGGACGCGTACGCCGAGCTGACGGCGCTGGCGGCGGGCGCGGGGGTGCCGTTCGACGACCTGCTGCTGGCCAACCTGCGCGGCGACCTGGGCGCGGGCGACGGCACGGGCTGCACGGACCTGGCGTGGGCTGGTGTGTCGTCGCTGCTGGGCCACAACGAGGACGGCGCCCCGGTGTTCGACGGCATCGGCCGGCTGCTGACGCTGCTGATCGACGGCGAGCCCGGCGTGTGCGTGTGGTGGTACCCGGGGTTCCTGCCGTCGAACACGTTCACGCTGACCACGCACGGGCTGGTGTGGGGGATCGACAGCGTGAGCGTGGTGGCGCCGTCGCCGTGCGCGGGCCGGCACTTCGTGGCGCGCACGGCTCAGCGCGCGTCGGGGCCGGCGGAGGCGGTGTCGGTGCTGCGGTCCCGCCCTTCGGCGGGCGGGTTCGCGTACACGATGGGGCAGATCGGCTCGCCCGCGGTGACGGTGGTCGAGAAGGCGGGCCACGAGACGGCGGTGACCACTGTGGACAGCGGGTTCGCCTGGCACACCAACCACTTCCGGCGGTTGTCGCCCTCGCTGGACGCGGCTTCCGAGGAGAGCCTGGCCCGCGCCGAAGTGTGCGCGCACCTGGCGCCGGTGGCCCCGGACGCGAAGTGGCTGGTGTCGGCGCTGACCGGCGCCGTCCACCGGAACGCCACCGACGGCGACGACCTGATGACGTTGAGCACGCTGGTGACGGACCTGGCCACGGGCGAGGTGACGCTGGTCCCCCGCGGCGGCGCGCCGCTGCGCGCCCGTGCGGCGGATCTGGCGCTGGGCGACGCCGACGCAGTCGCTGCGCTCAACGGCGCAATCGTGGCGGGGCAGGGCGGGTTCGGGGCTAGCGTGGAGGGCTCCGGAACCTGGGAGGGACCATGGTGAAGCGTTTGCTGGCGGGGATCTTCGTTGCGGCCGCGGTAGTGGTGGGACTGGCCCCGGCGGCGTCGGCCGCATCGATGGTGGAGTACGCGTTGCTGGCGAGCCCGAACGCCACCGCCATCGAATACGGCCTCTGACCCGCTCAGCCCGCCGGGGTCAGGATCGCCTGGGCGTTGCGCCTACGCGCTCACGGCGCTGGGCGCAAGCTTCCTGGAGCCGATCGAGGGCTTCGGACGGTGGGCCGCCGAGCACGGCGACGACGTCGTCGCCGCTCAAAACCGAGCACGATCAGCGTGACCAGTGACAACGCCGGGAGCGGGTAGCCCAGCAGCAGCCCGGCGGTGACGTCGGACGCGGGCGCGGCGATCCCGGCCACGAACACCCACGTCGGCGCGGTCGGCGGTTTGGCGGCGGGGGACCACGGCGTCTTGCGGCCCGGCTTCGCGACCGAAAGCCACGCCTGGAACGCCAGCGCGCTCGCCATCAGCGACGCCCCGGCGAGCTGCGGCCAGGCGACTTCGCCGGTGCCGGCGGATTCGCGCAACGCGGGGGAGAGCAGGAAGATCCCGGCGTAGAGCTGGATCAGCGTCAGGGCGAACTTGATGAGCACCCACCAATGCCGGAAGTAGCCCCACGCCGTCGCGCCGGCGAGCAGGAGCCCGGTGAACGCGGAGACGTTCGCCATCGGGGCGAGCAGGACGGAGTCGAGCCGGTCGGCCATCGCGGGCGCGCCGGCGGACATCAGCACGACGAGGGCGAGGGCCTGGCTCATCCAGGCGACGGACGAGACGACGTGCAGCCAGACGACGGACTGGCGCCAGCGAGGGGATGTTTTCACGCCTTCCAGGCTCACTGAGCGAGGGTGCGGGCACATCGGGCGCGACCCGGGTTTCGCCCCGGAGCCGGGGACGGGCGAAGTGCGCCAGGGGAAGTACGCGGGCGGGGAGCGGGTACTCCCGAGGGAGTAGGTGGGCAGGGGCGAGCGGGTCTGCGGGGTGCGGCCGGGCGGGGGAGCGAGCGGGCCTGCGGGGCGCGGCT
>NZ_JBSGJA010000021.1:0-180899 GCF_053605345.1 Amycolatopsis sp. NPDC003865 | reverse complement strand
TGAGCGGTGGGAGCGAGCGGGCCTGCGGGGCGCGGCTGAGCGGTGGGAGCAAGCGGGCCTGCGGGGCGCGGCTGAGCGGTGGGAGCAAGCGGGCCTGCGGGGCGCGGCTGAGCGGTGGGAGCAAGCGGGCCCGCGGGGCGCGGCCGGGCAGGGGCAAGCGGGTCTGCGGGGTTGCCGGGCGGGAAAGCGAGCGGGCCTGCGGGGCGTGGCCGAGCGGAAGGGCAAGCCGCGGTCAGCCGCGCGGGGCCGGCGGGTTCTTCGCCGCCAGCGCCAGCAACGGGACCGCCGCCGCCGCGTCCGTGATCAGCGTCGACACCATTCCCGAGCGCAGTACCGCGTCCACCGCCGCCGCCTTCGGCCTGCTGTAGCCCAGCGCGATCACCTCCGGCACCGCCATCAGCTCTTCATGGCTGATCGCCAGCACGTGGTGCGCCAGCCCCGTCGACAAAGCGTTCCCCGACGCGTCGAACAACCGCGCCGCGACTTCCGCCGTCGCTCCGCGGGCCGCGATCGCCGCTCGCTCGGCCTCGTCCAGCGCGTCGTACACCGTCGACTCGCCCGGCTGCCACGCGCCGATGCTGACCACGGCCTTCGTCAGGTTCCGGAACTGCCCGAACGTTTCCGCGATGCCCGGCTGGCGCCGCAACGTCTCCGTGGTGCGGCGGTCCGGGAGCACCAGCGGCCCGAAGATCGGGTACGCGTCGCCGCCGGACACCGATGTCACGCGGCTGACCGTCTCCACCGACCGGCCGCGCATGTCCATCCCCGCCTGGACCCCGCACAGCTGGACGATCGGGCAGCGCGGCAACGACCGGATCGCCTCCGTCATCGCGTTCACCGACCGCGCCCACGACAACCCGATCACGTCCGACGGCGTCGCGATCTCCTCCAGCAGCCGGGCCGCCAGTGTCCCGATCTTGGCCCGGACGACTTCCCGCGGCTCGCGCTCGGTTGAGCGTTCGAGCACCAGCGCCTGCTTCAGCCCGTACGCCGTGCGCACCTCGTCGGACAACGCCAGGTCGACCGGCGCCGGCAGCGAGAACTCCACCCTGACCAGGCCGGACTCCATGGCGGTGTCGAGCATCCGGGCCACCTTGAAGCGGCTGACGCCGAACTCGTCCGCGATCTCCAGCTTCGAGCGTCCCTGCACGTAGAAGCGCCGGGCGACGGTGGCGAGCAGCATCGCTTCCGAGAGCGACGCACCCTTGCGAGAAGCGCTCATCTGAGCACTATAGCGCGAAATCTGCCCGAAAGGTTGACGTAACACCGACGTCAGACCTGTAATGCCTTCACATGTTCTCGACGCCATAGGTCACCGCCGCTCATATGAGCGCGAGAAAGGGGCAAGGCATGCGTGCCGCCATCGTCGACCGGCCCGGTGAGATCAGGGTCGGCGAGGTGCCCGATCCGAAACCCGGGGAACGCCAGGTCGTCGTCAAGGTCGGAGCGTGCGGGATCTGCGGGACCGACCTGCACATCGCGGACGGGCACTTCCCGCCCACCCCGTACCCCATCGTCCCCGGGCACGAGTTCGCCGGGGAGATCGTCGAGCTCGGCGCCGACGTGCCGGGCGAGTGGAAGGTCGGCGACCGCGTCGCCGTCGACCCGTCGCTGTTCTGCGGCTACTGCGGCCCGTGCCGCGCCGGCCACGGCAACCTCTGCGCGAACTGGGGCGCCACCGGCGACACCGTCAACGGCGCCTTCGCCGAGTACGTCGCCGTCCCGTCGTCCACCTGCTACCGCATGCCCGACACCATGACGTGGGAGCAGGGCGCGCTGGTCGAGCCCGTCTCCTGCGCGGTGCACGGCGTGCGCCGCGTCGGCGTCGAAGCCGGAGAACGCTTTCTCGTCGTCGGCGCCGGCACCATGGGCCTGATCATGCAGCAGCTGCTGCAGCGCTCCGGCGCGCAGGTCACGGTGGTCGACCGCAACGAAGCCCGGCTGCCGCGGGCGAAGAGCCTCGGCGCCGTCGCCACCGCGAAGGACGTCAGTGACCTGAACGGCGAGAAGTTCGACGTCGCCGTCGACGCCACCGGCGCCGCGCCCGCCATCGAAGCCGCGTTCGACTCGATCCGCCGCGGCGGCCGGCTGCTCGTCTTCGGCGTCGCCCCGGCCGAAGCCCGCGTCGCGCTTTCGCCGTTCCGCATCTACAACGACGAGATCACCATCGTCGGCTCGATGGCCGTGTTGCACAGCTTCGGCACGGCGCTCGACCTCGTCGCGAATGGTGCGATCGACACCGACTCGCTGCTCACGGACCGGTTGCCGCTGGAGCAGTACCCCGAGGCGCTGGCCAAGATGCGCAGCGGCTCGGGCCTCAAGGTCCAGGTACTCCCGGGAGGCGGCCGTGCGTAAGCTCCTCACCCTCTTCGCCGCGACGTCGCTGCTGGTCACCGGCTGCGCGGGCGCGGGCTCGATCGGCCAGGGCAACTCGACGCTCGTCATCGCGATCGTGTCCAACCCGCAGATGAAGGACGCGATCTCGCTCGCGCCCGAGTTCGAGAAAGCCACCGGCATCAACCTGAAGTTCGTGTCGCTGCCGGAAAACCAGGCCCGCGCGAAGATCACCGCGTCGACCGCCACCGAGGGCGGCGAGTTCGACGTCGTCATGATCAGCAACTACGAGGCTCCGCAGTGGGCGGCCAACGGCTGGCTCGAGAACCTCGAACCGCACATGGCGTCGACCCCGGGCTACGACGAAGGCGACTTCATCCCCAGCATCAAGCAGTCGCTGTCGTACCAGAACCAGATGTACGCGGTGCCGTTCTACGGCGAGTCGTCGTTCCTGGCCTACCGCAAGGACCTCTTCGACAAAGCCGGGATCACCATGCCGGCCAAGCCGACGTGGCAGCAGATCGCGGACTTCGCCGCGAAGCTCGACGACAAGGCCGCCGGCGTCAGCGGGATCTGCCTGCGCGGCAAGCCCGGCTGGGGCGAGAGCCTCGCGCCGTTCACGACCGTGGCCAACACTTTCGGCGCGCAGTGGTTCGACAAGGACTGGAACGCCAAGCTGACGTCGCCGGAGTTCACCGAAGCCGCGAACTTCTACGTCAACCTGATCCGCGAGCACGGCGAGGTCGGCGCCTCCAGCGCCGGGTTCTCCGAGTGCGGCACGCGCTACACCCAGGGCCAGGCCGCGATGTGGTACGACGCGACGGTCATGGCGGGCACCAACGAGGACCCGTCGAGCAGCAAGATCGTCGGCAAGTCCGGGTACGCGCCCGCGCCGGTCGTCAAGACCCAGGCCAGCGGCTGGCTCTACACCTGGGCGCTCGGCATCCCGAAGGTCGCCAAGGACAAGGACGCGGCCTGGAAGTTCATGGCCTGGATGACCGACAAGGCCTACGTGCAGAAGGTCGGGGCGACCTACGGCTGGAACCGCGTCCCGCCGGGCGTGCGCCAGTCGACCTACGCCATCCCCGATTACGCGAAGGCCGCGGCGGCCTACGCGAAGCCGACGCTCGACGGCATCGCGGACGCGAACCAGCAGAAGGCCATGGCGAACCCGGTGCCCTACCCCGGCATCCAGTTCGTCGGCATCCCCGAGTTCCAGGACCTGGGCACCCGGGTGAGCCAGCAGCTGTCGGCGGCGATCGCCGGCCGCGAGTCCGTCGAAGACGCCCTGAAGCAGTCCCAGGACTACGCCCAGACGGTGGGCGATTCCTACAAGGCGGTGCAGTGATGTCCACCCTCTCCGTAGATGCCCCCACCTCCCACACCCACGCGAAGGCCGAGGAAAAGAAAGGCCTGAGCACCGCGGCCAAGCGGCGGCTGCCGCTGCTGCCCGCGCTGATCTTCGTCATCGCGGTGACGCAGCTGCCGTTCCTGCTCACCGTGTTCTACTCGTTCCAGTCGTGGAACCTGGTCCGGCCGGGCTCCCGGCACTTCGTCGGCCTCGACAACTACATCGACGTCTTCAGCGACACGACGTTCCTGGTCGCGCTGCTCAACACGGTCGTGCTGACGGTCGTGTGCGTGCTGGTCGCCCTGCTGCTGGGCCTCGGCCTGGCGATCCTGCTCGACCGGAAGTTCTTCGGCCGCGGCGTCGTCCGGACGCTGCTGATCACGCCGTTCCTGATCCTGCCGGCGGCCGGCGCGCTGCTGTGGAAGACCACGGTGTTCGACCCGACGTACGGGCTGCTGCACTTCGTCTTCGGCACCGACGTCGACTGGCTCTCCGAGTTCCCCCTCGCCGCGGTGATGGCGCAGATCGTGTGGCAGTGGACGCCGTTCATGATGCTGCTGATCCTCGCCGGGCTGCAGAGCCAGTCCAAAGAGGTCCTGGAAGCGGCCTCTGTGGACGGTGCCAGCCGGTGGCGGACGTTCGTCTCCATCACGCTGCCGCACCTGTCCCGGTTCCTGCAGCTGGCGACGCTGCTGGGCGCGATCTACATCGTCAACAGCTTCGACGCCATCTTCCTGATGACCCAGGGCGGGCCGGGCACGGCCAGCACCAACCTGCCGTACTACATCTACCAGCGCGCGTTCGAAGGCTTCGACGTCGGCCAGTCGTCGGCGATGGGCGTGATCGTCGTGATCCTGACGATGATCGTCGCGACCTTCGCGCTGCGCTTGATGTTCCGCACGTTCTCCGTGAGCGGAGGGATCAAATGACGACCATCGCCCCTCGGAAGAGGCAGTACGGCAAGGGGTCGCTGACCGTCGCGACCTGGGTACTGGCCATCCTGTTCGTCTTCCCGCTGCTGTGGATGATCCTCACGGCGTTCAAGCAGGAGGCGGACGCCTACACCGACCCGCCGAAGCTGTTCTTCACCCCGACGTTCGACCAGATCGGCAACGTCCTGGGTGGCGGGTTCCTGCCCTACCTGTCCAACTCGGCGTTCGTCACGATCCTCTCGACGGCGCTGGTGCTGCTCTTCGGCGTCCCGGCGGCGTACGCGCTGTCGCTGGCACCGGTGAAGGGCACGTCGAACGCGCTGGGCTTCTTCCTCTCGACGAAGATGCTGCCGATCGTGGCGGCGATCATCCCGCTGTACATCATCTCCCAGAACACCGAGCTGCTGGACACGGTGTGGGCGCTGGTCATCCTGTACACGTCGATGAACCTGCCGCTGGCCATCTGGATGATGCGGTCGTTCTTCCTCGAGGTGCCGCACGAGATGATCGAGGCGGGCCGGATCGACGGCGCGAACCTGCCGACGCTGCTGCGCAAGATCATCATGCCGGTGGTGGCGCCCGGGATCGCGGCGACCGCGCTGATCTGCGTCATCTTCTCCTGGACCGAGTTCTTCTACGCGGTCAACCTGACGGCGGCGCGCGCCGGCACCGTGCCGGTGTTCCTCGTCGGGTTCATCACCAGTGAGGGCCTGTACTGGGCCCAGCTTTCCGCCGCCGCGCTGCTGGCCTCGCTGCCGGTGATGATCGTCGGCTGGATCGCGCAGAACCACCTCGTCCGCGGGCTGTCGATGGGAGCGGTGAAGTAACCATGGCCGGAGTCGTTTACGAGCAGGCGTCGCGGATCTACCCGGGCGCGCACGCGGTCAAGGCCGTCGACAAGCTCGACCTCGCGGTGCCGGACGGCGAGTTCCTGGTGCTGGTCGGGCCGTCGGGGTCGGGGAAGTCGACGGCGCTGCGGATGCTCGCGGGGCTGGAGGACATCGACGAGGGCGCCATCCACATCGGCGACCGGGACGTCACGCACCTGCCGCCGAAGGACCGGGACATCGCGATGGTGTTCCAGTCCTACGCGCTGTACCCGCACATGACGGTGGCCGAGAACATGGGCTTCGCGCTGAAGCTGCGTGGAATGTCCTCTTCGGACATTTCGGCTCGCGTGGGCGAGGCGGCGAAGATGCTGGACCTGACTCGCTTCCTGGACCGCAAGCCGAAGGCGCTGTCCGGTGGGCAGCGGCAGCGCGTCGCGATGGGCCGGGCGATCGTGCGCGAGCCGAGCGTGTTCCTGATGGACGAACCACTGTCCAACCTGGACGCGAAGCTGCGGGTGGAGACGCGCGCGAACATCGCGAAGCTGCAGCAGCGGCTGGGCACGACGACCATCTACGTCACGCACGACCAGGTCGAGGCGATGACGATGGGCGACCGGGTGGCCGTGTTGAAGGACGGCGTCCTGCAGCAGTGCGCGTCGCCGCGGGAGCTGTACGAGAACCCGCACAACAGTTTCGTGGCGGGCTTCATCGGCTCACCGGCGATGAACCTGGCGACGCTGCCGCTCACCGAAGGCGGCGTCCAGCTCGGCGACGTCGTGCTGCCGCTGCCGCGGTCGGTGCTTTCCGCCGCGGGAGATCTGCGCGAAGTGGTGTTCGGCGTCCGCCCGGAGTCGCTGGAACTGGTGTCCGAAGGCGGGTTCGAGCTGGTGGTGGAGCTCGTGGAGGAACTGGGCGCGGACGCGTACCTGCACGGCAAGGTGGGCGACGACCGGTTCGTCGTCCGCGTGGACGGCCGCACGCCGCCCCGGATGGGCGACAACGTCCGGGTGGGTCTGCGCGGCGAAGGCGAGACCCACGCCTTCCACCCGGAGACGACGCTCCGCCTGGCATGACCCCACCCGTCGTGAGTGAGAAACAGGGTTAGAACACTGTTTCTCACTCACGACCGGTGGGTCAGCGGTAGACCTCGAACTCGTAGATCCGCGCCGCGCCGTCACCGTTGTTGGTCGGCGTGGTGAGGTTCAGCTTCACGTACCGGGCCGACCTCGTCGTGATCGGGCTGTACGTGCGGCTGGCCCGCGATCCGGTGACGGACGCGACCGTCGTCCACGTGCTGCCGTCGGTCGACGTCTGGATGGTGAACGCGCCGGTGTTCCAGCCCGTCGTCTCACCGCCCAGGCCGGCGTGCTTGACCACGAACGACGACACGTTCTGCGCCGAGCCCAGGTCGACCTGGAGGTACTTGGCCGAGGCGAGGGAGCAGAACTTGCTGTTGTTCGCCAGGCTGCCGTCCACGGCGAGGGCCGGGCCCTCGGCCGAGTTGCAGGTGGCCGATCCCGTGGCCGCCTTGCCCTGGGCCAGGTTCGTGCCGAGCTCCGGCGCGGCCGGCGGCGGCGTGAACCCGTCGTTGTACGACGGCGGGACGTCCGCGGTGCTCGTGCCCCACGCGCTCGCCGACGAGCCCATCGCGTAGTTCAGCGTGGACGCGCCCGCGATGTCGCCGTAGCGGATCCACGACTTCGTCGTCGCGGTCCCGTTGACGCTCAGGCTCTGCACGTACTGCGAGCCCTGCCCCGCGCCGGAGCCGGTGATCTGGATCGTGCCGCTCGGGCGGATGATCGAGGCCGCCGGGAACAGCGGGCCGTGCAGGGCCAGGACGTCCGCGCCCGGCGTCGCCGGGTACATCCCCAGCGCGGCGAAGACGTACCACGCCGAAGTCGCGCCGAGGTCGTCGTTGCCCGGCAGGCCGCCCGGGCCGGTGGTGAACGACTCGTTCATCACGCGCCGGACCGCGGAGCTCGCGCCCTGCGGGTGGGCGGCGTAGTTGTACGCCCACGGCACGCCGTGCTCGGGCTCGTTGCCGATGTAGAAGTACGGCTGGGTGAGGCCGCCGTTGAGCTGGGTGAAGTGGTGGTCCAGCCGCTGGACGGCGGTCTGGCGGCCGCCCATCAGGTTGATCAGGCCCTGGTAGTTGTAGGGCACCATCCACGTGTACTGCGACGGGTTGCCCTCGGTGTAGCCGCTGTTGCTCGACGGCACGACCGGCCACGCCCAGTTCCCGTCGCTGCCGCGCGGCTGGATGTAGCCCGAGTCGGTGCCGAACACGTTCTGCCACCACTGGGCGCGCTGCATGTAGGTGGTGTACTTCGTGGTGTCGCCCACGGCTTTCGCGAACTGCGCCACGGCGAAGTCCGACGCCGAGTACTCGAGCGAGTCGGACGGGTCTTCGTAGACGTAGTGCCGGCTGACGTACCCGGACTGGCGGCCGCGGATCGCCTGGCCCTGCGTGGTGCCGCCGTTGGAACTCTTGTCCATCAACGTGAGCGCCGCCGCCGTGTCGAAGCCGCGGACGCCGAAGGCGTACATGCTGCCCACGATGATCGGCCCGGGGTCACCGGTCATCACGAAGTGCTCGTTGCTGTTGTGCGACCACTTGGGCAGCAGCCCGCCCTGCTGGCCGTCGAGCACCATCGACTTCGCGATGTCGCTCGCTTCCGCCGGGGCGACCAGGCTGATCAACGCGGCCCACGACCGGTAGATGTCCCAGCCGGAGTAATTCTGGTAGACGGTGTGCGACGCGGTGTGCACCGCTTGGTCGAAGCCGCGGTACTGGCCGTTCGTGTCGCTGGCGATGTTCGGGTTCTGGAAGACGTGATACAGCGCCGTGTAGAACTTCTGCAGGTCCGCGGTCGCGCCGCCGGTCACCTGGACGCGGTTGAGGACGCTGTTCCAGCTCGTGTCGGCCGCGCCGCGGATCCCGGCGAAGTCGAAGCCGGGGTTTTCGGCGGCGAGGTTCGCCTGCGCGTTGGCCAGGCTGACGAACGAGATGCCGACCTTCGCCTGCACCGTCGTGGTGCTCGAGGTGTCAAACGTGACGTAGCCGCCGGAGTTCGTGCCGCTGGTGCTCGAGGATCCGGCGCTCACCGTGCCGCCGAGCCACGTGCCGAACCCGCTGGGCGCGCGGTCGAACTGGATGACGTAGAAGATCTGGTAGGTCTTCGATGAACCGCAGAAACCGCCGCCGGTCACCGAACCGGTGAGCTGGCTGCCGCTGATGGAGATCGACCCGGTGCGGTTTCCGGTGGCGCTGCGGCCGGTGTTGACGAGCAGCCGCGCGGACGTCGTGTTCGGGTAGGTCAGCTTCATGAAGCCCGACCGCTTGGTCGCGGAAAGCTCGACGGTCGTGTTGTAGTTGTCGAGCTTGTTCTTGTAGTAGCCGGGCGCGGCCGACTCGTTGGCTTTGGTGTAGCGGCCCGCGTAGCCGGTCCAGCCGGTGCCCGGCGAGGTCCCGATCGCGCCGGTGATCGGCAGCAGGCCGAGGTCCTCGTTGTTGGCGCAGCCGGCGCCGTTGAAGTGGGTGAGGCTGAACTCCTCGATGCTCGTGTCGCTGTAGCGGTACCCGGACGGCGACGCGGTCGGGGTGTCCGGACTGAACTGCACCATCCCGAACGGCACGACGGCACCGGGGTACGTGCTGCCGCCCGCTCCGCCGGGAACGGGGTTCGGCGAGTTGCTGTTGTCGGTGCCGATGAAGGGATTCACGTACTGCGTAAGGGCCAGCGTGTCGGCCGCGGCGGGGGAAGCGGGCAGCGCGACGAGTCCCGCGCCCCCGACGACCGCGGCGAGCACGGCCGCGCGCAACCGTCTGGCGAATGGTCCGGACATGAACCTTTCCTCTCCTTGTCGCACACGCTTTCCGCTGGGCGACAACGTTGTCGGGCGGGCGAAGCAGGTGGTGACAACGTTGTCAGCGTGGAACCTGCTTCGCTGACGACGTTCTGGTGATCGAGGTGGTGCCGGAACTGGAGTGGCACGACATGGTGCCACGGCGGGACCCTCGGGTGGAAGCGCCGAAAGTTCGTTGCGCGCCAAGCGGTTTGGCGGACCGGACCACTCAGCCGCGGTGGACCACCCAGTGGTCGCCGAGCTCGGTCGTCGACGCTTCGCCGTTCGTCAGGTCCGCCAGCATCCCCTCGAAAGCCGGCCCCTCCCCCGGCGCCAGCCCGATCTCGAACCGGGCGAGTTCGTCGAAGCGGGTCGCGTGCACGAGGTACGGCGACGCGCGCAGGTCGTTCTCCAGCCGGCCCGCGCGGTCGTAACTCACGGCGACCTCGACCAGCCTGAGACGCCGGTGTTCTAGTACACCAACAACTTCCAGCGTGTCCGAAACGGACTGACCGTACGCGCGGATCAACCCGCCCGCCCCGAGCAGCACTCCGCCGAAGTAGCGCGTGACGACCGCGACCGTGTCGGTCAGCTCACGCCGCCGCAGCACCTCGAGCATCGGCGTGCCCGCCGTACCGGCCGGCTCACCGTCGTCACTGGACCGCCGGGTTCGCCCATCAGCACCCAAAACGAACGCGTGGCAGTGGTGCCGCGCCCCCGGATCGGCCCGGCGGCGGGCCGCGATGAACTCGCGCGCGGCCGCTTCCGACGTCACCGGAGCGACCGCGCAGAGGAACCGGGAGCGCTTGATCTCGAGTTCGCGGACGCCGGAACGAGCCACGGAGAGATAACGATCAGTCATCGGACGAGTCCGCCATGCAGCCAGCATCCCACCCCGCGGCAGCACCGGGAAGGTGGCCCCAGACCACTTGGGACGGACGTTTTCGCAGGCCAGAGCCGATATTGACCGCACTTCGGGAGCGACAGCCCGACATATGGGACTACCCTGGGGTCCGTCAACGCAACCGTGGCATTTCCCACCCGGGCGCAACGACGTATGTCGATAACAGCGAATTCACACTATCGTCATAAGACCCGGCGAACCCGGGAGTAACACCGCGCGCTCCGGCTGACCCCCACCACAGTGGCCGGTCTGTGCGCGCACGCAGGACCCGACATGTTCGGCTGCCCAGTGTTGTGCGGCCTCCCAGATGACCGCGTCCGGTTTCCGAGCATCGCGGCTCGGCCGGTACCTGGCGGCATCTTGCACTGTGACACCACCAACGCCGACAACAGCAACTGTTCTCGACTGACCATCGCGGTCCCGGACCACTTCGTTAACCGGTTCAGCTCGAACCACTCGATGAGGTGAGTACCGGTCGCGCCAACGCCTTGGGAGGCGGCCAGCCGTGACCCACCGTGCCCGTTCCCTGCCCCCGGCGGGGCAGCAGCTCAGCAACGCCGAGGCCGAGGGCCTTTACCGGAGCGACTACGAACACGACGCCTGCGGTGTCGCCTTCGTCGCCGACCTGACCGGACGACGAGATCATTCGATCGTCGCCAAGGCCCTGGTCGCGTTGCGCAACCTGGAACATCGCGGGGCGCGGGGCGCCGAACCGGACACCGGCGACGGCGCCGGCCTGCTGATCCAGATCCCGGACGAGTTCTACCGCGAGGTCGTGGACTTCGCGCTCCCCGAGCCGGGCACCTACGCCGTCGGCACGGCTTTCCTGCCGCGGGACGAAAAGCGCCGCGGCCGGGCCATGACGACCATCGAGCGCATCGCCGCCGAGGAGGACATGCGCGTCCTCGGCTGGCGCGAGCTGCCGGTGCACACCGAGCACTGCGGGCCGACCGCGGCCGAGACCATGCCGCACTTCACGCAGCTGTTCCTCGCCGCGCGCCGCCCGAAGCCGGAGCACTCGGACCCGCTGCACATCGAGCGCAGCGCCTTCTGCGTCCGCAAGCGCGCCGAGCACGAGCTCGTCGAGGACGACGTCTACTTCCCGTCGCTGTCCTCGCGGACGATCGTCTACAAGGGAATGCTCACCGAGCCGCAGGTCGAGCGCTTCTTCGCCGACCTGACCGACGAGCGTGTCACCAGCGCCATCGGCCTGGTGCACTCCCGCTTCTCCACCAACACCTTCCCGTCGTGGCCGCTGGCGCACCCGTACCGCTACGTCGCGCACAACGGCGAGATCAACACCCTGCGCGGCAACCGCAACTGGATGGATGCCCGCGAAGCCCTCCTCGAAACCGATCTGATCCCGGGCGACCTCAAGCGCGTCTACCCGGTGATCACGCGCGGCGCGAGCGACTCGGCGTCCTTCGACGAGGTCTTGGAACTGCTGCACCTCGGCGGCCGCTCGCTGCCCCACGCGGTTCTCATGATGATCCCGGAAGCCTGGGAGAACCACCAGGAAATGGACCCGGCGCGACGCGCCTTCTACGAGTTCCACTCGACTCTGATGGAGCCGTGGGACGGCCCGGCGCTCGTCGCGTTCACCGACGGCAGCCAGATCGGGGCGGTCCTCGACCGCAACGGCCTGCGCCCCGGCCGCTACTGGGTGACCGACGACGGCCTCGTCGTGCTGGCCTCCGAGGTCGGCGTGCTCGACATCGACCCGGCGACGATCGTCCGGAAGGGCCGCCTCGAGCCCGGACGGATGTTCCTCGTGGACACCGCCGAGGGCCGGATCATCGAGGACGAGGAGATCAAGACCGAGCTGGCCACCGCGCACCCGTACGACGAGTGGGTCGAGGCCGGTCTCCTGCACCTGGAGGACCTGCCCGAGCGCGACCGCGAAGTGCCGCTGCACGCGGCGCTGGTCCGCCGTCAGCAGGCGTTCGGCTACACCGAGGAAGAGCTCGAGGCCATCCTCGAGCCGATGGCCCGCACCGGCGCGGAGCCGATCGGCTCGATGGGCAACGACTCGCCGATCGCGACGCTGTCCAGCCGGCCGCGGCTGCTGTTCGACTACTTCATCCAGCTCTTCGCCCAGGTGACGAACCCGCCGCTGGACGCGATCCGCGAGGAGCTCGTCACCGCGCTCGGCACGCAGATCGGCGCCGAGCCGAACCTCCTCGAGGGCGACGCGTCGTCGTGCCGCCGGATCGTGCTGCCGTTCCCGGTGCTGGACAACGACCAGCTCGCCAAGCTCGTGCACGTCAACGACGACGGCGACCTGCCCGAGTTCCAGGCCGTCACCGTGCTCGGCCGCTACAACGTCCACGGCGGCGGCGACGCGCTGGTCAAGCGCCTCGACGAGATCCGCGCCGAGGTGTCCGAGGCGATCGAGGACGGCGCGCGGCTGATCGTGCTGTCCGACCGCGGGGTCGACGAAGACCACGCGCCCATCCCCTCGCTGCTGCTGACCGGCGCGGTGCACCACCACCTCGTCCGTGAGAAGACGCGTACGCAGGTCGGCCTCATCGTCGAGGCCGGCGACGCGCGCGAGGTGCACCACATCGCGCTGCTGATCGGCTACGGCGTCGCCGCGGTGAACCCGTACCTGGCGATGGCGACCGTCGAGGAGATGGCCCACCAGGGCCTGATCCCGGGCGTGACGCCGAAGGAAGCGACGCAGAACCTGATCAAGGCGCTCGGCAAGGGCGTCCGCAAGACGATGTCCAAGATGGGTGTCTCGACCGTCGCGTCCTACACCGGCGCGCAGATCTTCGAGGCGATCGGGCTCGGCGAAGAGGTCATCGAGAACTGCTTCACCGGCACGACGTCCCGTCTCGGCGGCGTCGGCTTCGAAACCCTCGCCGACGAGGTCGCGAAGCGGCACAAGTACGCGTTCCCGGCCGACGGGTTCCACGCGCCCCACCGCGAGCTGGAGACCGGCGCGGACTACCAGTGGCGCCGCGAGGGCGAACCGCACCTGTTCAACCCGCAGACGGTGTTCAAGCTCCAGCACTCCACGCGGTCCGGGAAGTACGACATCTTCAAGGAGTACACGAAGGCCGTCGACGACCAGGCCGAAAAGCTGCTGACGCTGCGCGGGCTGTTCGACTTCAAGTACGGCAAGCGCGCGCCGGTACCGATCGAGGAGGTCGAGCCGGTCTCGGAGATCGTCAAGCGGTTCGCCACCGGCGCCATCTCCTACGGCTCGATCTCGATGGAGATGCACCAGACGCTGGCCATCGCGATGAACCGCCTCGGCGGCAAGTCGAACACCGGTGAGGGCGGCGAAGACGCCGAGCGGCTGTACGACCCGGAGCGGCGCAGCGCCGTGAAGCAGGTCGCGTCCGGCCGGTTCGGCGTCACGAGCGAATACCTCGTCAACGCCGACGACATCCAGATCAAGATGGCGCAGGGCGCGAAGCCCGGTGAAGGCGGGCAGCTGCCCGGCGCGAAGGTGTACCCGTGGATCGCGAAGACGCGGTTCTCGACGCCGGGCGTGGGCCTGATCTCCCCGCCGCCGCACCACGACATCTACTCGATCGAGGACCTGGCGCAGCTGATCCACGACCTCAAGAACGCCAACCCGAACGCGCGCATCCACGTGAAGCTCGTGTCCGAGGTCGGCGTCGGCACGGTCGCCGCGGGCGTGTCGAAGGCGCACGCCGACGTCGTCCTCATCTCGGGCCACGACGGCGGGACCGGTGCGTCGCCGCTGTCGTCCATCAAGCACGCGGGTGGCCCGTGGGAGCTCGGCCTGGCCGAAACGCAGCAGACGCTGCTGGCCAACCGGCTGCGCGACCGGATCGTCGTGCAGACCGACGGCCAGCTCAAGACCGGCCGCGACGTCGTCGTCGCGGCGCTGCTCGGGGCCGAGGAGTTCGGCTTCGCGACCGCGCCGCTGGTGGTGTCCGGCTGCATCATGATGCGCGTCTGCCACCTCGACACCTGCCCGGTGGGCGTCGCGACGCAGAACCCGAAGCTGCGCGAGAAGTTCAGCGGCAAGGCCGAGTACGTCGTCAACTTCTTCGAGTTCATCGCCCAGGAAGTGCGCGAGTACCTGGCGGAGCTCGGGTTCCGGTCGATCGCCGAGGCCGTCGGGCACGCCGAGTTCCTCGACAAGCGCAAGGCGATCGAGCACTGGAAGGCCTCGGGGCTCGACCTCTCGCCGATCTTCCACGTGCCCGACATGGCCCCCGCCGGGCTGCGCCTGCAGCAGACGCTGCAGGACCACGGCCTGGAGAAGGCCCTGGACAACACGCTGATCCAGCTGGCCGAGGGCGCGTTGAACTCCGGGGACAAGGTGCGGCTGGAACTGCCCGTCCGCAACGTCAACCGGACCGTCGGCACCATGCTCGGCTCGGAGCTGACCAGGCGGTGGGGCGGCGAAGGCCTGCCCGACGACACCATCGACGTCACCTTCACCGGCACCGCGGGCCAGTCGTTCGGCGCGTTCGTGCCCAAGGGCATCACGCTGCGGCTCTACGGCGACGGCAACGACTACGTCGGCAAGGGCCTCTCCGGCGGCCGGCTGATCGTGCGGCCGCCTCGCGAAGCCCGGATCGCCGCCGAGGACCACATCATCGCCGGCAACGTCATCGCCTACGGCGCCACGAGCGGCGAGATCTTCATCCGCGGCAAGGTCGGCGAGCGGTTCTGCGTGCGCAACTCGGGCGCGCTGGCCGTCGTCGAAGGCGTCGGCGACCACGGCGGCGAGTACATGACCGGCGGCCGGATGGTCGTGCTCGGCCCGATCGGGCGGAACTTCGCGGCCGGCATGTCCGGCGGCATCGCCTACGTGCTGGACCTGCCCGCGCACCGCGTCAACCCGGAGATGGTCGACCTCGACCCGCTCGACTCCGAGGACGCGGACTTCCTGCGCGAGACCCTGGAAAAGCACTACGACGAAACGGAATCCGCCGTCGCGCGGGAACTGCTGGCCGACTGGGACGCGGGCGTCGACCGCTTCGGGAAGGTCATGCCGAAGGACTACAAGCGCGTGCTCGCCGCCCAGGTGCAGGCCGAGCGCGACGGGCGCGACGTGAACGAGGCGATCATGGAGGCCGCACATGGCTGACCCCAAGGGCTTTCTGACCACCACCCGCGAAGAGCCGAAGCGCCGCCCGGTCGACCTGCGGCTGATGGACTGGCGAGAGGTCTACGAGGACTTCGCCACGACGAAGCTGCAGAAGCAGGCCGGCCGGTGCATGGACTGCGGGATCCCGTTCTGCCACCAGGGTTGCCCGCTCGGGAACCTCATCCCCGAGTGGAACACGCTGACCTGGCGGGAGGACTGGCAGCAGGCGATCGAACGCCTGCACGCGACGAACAATTTCCCGGAGTTCACCGGCACCCTGTGCCCGGCGCCGTGCGAAACCGCGTGCGTGCTCGGCATCAACGACGACCCGGTGACGATCAAGCGGGTCGAGATCTCGATCGTCGACCGCGCCTTCGACGAGGGCTGGGTGACGCCCCAGCTCCCGGTGACGAAGACGGGCAAAAAGGTCGCGGTCGTGGGCTCCGGCCCGTCGGGACTCGCCGCGGCGCAGCAGCTCACGCGCGCGGGCCACAGCGTCGTGGTCCTCGAGCGGGCCGACAAGATCGGCGGGCTGCTGCGCTACGGCATCCCCGAGTTCAAGATGGAGAAGTCCCGCCTCGACCGGCGCCTGGCGCAGATGGAGGCCGAGGGCACGGAGTTCCGGACGTCGGTGAACGTCGGCGAGGACATGCCCGTCGCCGAGCTTCTGGGGTACGACGCCGTGGTCTTGGCCGGCGGCGCCACCGACTGGCGCGACCTGCCGATCCCCGGCCGGGAGCTGGACGGCATCCACCAGGCGATGGAGTTCCTGCCGCCGGCCAACCGGGTGGCTTCGGGCGAGCTGGAGAAGTCGCCGTTCGACGCCGCCGGACTGGACGTCGTCGTGATCGGCGGCGGCGACACGGGCGCGGACTGCGTCGGGACGTCGCACCGCCAGGGCGCGCGTTCGGTGACGCAGCTGGAAATCATGCCGAAGCCGCCGGAGTCCCGTTCGGACGCCCACCCGTGGCCGACGTATCCGATGATCTACCGGGTGTCCTCGGCGCACGAAGAGGGCGGCGAGCGGCTGTACGCGGTGAACACGCAGGAGTTCCTGGGTGACTCCGACGGCCGCGTGCGGGCGCTGAAGCTGGTCGAGGTGCGCAACGAGGGTGGCAAGTTCGTCCCGGTCGAGGGCACCGAGCGCGAGCTGCCCGCGCAGCTCGTCCTGCTGGCGATGGGCTTCCTCGGGCCGCAGAAGAAGGGCCTGATCGAAGACCTCGGTGTCGAGCTGGACGCGCGCGGCAACGTCGCCCGCGACCAGGCGTTCAAGACGAGCCTGGACAACGTGTTCGTGGCCGGCGACATGGGCCGCGGCCAGTCCCTGATCGTGTGGGCGATCGCGGAGGGCCGCAGCGCGGCGGCCGGCGTGGACGCGTACCTGACCGGGCGGGACGTCCTGCCCGCCCCGATCGCGCCGACGGACCGGCCGATCGCGTAGAACCCGGCGCCGGCGGGGGTGTCACTGTCGCCACCTCCGCCGGCGCTGTCCCACTTGCCCGGCCTCGACAACGGGGCTAGGTGTCCAGGAGAGCGCTTCCCAGCGGCGTCAGCGAGTGCAGCACCGTGTTGCGCTCCCGGTGCGTGGTGATCAGCCCGGCCCGCCGCAGCACCGTCGTGTGCTTGCTGACCGCCGACGGCGTGACGCCCAGCCGCGCCGCCAGCTCCGACGTCGAGCAGCCCACCGCCAGCACCGCCAGCGCCGCCGCGCGGGTCGGGCCCAGCAGGTCCGCCAGTGCCCGTTCCGTCGCCTTGTGCGCGCCGCGGCCGAAGCCCGCCGGCGGGCCCGCCTGGCGCACGCACGGGTAGTACAGCCGCGGCATGCCGCCCGGGGCCGGCGGGACCAGGCCCGGGCACACCGAAAAGTACGTCGGCACCAGCAGCAGGCCCGTGCCCTCCGACGGGACCGCGCCGGGGATCCGGTCTTCGGTCTCCAGCACCGGCGCGTCCCAGCGGACCAGCGGGCGCAGGCCGGTCAGCACCGCGTCGACGCCGCCGTGGAGCAGCAGCTGCGTGCGCATCCCGAGGTCGGCGTCCACCTGGCCGGACACCGTCTCCCAGCCGGGGGCGATCGCGACCTCGTGGTAGTCCCGCATGGCCTGCACCAGCCGCGGCAGGCCGGCGGTGTCGCCGTCGGCGAGCGCGGCGGCCCACGACGGCAGGTCGCGGGCGGCCGGCGCGGTGCGCACCGCCGTCTTCAGGCTCAGCGGGTCCGTCTTCAGCACGGCCGCGAGCCCGGACTCCAGCTCGTAGCGCCCCGCCGCGGGCAGCAGGAACCCCGGGAGCGGGGCGCCCGGCCGGCACAGCCACATCAGCACCGCGGCCGACTCGGGCAGGCTCTGCCACACGCGGTGCCGCCACCGCGTGAACGCCGCCGAAGCCGCGGTGCGGCCGCCGTCACGGCGTTGCAGGACCTGCAGGCTCGCGGCGAGCTCCCCCATCGGGTCGGCCGCGGCGGCGAGCCCGACGCGGACGAGGTCGGGCAACGTCAGCTCGATGCGCAAGCTCTCCCCCCGGTGTCTGCCCCTCTATCGGCGCCGGTTCCGTTCCGTTACACGTCTGACGTGCGTTTTGGCCTCTCGCGGAAATGACCTCGACGGCGGCGGAACCGCACTGAATGATGGTCCGAGAGACCGCTTTCGGGGGTTTGACGGTCTCGACGAGGGGGATTCGCCGGCACGGCCACGCACCGGGTCCACACGGGCCCGGGGCCGGGTGGCGCCCTTTCGTCACCACGGGTGAACCGACGACAAGGGGAAAGCATGACGAAGATGAAGCGGCTGATGGTGACGGTCGCCGCGGCGGCGGGCCTGTTCGGCCTCGTCGCCGTTCCGCAGGCCGGCGCGGCGCCCGCCGACGGCAAGGGCACCGCGGTCTCGGCGCTCGCGGGCGGGATCAAGCTGCGGCCGGCGAAGGTCGGTGCCGCGCACAAGTCCACCGCCGGGGTCGCGGGCGCGCAGGTCGCCGAGGCCGACGCGTACCTGATCGAGTCCGCCGCCTTCGGCCGCTGCTGGGACGCGGACCTGGGCACGATCGGTGGCAACGGCACGAAGATGCAGCTGTGGGACTGCGACGTCTACGCCGCGAACCAGGCGTTCTACGTCACCCGCATCCCGGAGGGCTACCTGCGCTTCCAGAACGTGCAGAGCGGCCGGTACCTCGACGCCGACCTCGGCACGGCCGGCGCCAACGGCACCAAGGTCCAGCTGTGGGACTACCGCGCCGGCGCCAAGAACCAGTGGTGGGCCGACACCGTGAACCCGGAGGGCTACCTGCGCCTGCAGAGCCCGCAGAACAACCGGTACCTGACCGGCGAGGGTTCGGTCGGCTCCAACGGCACGCGCCTGCAGCTGTGGGACTTCATCGCGGGCGGCAAGTCGCAGTGGTGGTACTGATCCGTTAGCCGAACGAAGAACGCGGGTCCCGGTTCCCGGGTCCCGCGTTTTTCGTTGCGGGCTAACAGATTTCGCGTTCAACTTAATCTTTCGTGTGAATGCCCGGGTTTCGGTGGCACGCGACAGGACGGCGAGGGCAGCCTGGTTCCAGGGGGCACGCACCGCACCGGCGAGGGGGTTCGGTGCGGGCGTGCGCCCGTTGCACACGGGAGGGGAGCCCGCTATGAGTATCGATCTGTCCAGCACGTTGTCCTGGACCACCGCGACCGGCGACGCCGAAGTGATGCTCGGCGAACTGCAGCCGAACATCCTCAAGGCCCACGTCCGCGACCACCTTTCCGCGCTGCTGCTGGGATTCGGCGACGCGGCGGAGGCGCGGGCGTTCCTGGTGTCGCTCACCGGGAAGATGAAGTCCGCCAAGGCGCACCTCGAAGAGGTCGGCGCGTTCAAGGACGGCGGCGCGGCGGGCACGCCGTACGTCGGTGTCGGTCTCACGGCGGCGGGCTACGGCGTCCTCGGCGTCCCGGAGTTCCCGGCGGACGAGGCGTTCCGGCGCGGAATGGCGGCGCCGGAGACGCGGCGGCGGCTGAACGACCCGCCGCGCTCGACGTTCGATCCGGGCTACCACGGCGAAATCCACGCGGTGGTGCTGATCGGCGACGCGACGGACAAGGCGATGACCGCGCGGCGCAACGAAATCCTCGGCCTGCTGCCGGATTCGATCACGGTACTGGCGGAGGAAACCGGCCTCGGCCGCGTCAACGCGCGGGGCGAGGGCATCGAGCACTTCGGGTACGTCGACGGCCGGAGCCAGCCGCTGTTCCTCACCGAGGACGTCGACGCGGAGAAGAACAACACCGACGGCATCAACGTGTGGAACCCGGCGGCGCCGCTGTCGCAGGTGCTGGTGCCGGACACCGCGGCCCCGGATCCGGGCGTCCACTTCGGCAGCTACTTCGTGTTCCGCAAGCTGGAGCAGAACGTGCGCAGGTTCAAGCAGGCGGAGGCGGACCTGGCCGACACGCTCGGCCTGACGGGCGAAGACCGCGAGCGCGCGGGCGCGATGCTGATCGGCCGGTTCGAGGACGGAACGCCGCTGACCACGCAACGCGAAGACGGCGCGGAAAGCCCGGTGTCGAACAACTTCACCTACGACAGTGACCGCGCGGCGCTGAAGTGCCCGTTCCAGGCGCACATCCGCAAGACGAACCCCCGAGGCTCGGGAGGCGCGGAGGCACCACCGGAGGAGCGCTTGCACTTGATGGCGCGTCGCGGCGTGACGTACGGAGAGCGCCCCGACGACCCGAACGCGGACGTACCCCCTTCGGCGCGGCCGAGCGGCGGGGTCGGGCTGCTGTTCATGGCGTTCAATTCGGTGCTGGGCAACCAGTTCGAGTTCACGCAGGCGGTGTGGGCGGACAACCCGGGCTTCCCGATCGTCGAGGGCGTGACGCCGGGGCTGGACCCGGTGATCGGCCAAGGCGAGCGCGGGACATCGGAGTACACGGTGGAGTGGGGCGGATCGGCGCAGCGGACGGCCGAGCCGGTGCCACAGGCGGTGACGGTGCGGGGTGGGGAGTACTTCTTCATGCCGTCGCTGGCGTTCCTGCGGGCGCTCTGAGCGGCTCTTCAGCCTGCCGTCAAAATCCGTGAAGGGCACATTCAGGGACAAGTTGCCCCTGAATGTGCCCTTCACCGCCTCGCGGCAATTCAGTCCGCCAGCAAGTCCAGCGCCAGCAGCCCCGCCCCGAGCCGCCCGGCCTCGTCGCCCAGCTTGGCGATGCGCAGCTCCGGCATCCGCTGGAACGTCAAGTGCGCCGCCAGCCACTCCCGGACCGGCTCCAGCACGTAGTCCGCCGCCGTGAACAAACCGCCGCCCAGCACGATCACCTCGGGGCCCAGCAATGTCAGCAATGTCCGGATCCCGTGTCCCAGGCCGTCCAGTGCGTCCTGGACCACCGCCACCGCCACCTCGTCGCCGTGGCGGGCCAGCTCCACCACCTCGCGCGCTCCGTCGGCCGCGCGGCCCGTTCGCTCCGTGTACCTCCGGGCGATCGCCGCCGCCGAGGAAATCGCCTCCAGGCAGCCCGTCGCTCCGCAGCCGCACTTGCCAGGGTGGCCCACGTCGATGTGGCCGACCTCGCCCGCCTGCCCGTGCGCGCGGTGGATGCGGCCGTCGAGCAGCAGCGCCGCCGCGATGCCCGTGCCGACCGGGATGAACGCCGCGTTCGTCGCCCCCTGGCCCGCGCCCACGCGGAACTCCGCGATGCCCCCGGCCGTCACGTCGTGGCCGAACGCCACCGGCAGCCCCAGGCGTCCCTCCAGCAGCTCGCCGAACGGGACTTCGCGCCAGTCCAGGTTGGCCGAGAAGTGGCAGACGCGGGTCTCCTCGTCGACGATCCCGGGCACGACCACGCCCACCGCCGACGGCCTCCCGGTCCCCGCCTGCTCCGCCAGCGCCGTCACGATCTCCGCGACCTGCGCCGCCAGCGCCGTGCCGTCCGCGCTGCGCGCCGTCTCCGCCCGCAGCGTCGCCTTGGGCTCCAGCCGCTCGTCGAGCAACGCCGCCTTGATCGTCGTCCCGCCCACATCGAGGGCCGCCACCATTCGAGTCACCGCGGCATTGTCACATTGACGCCGCCCGAACGGCGGACCTACGCTCAACCGGCCAGACGAGGAGATTCCGGAACGCGGTGCAAGTCCGCGCGGTCGCGCCACTGTGACCCCCACCAGGGGGAAGCCAGACCCGGATCCTCGTGACCGACCCCGATGAGGCCGCGAAAGCCCGAGGAGGCCACGCTCATGTCCCACACGGCAGCTCCCGCCGTTCCGCTCCCGATCCGCATCCCGATCCGTGAGATCGTGCCGTGGGCGGTGTTCGTGGTGCTCCTCGCCCTGATCGCGCTCTACTTCGTCAGCGCCGAGCAGGGCGCGACCGCGGTCTTCGCGAACTCCTACGTCCACGAGTTCGTGCACGACGGCCGGCACCTGCTGGCCTTCCCCTGCCACTGATCGGCGGCACGACCTCCGATGATGAAGACCCTGCTGGTCCGCGGCATGCTCGCGGGCCTGATCGCCGGCGTGCTCGCGTTCGGGTTCGCCTACGCCTTCGGCGAGCCGTCGGTCAACACCGCCATCGGCCTCGAAGAGTCCGGCGGCCACTCCCATTCGCACGACGCCGGCGCCACGCCGGCCCCGGCCGAAGAACACGAGGAAGAGCTCGTCCCGAGGGACATCCAGAGCACCGTCGGGCTGCTGACCGGCGTGCTCGTCTACGGCGTCGCGATCGGCGGTCTGCTTTCGCTGGCCTTCGCGTTCGCCCAGGGCCGCCTCGGGAACCTCCGCCCCCGCGTGACGGCGCTGCTGCTCACCGGCGGCGCGTTCGCGGTGGTGTTCCTGGTGCCGTTCCTGAAGTACCCGGCCAACCCGCCGGCGGTCGGCCAGGCCGGCACGATCGGCTCGCGCACCGAGCTGTACTTCGGGTTCGTCGCGGTGTCGCTGCTGGTGGGCATCCTCGCGACGGTGTTCGGCCGCAAGCTGGCCGACCGCTTCGGAGCGTGGAACGGCTTCCTGCTGGCGGCGGCGGGCTACCTCGTCGTGATCGGCGTGGTGGCCTGGCTGATGCCGGTGGTCGACGAGGTCCCGGCGGGCTTCCCGGCCTCGACGCTGTGGGGCTTCCGCACGGCTTCGGTCGGCACGCAGGTGACGCTGTGGCTGGCGCTGGGCTTGGCGTTCGGCGCCTTCGCGGAGAAGGCGCTCACCAAGAAGAACGCCGCCGTCGCCGCATCGTGATCTCGGGGTCCTAGAGTTCTCCCGGCCGGGTCGGGGGATTCCGGAGGGGACCCCATTTGTTCGACGAGACACGATCCACGCTGTCCAACCACGACCAGACGACCGTCCGCGGACCCGTCGAGTCCCCCGGGACCGACGGGTTCGCGATCACGGCGTTCGTCCTCGGGCTGCTGGGAGTGGTCCCGCTCGCCGTCGGCCTCGGGATCCGCGCCCTGGTCCGGGTCGGCCGCACCGGCCGGGACGGCACCGGCCTGGCCATCGCCGGACTCGTGCTCAGCGGACTTTGGATCATCGGCGGC
Organism: Amycolatopsis sp. NPDC003865; assembly: GCF_053605345.1. NCBI lineage: Bacteria > Bacillati > Actinomycetota > Actinomycetes > Pseudonocardiales > Pseudonocardiaceae > Amycolatopsis > Amycolatopsis sp. NPDC003865. The sequence continues at coordinate 158,139 of NZ_JBSGJA010000021.1, read as the reverse complement.
TTGGTGGCGATCACGCCGCAGCAGGCCAAGCACGCGGCGGCGGCCACGGACTCCATCGACACCATGACGATCGGCGACTGCCTGGACTCCGGCGCGGACGGCGCGCAGGTGATCCGGGTCGCCTGCGACGTGCCGCACGACGAGCAGATCGCCGCGCGGGTCGACGTCGGCAACGGGTACGAGACCCACCCCGGGGTCACCGCGCTGCAGGAGCTGGCGCAGCCGTTGTGCCGGATCGCGGCGGCCGCGTACTTCACCGAGGGCACTCCGCCGCCCAGCATCGAGTTCGCCGCGCACGTTCCGACCCAGTCGTCCTGGAACGCCGGGGCCCGGGAGGCGGTCTGCACCTTGCGGCAGATCAGCGGGAAGCTCACCGCAACCGTCCGGCCCTGACGGCTAAAGCGCGCCAGGCGGGACGAACGGCAGGTTCTTCGGCGCGCCCGCCTCCAGCAGGGTGCGCAGCGCCGCGGTGTCCAGGTGCTCGTCGATCGCGTCGGCCAGCTTGTCCAGCATCTGCTCGCGCAGGTCGGCGAAGCCGGGGGCGTCCGGCGCCGGTTTCCACTCGACGCCGGACTGGGCCGCCGCCTCCGTCAGCCAGGCGCGGCGGAACGCGTCGTTCTCGAAGGCTCCGTGCCACATCGTGCCCCAGACCGCGCCGTCGCGGACGCCGTCCAGAAAGGACTCGAGGGACGCTCGGGTCGTCACCGAACCGTGGTGGATCTCGTACGCCTCGACCGGGGCGCCGCGCCACGTTCCCGCCGGGCGGGCCAGCACCTTCTCCTCGGCGAACGTCACCCGGGCCGGCAGCAGGCCGAGGCCGGGCACCTCGCCCGCGCCGGACTCGACTTGGTCCACAATGGACTCGGCGAGCATCTGGTAACCGCCGCAGATGCCCAGCACCGGGCGGCCGGCGGCGGCGCGGGCCGCGACCGCCGTGTCGAGGCCGCACTCGCGCAGCCAGGCGAGGTCGGTGACGGTGGCGCGCGACCCCGGCAGCACGACGACGTCGGCGTCCGCGACGACGTCCGGGTCGGCGGTGAGCGTGACGGTGACGCCGGGTTCGGCGGCGAGCGCGTCGACGTCGGTGGCGTTGGACGCGCGCGGGAACCGGACGACGGCCACGCGCAGGCCGCGCCCCTGGGCCTCCCGGCGCCAGCCCGCGGCGGCGAGGGCGTCCTCGGAGTCGATCCAGACGCGCTCGAGCCACGGGAGCACGCCCAGCACCGGCCGTCCGGTCACCTTCTCGAGGCTGTCGAGGCCGGGCCGCAGCAGGCCGACGTCGCCGCGGAACTTGTTGACCACCCAGCCGGCGACCAGCGCCTGGTCTTCGGCCGACAGCAGGGCGAGGGTGCCGAACATGGCGGCGAGGACGCCGCCGCGGTCGATGTCGCCGACGACGAGCACCGGCAGCCCGAACCGCCGGGCGAGCCCCAGGTTGACGTAGTCGCCGCCGCGCAGGTTGATCTCGGCCGGACTGCCGGCGCCTTCGCAGACGACGACGTCGTAGCGGTCGCTGAGGTCGCGGAAGGCCCCGAAGGCGATCTCGGCCAGCCCGGCGCGCCCGGTGGCGTACTCGCCGGCTTCGAGGGTGCCGAAGGGCTTCCCGAGCGCGACGACGTGACTGCGCCGGTCGCTGCCGGGCTTGAGCAGGACGGGGTTCATGGCGGCTTCGGGTTCGACGCGGGCGGCCCGGGCCTGCAGCCACTGGGCGCGCCCGATTTCGGCGCCGTCGGCGCAGACCATGGAGTTGTTCGACATGTTCTGCGCTTTGAAGGGCGCGACACGCACCCCACGGCGGGCCAGCCACCGGCAGACGCCGGCGGTGACGAGGCTCTTGCCGGCGTCGGAAGTGGTACCGGCGATGAGGAGGCCGCTCACCGCGCGGCCCCCGCGGCGACCGCTGCCGCCGCGACGACGGCTGAAGCCGCCCCGACCCAGCGCGACAACCGCACCGCCCGACGCAGGTCGACCGGCTCCGGGTCGCGTCCCTCCCCCAGCCGCGCGCGGCTCTCCACTTCGCCTCCGTAGCTGTTCGTGCCGCCCAGTTTGATGCCCAGCGCTCCCGCGAACGCGGCTTCCACCTGGCCCGCGTTCGGGCTCGGGTGCCTGCTGCCGTCGCGGCGCCAGATCCGCCACGCCTCGCGGGCGCGTCCGCCCGCCAGCGGTGCGCACAACGCCGTGAGCACCGCGCCGATCCGCGATGGCACCAGGTTGGCCACGTCGTCGGCCCGGGCGGCGGCCCAGCCGAACCGGCGGTACCGCGGCGACCGGTAGCCGACCATCGCGTCCAGCGTGTTCAGCGCCCGGTACCCGAGCAGTCCCGGCAGCCCGGCGACCGCACCCCAGAACAGCGGCGCGACGACCGCGTCCGACGTGTTCTCGGCGATCGACTCGGTCGCCGCGCGGGTCAGCTCGGCGGAGTCGAGCGCCGTCGCGTCGCGGGCGCAGAGGTGCGAGAGCCGCGTACGCGCCGAAGGCACGTCGCCCGCTTCGAGCAGCCTGGCCATTTCGGCGCCTTCGGCCGCGAGGCCGCGTCCGCCGAGCACGACCCACGTACCCACCGCTGTGAGGGAGAAGCGCGCGAAAGGGCTTCGCCGCGTCGCCGTCTGAAGCGCGACTCCGAGGCCGACAGCGCCGAAGGAACACAACCCCGCGTACGCGACCCCGCGCGATCTCGAGTCCGCCCACACGAGGCGTTCCAGGCGCGCGGCGGCCGCCCCGAAGAGCGCGACCGGGTGCCCCCGTCGAGGGTCGCCGAACAGGGTGTCGGCGGCGTATCCGGTAACGAGTCCGGCAGCGGTTGTCCCTAGACGGAGTGGCACGTGGCGCACGGTAGCGCGTGCACCACAATGCCGGGTATGACTGCGCCCACCGCCTCCGCCGGGAAGAAGACGTCGGCGAGGCTGACGGCCCGCCTCGCGGGCTACCTCGAGACCCTGGCACGCGCCCTCCGCCGGTACGGCCGTGACGAAGGCAAGGTGCTGGTCCTCGGCGGCGTCCGCTCGGGGAAGTCGCGGCACGCCGAACGGCTCGTCGCCGGCCACCCGCACCTCGTCTACGTCGCGCCCGGCCTCCCGGCCGGCGACGACGACCCCGAATGGGCCGCGCGGGTGGCCGCGCACCAGGCGCGGCGGCCGTCGCACTGGAAGACCGTCGAGACCACCGACCTCGCGGGCACCCTCCGGAAGGCGACCGAGCCGCTGCTGATCGACTGCCTCGGCACCTGGCTGTCCCGTGTGCTGGACGACGTCGGCGCCTGGAAGCAGAAGCCCGGCTGGGAACACCGGCTGGACGACCGGCTCGAGGACTTCCTCGCCGCCTGGGCGGCGGCGCGGGTGCCGGTGGTCGCGGTCAGCAACGAGGTCGGCAGCGGTGTGGTGCCCGCAACGTCGTCCGGACGGCTGTTCCGTGATGTGCTGGGCGCACTCAACAACCGGGTGTCCGCCGACGCCGACCGGGTCGTGCTGGTCGTCGCGGGCCGGGCGCTCGACCTGTAGCCAGGAGGCGCCCGTGTTCGACGTTCCCGCACCCGACCCCGCCGCCCGCGCCGCCGCGCAGGAGCGGCTCGACGGCCTGGTCAAGCCGCTCGGCGCGCTCGGCAGGCTGGAGGAGATCGCCGCCTGGCTGGCGGCGGCGCACGGGAGCGTGCCGCCGCGCCCGCTCGACGACGTCCGGGTGGTCGTCTTCGCCGGCGACCACGGCGTGTCGGCGCTGTCGGCGTACCCGCGCGAGGTGACCGCGGCGATGGTGCGGGTGTTCCTGGCGGGCAAGAGCGGGGTCAACGTGCTGGCGGCGCAGGTCGGCGCGAAGGTGCGCGTGGCGGACTTGGGCGTCGATTGGGACGGCGCGGACGTCCCGCCCGAAGTCACCGCGCACAAGATCCGCCGCGGCTCGGGCTCGATCGACGTCGAGGACGCCCTGCTGCCGGGCGAAGCGCAGGCGGCGTTCGACGCCGGCCGGGCGATCGCCCGCGAGGAAGCGGACGCGGACCTGCTGATCCCGGGCGACATGGGCATCGGCAACACGGCGATGTGCGCGGCGCTGGTGGCGGCCTCGCTGGGGCTGCCGGCCGCCGAGGTGGTCGGCACGGGCACCGGAGTCGACGCCGACGGCCTCGAGCGCAAGACGGCGGCGGTCGCGGCGGCGCTGACGAGGACGGCGGGCCGGACGGAGGACCCGTTCGAGCGGCTGACGGCGTTGGGCAGTGCGTGCGTCGCGGCGACGGCCGGCTTCCTGGTCGAAGCGGCCGTGCTGGGAATCCCGGTGCTGCTGGACGGGGTGTTCTCGGGCGCCGCGGCGCTGGTCGCGCGGGACATCGCGCCGGGGGTGGAGCAGTGGTGGCTGGCCGGGCACCGGTCGACCGAACCTTCGCAGGCGTTCGCGCTCAAGGCGCTGGGGCTGGAGCCGATCCTGGACTTCGGGCTGCGGCTCGGCGAGGGCAGCGGAGCGGTGCAGGCCGTGCCGACGCTCAGGGCGGCGCGCGCGATCCTGGCGGACATGGGTCTGCTGGCCGACTTGACGTGAGCCGCTGGACGGACTCCGCGCGGATGGCCGTCGGGACGTTGACCACCGTTCCCGTCCCGGCGCCCCGCGTCATCGACCGGCGGGTGGCCGGGGGTGCCATGCTGCTCGCCCCCCTGGCCGCGCTTCCGCTCGCCATCGCCGCCGGGCTCGTCGTCGCCGCCGGGCAAGCTGTTCACCTCCCCGCTCTCGCTACCGCCGCCCTCGCGCTCGGAGCCGTCGCGCTCGGCAGCCGGGGGCTGCACCTCGACGGGCTCGCCGACACCGCCGACGGCCTCGGTGCCTCCTACGACCGCGCCAAGGCACTCGACGTCATGCGCCGCGGGGACTCCGGGCCCACCGGGGTCGCTACGCTCCTGCTCGTCCTGCTCGCCCAGGCCGGCGCGCTGACCGCGGCCGGACCGGTCACCGCGGCCGCCGGCGTCCTCATCGGGCGCTGCACCCTCTCGATGTCGTGCGCGCGGGGCGTCCCGTCCGCGCGGCCCGAGGGGCTCGGCGCCACCGTCGCCGGCTCGGTTGCGAAGACGGCCGCCCTCGCGATCGGCGTGGCCGCCGCCGGGCTCGCCACGCTGCTGCCCGGGCTGCCGTGGTGGCGCGGCCCCCTCGCGGTCGTCCTCGCCTACGCCGTCGCCGGAGCGCTCCTGTGGCGGTGCACCCGCCGCCTCGGCGGCGTCACCGGCGACGTCCTGGGCGCCGGTGTCGAAGCCGCCGTCGCGGCCGCCCTGCTCGCGCTCGCCTGAAACTGTCGTACCCCCTTCCTAGAGTGCGGCACGTGAACCGAACCGATCGGCTGTACGCGCTCGTCGAAGAACTCCGTGCTGTCGCCCCGCGCCCGCGCAGCGCGCGCTGGCTCGCGTCCCGGTTCGAGGTGAGCGTCCGCACCGTCGAACGGGACCTCAGCGCGCTGCAGCAGTCCGGCGTGCCCATCTACGCCGAGACCGGCCGCACCGGCGGGTACTGCCTCGACAAGGCGCACACGATGCCGCCGGTCAACCTGACACCCGGCGAGGCCGTCGCCATGGCGCTCGCGCTGAGGCACCTCGACGGCACCCCGTTCCAGGCGGACGGGCGCTCGGCGCTGCGCAAGCTCGTCGCGGCAATGCGGCGGGAGGACGTCAAGGCCGCAGAAGACCTCGCCACCTGTGTCCACCTGCTCGGCAGCGGTCCCATCCCGCCGATGCCGCGCGTGCTCGGCATCCGCCGCGTCCTTCGCCTCCGCTACACCGACCGCGCGGGCGCCGTCACGCGGCGGGAGGTCGAACCGCTCGGCTATGTCGGCAAGCCCGAGCACTGGTACCTCATCGCCTGGTGCAGGCTGCGCGAGGAGATCCGGGCCTTCCGAACCGACCGCATCGCCTCCTTCTCCGTCACCGCCGAAGTGCCGCCGCTGCGCCGGCTGCGGCCCGAGGACCTCGACATCCCGTACGGCGACGTCGAGCAGCTCACTTTGGCGGGGTGAACACCGAGAAGTGGTTGCCGGCCGGATCGAGCACGTGCGCGAACGTCACGCCGACCGGGTTGACTGTCGGTGGGCGCTGCACCCGCCCGCCGGCTTTCTCCACTGCGCGGCAGGCGGCGTCGACGTCTTCGACCAGCACGGTGAAGATCGCGTAGTTCTCCTCGCCCGTGAACAGGCCACCGCGCGAACCGCCGGTGTCGATCACGCGGTAGGCGGCATCGGTGCTCGCCGCGTCGTCCTGCGCGACCTTCCAGCCGAAGACGTCGCCGTAGAACCGTTCGGCGGCCGCCGGGTCGTCGGTGCCGATCTCGAACCAGGCGACGTCGTTGAATCCGGGCATGTCGTTCCCTCCGCTGCCACGCCGGGCGTTTCCCGGCTGCACCCCACTTTCGGCCGCGGTGACGACAACCCCCTGTCGGTGTTTACGAAAGTTCCCGCAACGCGGTCAGGAACGCGTCCGTCGTCGCCCGGTCGCGGACCGCCAGGCGCAGGTGGTCCGGGCCGAGTCCGGGGAACGTGTCGCCTCGCCGTACCGCGTAGCCCGCTTCGCGCAGCCGCGCGCGCAGGGAAGCGCCGTCAGGCACGCGCACCAGCACGAACGGGCCGCGTGGATCGCCCAGCACCGGCACCCCCGCCGCCGACAGCCCGGACACCAGGTACTCGCGGTCCGATTCCGCCGCGATCGCGAGCTTTTCCGCTTCCTCCAAGGCGGCCGGGCGACAGCACGCCACCGTCGCCACACCGGCCAGAGTGGACACCGACCACGGCACCTGCACCGCGCGGAGCCGATCGATGACGTCCGCCGGAGCGAGTACGTAACCCGCCCGCAGCCCGGCCAGCCCCCACGTCTTCGTCAGGCTGCGCAGCACGACGACACCCGGGACGCCCGCGGCCAGGCTCTCGGCCTCGCCCGGGATCGCGTCCAGGAACGCCTCGTCGACCACGAGCAGCCGCCCGGGACGCGCCAAGGCGAGCAGCGACGCCGCCGGGTGCAGGACCGAGGTCGGGTTCGTGGGATTGCCGACGAACACCAGGTCGGCGCCGGCCGGGACCAGCGCGGGGTCCAGGACGAACCCGTCCGCTTCGGACAAGACGACTCGCGAAACCGAATGCCCCGCCGCCCGCAACGCCGCCTCGGGCTCGGTGAACTGCGGGTGCACGACCACCGCGTGCCGCGGCCGGAAAGCCGACGCCAGCAGCGTGAACGCCTCCGCCGCGCCCGCGGTGACCAGGACTTCGGAAGGGAGTCGGCCGTGGCGGGCGGCGACGGCCGCGGCAGCGTCCGCGGTGGACGGATAAGCCGCGAGGGAGTCCAACGCGGACGCGAGTTCGTCCCGCAGCCAGCCGGGCGGCCGCGGCAGCCGGACGTTCACGGCCAGGTCGACCAGCCCCGGCCCGACCTCCCGATCGCCGTGGTGGTGCAGGTCGTAGTCAGCCACGGGCCCGGACCCGCGCCGCGAACCGGTGCGCCAGCTCGGGGTACCCGGCCCAGTGGACGTGCAAGTAGGACGCGTGCAACGTCGGCGACGCGAAGCCGTCCAGCTGCCGGTCCCAGCCCCAGGCCGCCGAAGTCCCGTGCGACGGCGTCACTTCGGTGCGGTGGAACTCGTGCCCGGTGACGCGCTGGCCGGCCGACGCCAGGAGGTTGTCCTCGACGGCGACCGCACGCCGGTAGCCGAGCTTGCCGCGCGCGGTCATCTTCGCGTCCGCCGGGACGGCGCCGACCATCGGCACGCCGTCCAGCGACTGGCACAGGTACAGCAGGCCCGCGCACTCCGCGCTCACCGGCATCCCGCCCGCGATGGCCGAAGCCACTTCCCGCAGCAACGGCGTGTTCGCCGACAGCTCCGCCGCGTGCACCTCGGGGAACCCGCCCCCAAAGTACAGGCCGGCGCACCCGTCGGGCAACGCCGTGTCCCGCAGCGGATCGATGTCGACCACGTCGACGCCGCAGGCGGCCAGGAGCTCGACGTTTTCGGTGTAGCGGAAGGTGAACGCCGGTCCCCCGGCGGCCGCGACCGTCACCCGCGGACCGTCCACACCGGACGGTTCCCAGGCGGGCGCGGACAGCCGCGGAGCCGCCGACGCGATCCGCACGATCGCTTCGAGGTCCACCCCGTCGCGCACCCACGCGGCCAGCGCGGGCAGCACGTGCTGCGCTTCGGCGGCCCGTTCCGCCGCCGGGACGAGCCCCAGGTGCCGGCTCGGCGCGTGGATCTCTTCGTTGCGGTACAACGCTCCCAGCAGCGGGACGCCGGTCGCCTCCAGCGCGGCCGCGATCTCGTCGAGGTGGCGCCGCGAGCCCAGCTTGTTGAGGATCACCCCGGCGAGCCGCACGCGGTTGTCGTAGTGGGCGAACCCGAGCACGGTCGCCGCGACGCTGCGGGACGCCGCCGACGCGTCCACCACCAGCACCACCGGCGCGTCCAGCAGCCGGGCCACGTGCGCGGTCGAGGCGTAGCCCTCGGTGCCCAGAGCGCCGTCGAACAGGCCCATCACGCCCTCGATGACGGCGATGTCCGCCCCGAGGGAACCGTGGCGCAGCAACGGGATCAACGCGTCTTCGCCCTGCAGGAACGGGTCCAGGTTGCGCGCCGGCCGCCCGGTGGCCAGGGCGTGGTAGCCCGGGTCGATGAAGTCCGGCCCGACCTTGTGCCCGGACACGCGGTGCCCGGCCGCGCGCAGCGCCGCCATCAGCCCCGCGGCGACGGTCGTCTTGCCGTGCCCGGACCCGGGCGCGGCGACGACCACGCGCGCTACCACTCGATCCCCCGCTGGCCCTTCTGGCCGGCGTCCATCGGGTGCTTGACCTTGGTCATCTCGGCGACCAGGTCGGCGGCCTCGACCAGCTCCGGCGGCGCGTACCGGCCGGTGATGACGACGTGCTGGTGCCCGGGCCGCGAGACCAAAGCGGACACGACGTCGGCCACGTCGAGCCAGCCCCACTTGAGCAGGTAGGAGAACTCGTCGAGGACGTAGAAGTCGTGCGCCTCGGCGGCGAGCCGGCGCTTGATCTCGGCCCAGCCTTCGCGGGCGTTTTCGGCGTGGTCGTCCTCGGTGCCGGACTTGCGCGCCCAGCTCCAGCCTTCGCCCATCTTGTGCCACTCGACCGGGCCGCCCTGGCCGGCGTCGTCGTGCAGCTTGCCCAGCGCCTTGAACGCGGCTTCCTCGCCGACGCGCCACTTCGCCGACTTGACGAACTGGAACACGCCGATCGACCAGCCCTGGTTCCAGGCGCGCAACGCCATCCCGAACGCGGCGGTCGACTTGCCCTTCATCTCGCCGGTGTGCACGGCGAGCAGCGGCCGGTTGCGACGCTGGCGCGTGGTCAGGCCGTCGGCCGGCACCACCGACGGTTTTCCCTGCGGCATCAGGCGGCCTTCCCGGTCCGGGCGCGGACGGCGCTCGCCAGCGACTCGGCGGCGACGTCGGCCAGCGGCACGTGCTCCGCGCCGAGGTGGGCGGCCAGATCGGCGGCCAGGCCGAGCCGCATCTTGCCGCTCTCGCAGTCCATGACGACGGTGGTGACGCCGGCGAGGAGCCCGGCCACGGCCTGGGCGCGCGCGACGGCGTCGGGCCCGCTGGTGGCGCGGCCGTCGGTGACGACGACCAGCAGCGGACGGCGCCGCGGGTCGCGGATCTCCTCGACGCGCAGCACCCGCGCGGCTTCCAGGAGTCCCTCCGCGAGGGGTGTCCGGCCGCCGGTCGGGAGGCCTTCGAGGCGGGACGCGGCCGCGTCGACGCTGATCGTCGGCGGCAGCGCCAGCTCGGCGGCGTCGCCGCGGAACGTGACGAGCCCGACCTTGTCGCGGCGCTGGTAGGCGTCGAGCAGCAGCGAGAGCACCGCGGACTTGACCTCGCGCATGCGCGCCTTCGCGCCCATCGAGCCGGACGCGTCGACGCAGAACAGCACGAGGTTGCCTTCGCGCCCTTCACGCAGCGCGTACCGCAGGTCCTCCGGGCGCAGCTTCAGCGCGGCGCCGGTGCGGCCGCGGGACTTCTGGTGCGGCGCCGCGGCTTTCACGGTCGCGACCAGGTGCGGGCGGCCGTCGCGGACGCTCGGGGGCTGCACGCCGATGGTGCGGCCGCTGTCGGTGATCGCGCGCGACCGGCGGCCGCGCTCGCCTTCGCCCATGCCCTGGACGCGGAACACGCGGGCCTTGAACGTTTCGCCGGCGCCGACGGTCTTCTGCTGCCCACCCGCGTTCTGCTGCGGTTGCTGTCCCCGCGGTGCGTCGCCCTGCGGAACCTCCGGCGGAGCTTCGTCCGGCGTCGAACCCGAACCGGGGCCGTCGTCCTCGGGCCCCGGCTCCGGCGGTTGCGCGTCCTGCAGCGCCTGCTCCAGCTGCTCCTCGGAGATTCCGGGGGCGTCGAACGGGTTGCGGCGGCGCCGGTGCGGCAGCGCGAGCCGCGCGGCGACGCGGACGTCGTCGGTGGTCACCTCGTCGCGGCCGGCCCAGGCCGCGTGCGCGACGGCGGTGCGCGCGGTGACGATGTCCGCGCGCATGCCGTCGACCTCGAAGGACGCGCAGATCTCGGCGATCTGCCGGAGCGCGTCGTCGGGGAGCTTGACCGCGGGCAGAAGCCGTTGCGCCGCTTCGATGTCCGCGGCGAGCTTCGCGTCTTCCTCGGCGTACTGCGCCGCGAAGGCGTCAGGATCCGCTTCGTAGGCGAGACGGCGCCGGACGACTTCGACGCGCTGCTCCGGATCGCGGCTGGAGGCGACCTCGACGGTCAGCCCGAACCGGTCCAGCAGCTGCGGCCGCAGCTCGCCTTCCTCGGGGTTCATGGTGCCGATCAGGACGAACCGGGCCGCGTGCGACACCGAGACGCCCTCGCGTTCGACGGTCGCGCGGCCCATCGCGGCGGCGTCGAGCAGGGTGTCGACGAGGTGGTCGTGGAGCAGGTTGACCTCGTCGACGTAGAGCAGGCCGCGGTGCGCCGCGGCCAGCAGGCCCGGCTGGAAGTCCGTGACGCCTTCGGCGAGCGCGCGTTCCAGGTGCAGCGAGCCGATGACGCGGTCTTCGGCCGCGCCGACCGGCAGCTCGACCAGCTTCGCCGGGCGTCGACGGCTCGTGGCGCCGTCGTGCGGGCCGTCCGGGCAGAGCGGGTCGGGAGCGGCGGGAGCACAGGAGAACCGGCAGCCGTCCACGACGTCCACGCCCGGCAGCAGGCCCGCGAGCGCGCGGACCATGGTCGACTTCGCCGTGCCCTTCTCGCCGCGCACCAGCACGCCGCCGACCGCGGGCGAGATCGAGGAGAGGACGAGCGCCAGGCGCAGGTCCGGCAACCCGACGACGGCGGTGAACGGGTACGGCTTCAACAGCGCTCCTCCAGGTCGGCGACCGGCCGATCATCGCACAGCGCCCGGCTCGCTTAGGGTGGGAAATCGTGCGCGAAAAATCACGGTTGACGGTGGTGGGGATCGGGGCCGATGGGTGGTCCGGCCTGTCCGAGCAAGCCCAGGCCCTGGTGCTCGGCGCGGACATCGTGATCGGCGCGCCGCGGCAGCTGGGATACCTGCCCCCGGAGGTGGTGGCCGAGCCGTGGCCGTCGCCACTGCTGCCCGGGCTCGACGCGCTGATCGCGGAGCACGAAGGGCAGCGGATCTGCGTCCTGGCCAGCGGTGATCCGTTTCTGTCGGGGGTCGGCACTACGCTCGTGGCACATGGCTACGAGGTCGAGGCGCTGCCCGCGCTCTCGTCGGTGACACTGGCCAGGGCCCGGCTGGGCTGGTCCGCCGAGGAGACCGAGGTGGTGACCCTCGTCGGCCGGTCGTCGGCCCGCGTCGCCCGGGTGCTGGCGCCGGGGCGGCGGGTGCTGGTCCTGGGTGCCGACGCGGTGGCGCTGCGCTCGCTGCTGACCGTGCGCGGGTACGGCGAGAGCGAGCTGTTCGCGCTGGAGAACTTGGGCGGGCCCGAGGAGCGCATCTCCGACGGCTGGTCGGGCGAACCCGGCCCGCTGACGGTGTTCGCGCTGGCGTGCGCGGGCCCGGCGCTGCCGCTGATCGGCGTCCCGGACGACGTGTACTCCCACGACGGCCAGCTGACCAAGCGCGACCTGCGCGTGTCGGCGCTGGCCCGGCTCGCGCCGAGCCCCGGCGAGCTGCTGTGGGACGTCGGGGCGGGCGCGGGCAGCGTCGGCATCGAGTGGTCGCGCCTGCACGGGCTGAACCGCGCGATCGCGATCGAGCGCGACCCCACGCGGGCCGAGCGGATCGGGCGCAACGCGCTCGACCTGGGCGTACCGGAACTGGAGGTGGTGACGGGCGAGGCACCGGACGCGCTGAGCACGCTGCCGTCACCGGACGCGGTGTTCATCGGCGGCGGGGTGACGGTGCCGGGCGTGCTGGACGCGTGCCTGGCGACGGAGGCGCGGGTGGTCGCGCACGGAGTGACGTTGGAGGCGGAGCAGGTGCTGGCACGCGCGTACGCGCAGCACGGGGGTGAGCTGGTGCGGATCGGGGTGGAACGGGCCGGGACGCTCGGCGGCTTCACCGGGTGGACGCCGGCTCGCGTCGTGACGCAGTGGAGCAGCCGATGACCGTGCACTTCGTCGGGGCCGGGCCCGGTGCCGCCGACCTCATCACCGTGCGGGGCCGCGACCTGCTCGCCCGCTGCGACGTCTGCCTCTACCCCGGCAGCATGACGCCGACCGACCTCCTCGCGTACTGCCGCCCGGAGGCCGTCCTCGTCGACACGGCGAACCTCGCGCTGGAGGCGATCGTCGCGCGGATGGCCGAGGCTCATCACGCGGGTCAGGACGTGGTCCGGCTGACGTCCGGCGATCCCTCGCTCTACAGTGCCGTCGCCGAGCAGATGCGCCGCCTCGACGCGCTGGACGTGCCCTACGACGTCGTTCCCGGCGTGCCCGCCTTCGCCGCTTCCGCGGCCGCGCTGAACCGGGAGCTGACCGTGCCCGAAGTCGGGCAGAGCCTGGTGATCACGCGCGTCCAGGCCCGGTCGACGAAGATGCCGCCGAAGGAAACCCTCGCCGCCTTCGCCGCCACCGAGGCCACCCTCGCGCTGCACCTGGCCGTCAACCACGTCGAACGCGTCGCCGAAGAGCTGGTTCCGCACTACGGGGCCGAATGCCCGATCGCCGTCGTCGCGCTCGCGAGCCAGCCCGGCGAGACGGTCGTGCGCGGAGTGCTCGGCGAACTGCCGAAACTCGTCCGGGAAGCCGGGATGACCCGCGCCGCCACCATCTTCGTCGGCCGGGTGCTCGCCGCCGCGAACTTCCCCGACAGCTTCCTCTATTCCAGTGCCCGCGACCGGGCGAACCAACCGGAGTCGTTGTGACCGAACTGCGTTGGGGCCTGCTGGCCGCCGGGACCATCGCCGCCCACTTCGCCGCGGGCGTCGACGAAAGCAAGCACGGCACGCTCGCCGCCGTCGCGGCCCGGGACGGCGGCCGGGCCCGCGACTTCGCCACCCGCTTCGAAATCCCCAAGGCCTACGGCAGCTACGAAGAGCTCCTGGCCGATCCGGACATCGACGCCGTGTATGTCTCGACACCGCACGCGATGCACAAGCAGTGGGCCATCGCCGCCGCCGAAGCCGGGAAGCACGTGCTGTGCGAGAAGCCGTTGACGATCACCGCGGCCGACGCCGAAGAGGTGATCGCCGCCGCCCGGGCGCACGACGTCTTCCTGATGGAGGCGTTCATGTACCGGCTGCACCCGCAGACGCGGCGGCTGGCCGAACTCGTCGCGAGCGGCGCCATCGGCGAGGTCCGCGCGGTGGACACGACCTTCTCCTTCGACAGCAACCCCGAAGAAACCGCCCGGCTGAGCGACCCGGCGCTCGGCGGCGGCGGGATCCTCGACGTCGGCTGCTACTGCACGTCCCTGTCGCGGCTGGTCGCGCAGGCCGCGACCGGTCAGGACGTCGTCGAACCGACCGAGGTCAGCGGGATGGCGCACCTGTCCGCGACCGGTGTCGACGAGTGGGCGACCGGCCTGCTGCGGCTGCCCGGGGACATCCTCGCGACGATCTCCTGCGGGATCCGGCTCACCCGCGAGGACGGCATCCGCGTCTTCGGCTCACGCGGTCAGCTCCACGTCCCGCGACCTGCGTGGATCCACCCGCTGCGCAAGCCCGGCGTCTCGCGGATCGTCCTCACGCCGGCCGACGGCGAGCCCGAGGTCATCGAGGTCGAAGCCACCCAGGGTGTCTTCGCGCGCGAAGCGGACCACGTCGCCGCGCACGTCGGCGACCGGCAGGCACCGGAGCTGACCTGGGCGGAGACGCTGGCCAACATGCGGACCCTCGACCGGTGGCGCGAGGCCGTCGGCTACGGACATCCGCAGTGATCCTCATCCTCGGCGGCACCGGCGAAGCGCGGAAGCTCGCCGAAGAACTGGTGGGAAGCGACGTCCGGGTCGTGTCTTCGCTGGCCGGACGCGTCGCGCGGCCACGGCTCCCGGCCGGCGAAGTGCGCGTGGGCGGCTTCGGCGGCGCGGACGGGCTCGCGGCCTGGCTGCGCGAGAACGACGTGAAGGCCGTCGTGGACGCGACGCACCCCTTCGCCGAGCGCATCGGCGCGAACGCGGCGAAAGCGGCCGAACGCACCGGAATCCCCCTGCTCCGGCTCGCGCGGCCGGGCTGGCAACCGGGCGAACAAGACGTCTGGCACTGGGCGGACGACCTCGACGACGCCGCGAAGAAGCTCCCCGGCCTCGGCGAACGCGTCTTCCTCACCAGCGGCCGCCAAGGTCTCCCGGCCTTCGCGCACCTCGACGACCTGTGGTTCCTGATCCGCTGCGTCGACCCGCCGGAGCCGCCGCTGCCGCGGCACCACGAGCTGATCCTCGCCCGCGGCCCGTACGAGGTGGCTGCCGAACGCGCGCTGCTCGAAAAGGTCGACGTCCTGGTCACCAAGGACTCCGGCGGCCCGCAGACCGAAGCGAAGCTGACGGCGGCCCGGGAACTCGGCAAGCCCGTCGTCGTGGTCCGGCGGCCGCCGAGACCGCGTACGGAGACCGCCGGAACCGTGGCCGAAGCCGTCGAATGGGTGCGCGACCGATGATCGAAGAGTTCTACGAAGTCCTCCGCAAGCGCCGGGACGTCCGCGGCGAGTTCACCGGCGAGCCGATCCCGGAAGCCACGCTCCTGCGGATCCTCGGGGCCGCGCACGCCGCCCCGAGCGTCGGGCTCACCCAGCCGTGGGACTTCGTGCTGGTCGACGACCCCGCGACGCGCGAGCAGTTCGCGAAGCACGTCCACGAGGAGCGCGAGGTCTTCGCCGCCCAGCTCGACGAAGACCGCGCGAGCACCTTCGCGAACATCAAGATCGAGGGCATCCTCGAGTCGAGCCTCGGCGTCGTCGTCACCTACGACCCGGCTCGCGGCGCGCCCGACGTCCTCGGCAGGCACGCCATCGCCGACGCCGGCCTGTACTCGGTGTGCCTGGCGATCCAGAACCTCTGGCTCGCCGCGACCGCCGAAGGCCTCGGCGTCGGCTGGGTCAGCTTCTACCGCGAGCCGTTCCTGAGCGAGCTGCTCGGCGTCCCGGACGGCATCCGGCCGGTCGCGTGGCTCTGCGTCGGGCCGGTGAGCAGGCTGGAAACCGTGCCCGACCTGGAACGCCACGGCTGGCGCAGCCGCCGTCCCCTGACCGAGGCCCTCCACCACGGCCGCTTCACACCGCGTGACCCGGGGGTTGCGTCAGCCGCCGACGTCTGACCCGTTAGCGTTGCGCCGATGCGTCTGATTGCCGTAGCGCTGGGGTTGCTCTCGGCCTTGTGCGCGCTGGCTTTCCCCTTCCTGCCGGTGGTGCAGGACACGGCGGAGGTCGTCTGGCCGACCGGCAGCGACACCCGCTCCGTCAACGCGCCCTTGACCGGGTACTGGGCCCAGGACCTGCGCGCCGAACTGCCGTGCGCGGCCATCCGCTCGGTCGACGCCCGCACCGGCGGTCCCGGCCTGCTGTTCGCCACCGTGCCGGACGGCCGCACGGACCCGAACGCCGGCAAGGGCGTCGGCCTGCAGCTGCGCGTCGACAACGGTGTGCTGTTCGCCTCCAGCCAGGGCCAGCAGATCGCCCAGCAGCCGCTGCCGGCGCAGATGTGCGACGTCGAGCTGGACGTCGACGCGACGCAGATGACCCTGGCCGTGGCCGGGACGCCGATCTTCCACGCGAACGGCGACGTCCGGCCGCGGGTGGTCGGCATCTACTCCTCGATCAACTCGAGCAAGGACCCGATCGCCGGCCTGCACGTCTCGGTCGTGCCGGACACGCGCTACCAGACGTCGCCGACCGCGCTGAAGGTCACCGTCGGCGTGCTCGCCGTGCTGTCGCTGATCGGCTGCATGATCGCGGTCTGGCGGCGCGACTCCGGCTTCGCCAGACGCGCGCCGCGGTGGGCGCCGGTCGGCTGGTGGCGGCTGACGCTGCGGGACGTCACGGTGATCGCCGCGCTCGGCGCGTGGGTGTTCATCGGGCCGGTGACCTCGGACGACGGCTACATCCTGACGATGGCCCGGGTCACCGAGCAGACCGGGTTCCTGACGAACTACCACCGCTGGTTCGGTGTCGCCGAAGCGCCGTTCGGCTGGTTCTACCACGTCTTCGAGCTGATGACGCACGTCAGCACGGTGCCGCCGTGGATCCGGCTGCCGTCGTTCCTGCTCGGCGTGCTGAGCTGGCTGCTGATCAGCCGCGAGGTGATGCCCCGGCTGGGCACCCAGATCCGCACCAGCCGCCCGGCGAGCTGGGCCGCCGCGACGGTGTTCCTGATCTGGTGGATGCCCTACAACAACGGCGTCCGCCCGGAGCCGGTCGCCGCGCTGGGCTCCCTGCTGGCGATCTGCGCCGTGGAGCGCGCGCTGGTGACGCGGCGGCTGCTCCCGCTGTGCCTCGGCCTGACCGCGGCCGGGTTCACCCTCGCCGCGACGCCGACCGGGCTGATCGCCGTGGCGCCGTTCCTGGTCGCCGCGCGCCCGCTGTTCAAGCTGATCCGCCAGCGCGCGAACGAGAACGGCTGGATCCCGGTGCTCGCGCCGATCGCCGCGGCCGGGCTGCTCGTGCTGGTCGTGGTGTTCGCCGACCAGACGTTCGCGACCGTCCAGGAGGCGACCCGGATCCGGACCCAGGTGGGCCCGAACCTCTCGTGGTTCCAGGAGCTCGCGCGCTACCAGCTGCTCTTCGAGAGCCTGCCGGACGGCTCGGCGCCGCGCCGGTTCCCGGTGCTGCTGGTCGTGCTCTGCACGGCCACCTGCCTGGTGGTGCTGCTGCGCCGCGGCCGCATCCCCGGCGCGTCGCTCGGCCCCGCCCGCCGCCTGATCGGCACGACGGCGCTGTTCTTCCTGCTCCTGGCCCTGACGCCGACGAAGTGGACGCACCACTTCGGCGCGTTCGCCGCGGTCGGCGCGTCGATGGCGGCGCTGGCCGCGCTCGCGACCAGTTCGACGGTGCTGCGGTCCAAACGCAACCGCGCGGCCTTCCTCGCGGCGCTGCTGGTGGTCGCCGCCCTCGCCGCGACCGGGCCGAACACCTACTGGTTCGTCTCGCGCCTCGGCGTCCAGTGGACGAACGTGGCGCCGTCCATCGGCGGCATCCCGCTGTCGACGATCCTGCTGATCGCGGCCGCGGTCGCGGGGATCTACGCGTTCGTCGAAAACGTCCGGGCGCACCGGCCGGGTCTGCCGGCCCAGCCCCAGGAAGGCCGGCTGCGCGCGCTGCGGCTCGGCTCGCTGTCGCTGGTGGTGGTCTGCGGCCTGGTCGCGGCCGGCGAGTTCGTGACGATGGCGTGGGCGATCCACAACCAGTCCGGCAGCTACAGCCTCGGCGCGGCGAACATCGGCCACCTGTTCGGCAAGAGCTGCAACCTCTCCGACCACGTGATGGTCGAGCGCGACGCGGCGACGAGCATCCTGCGCCCGCAGTCCGAGCAGCGGACGGTCGCGGAGAAGCCGAAGGAGAACGACTCCCCGCTGCCGAACCCCGACCAGGACAACGGCCGCGTCCAGACCGGCTTCCACACCCGCGCGGTCGACGACAAGGACCCGCTGGCCGAGCCGCCGCACGGGTTCACCCCGGAGACCGTGCCGATGTGGTCGAGCTACCTCGACCCGGAGACGCGCGCGGGCCGCCTGCGCAGCGACTGGTACGCGCTGACGGAGAAGCCGGCGGACGGCCAGATCGTGGTGGCGACGGCCGGAGCCGCGCGGCGCCCGACGTCGGTGAGCCTCGACTACGGCGTCGACACGCCGGAGGGCGTGAAGATCCTGCGCAGCCAGTTCATGCTCCCGCCGGGCTCGGGCACGGGCGGCTGGAACGACACGCGCATCAACCTGCGCGACCTGCCGCCGGAGACGAACGCGGTCCGCATCAACATCGTCGACAACGACCTGACGGAGGACGGCTGGATCGCGGCGTCGGCCCCGCGCGTCCCGACGTTCACGACGCTGACCGACAAGATCGGCTCGAAACCGGTGTACGTCGACTGGCCCGCGTCGTTCGTGTACCCGTGCGTCCAGCCGGTGACGTCCCACGACGGGATCTCCCAGGTCCCGGAGTACCGCATCACGGCGGGCGGCCTGGCGGACGAGGCCCAGTGGGCGTCGTCGACGAACGGCGGGCCGATCGGGTGGCTGGAGGAGCTGGCCGAGGAGCCCGAGGTGCCGAGCTACCTGATCGGGCAGCCGAGCCAGTCGTGGGGCCAGCTGCTGCAGATCGAGCCGTTCACGGAAGGCATCGCGCCGACTGTCGTGCACGGCGAGAAGACCGTGCCGGGGTGGTGGTCGCCGGGGCCGGGACCGAGCCAGCCCAACGGCAAGGACCCGACGCGCTGAGTCAGGGTTTCCGCCACGCCTGACGGCGGCGGAGGCGGAACCCGGCCCGCTCCAGGTTGGCCGCGCTCGCCGACTCGGGGCGGGCCGTCGCCACCGCGAGGGTGCAGCCCTCCGCGGCCGCCACCGCCAGCCGGCGGCGCAGCAGCTCCAGCTGCGCGCCGCGGCCTCGGTGGGCGGGCAACGTCGACGCCGCGCCGAGCACGGCCACGTCGTCGTGGATCGTCATGCCCGCCGCCGCGACCGGTTTCTCCCCCTCCCGCACCAGGAACCGCCGGACCGCCGGGAGCCGGTGTTCCGCCGCCATGAACCGGGCGACTATGCCGTGCGCTTCGAAGCCGGCCAGCAGGACGCCCGCGAAGACCTCCGCGTCGACCACCTCCGACGGCACCGCACGGTGCCGTCGCAGGCGCTTGGTGGCCAGCAGGCGGTCGTCCGTCCGCTCGAACCCCGGCACCGGGAGGCCGTCGGTCACCACCGCCGGGCGCACGCCGTTCCAGACGGGCTCGTCGACCAGGTCGAGGGCCGCCTGCACCGTCTCGCGGGTCACGCCGGACACCGTCGCCAGGAAACCGAGCGCGGGCTCCGTCGCGAGCACGGCCAGCAGGCCCTCGCGCTCCCACACCCGGAAGCGGCCGGGCACACCCGCGTCCTCCGCCGCGACGCAAGCCAGCGCCGTCCGGCGGTGCAGTGCCCGTTCCGCTCTGACCACTTCGGACGCTGCTCCCCACACGGGAGCCCACGGTATCGGTACCGCCGACCGGGCGGTCGCCAGCACCCGTGAATCTACTCTGAGTGCGTAATAGATTAGCGCCCGGTTAACGCATTCAATAAGCGAAAAAGGCACCGCCCGATATATCCGTTACCCGCATCGACTCGATCACGAAACTGGTCTCTTCCCATTTCCGGAACTAGTTTTCTCTTCGCCCCTTCACCGTCGCAGGGGCGACTTTCTTCTGAGGAGGACCAGTGATGCGCAGACCCGCGATCCGGCTGATCGCACTGGCCGCCACGGCCGTGACGGCCGCCGGTCTCCTGGTCGGGGCCGCCGCGGCCAGCGACCGGACCCCGTTGCCGGGCAGCGTCCCGGCCTGGGCGAAATCGTCCGCCCGGACCGGCGCGGCCAATTCGGCGGACAACGTGGCGTTCCGGGTATACCTCGGCTGGGCCGGCGACGCGGCCGCCACGGCGAACAGCGTCTCGACGCCAGGCTCCGCCGCATACGGCCACTACCTCACCGCCGCGCAGTTCCGGCAGCGGTTCGCGCCGTCGCAGACCGACGTGAGCGCGGTGCAGCAGTGGCTGCGCAAGGCCGGCTTCGACGTCGGCTACACCCCCGGCAACCACCGGTACGTGCAGGCCGAGGGCACGGTCGCGCAGGCCGCGGCCGCGTTCGGCACGAGCTTCGGCGAGTACCAGGTCGCCGGCAAGACGCTCCGGGCGCCCGAGCAGGACCTGTCGCTGCCCGCCGGCCTCCCGTCGACCGTCAGCGCGGTCGTCGGGCTCGACGAGTCGTTCGCGCTCCTCCAGCCGTCCGCGGGCCCGGCCGCGACGCCGTCGCCCGCGTTCGTCAACGCGCCGCCGTGCTCGGCCTACTACGGCGAGAAGACCACCGCGACCACGCTCACCCCGGACGGCGTCAAGGTGCCGGACGCCTACGGGCACCCGAACCCCTGGGCGCCGTGCGGCTACACGCCCGCGCAGCTGCAGAGCGCCTACGGTGTCCAGCAGGCCATCGCGTCGGGCACCAACGGCGCCGGCCAGACCGTCGCGATCATAGACGCCTACGCGTCGCCGACGATCGTCTCCGACGTCAACACCTACTCCCGCCTGCACGGCCTGCCGCAGCTGTCCGGCAACCAGTTCACCCAGGTGGTGCCGCCGGGGGTGTACAACCGGCCGCAGAACCCGAAGCAGGACCCGCAGGGCTGGTACGGCGAGGAGACCCTCGACGTCGAAGCGGTGCACAGCATCGCGCCGGGCGCGAACATCGTCTACGTCGGTTCGCCGAACAACTACCAGGACCTCGACGCGGCGATGAACCACGTCGTCGACCAGCACCTCGCCTCGATCGTGACGAACTCCTACGGGTTCTCGACCGAGCTGCTGCCGACCGGCTACGTCAAGCCGTTCAACGACACGCTCGTCGAAGCGGCCGCGACCGGCATCGGCGTCTACTTCTCCAGCGGGGACAACGCCGACGAGACCGACGGCATCGCCGCGAACTTCCCCGCCGCGACGCCGGACTGGCCCGCGGTGAGCCCGTGGGTGACCGCGGTCGGCGGGACGTCGCTCGGCGTCGGCGCGGGCGGCGAGTACCTCTTCGAGACCGGCTGGGAGACCGGGCGGTCGACGCTGACCAACGGTGCCTGGGTGCCGACGCCGCCGGGTGAGTTCTTCGGCGGCGCCGGCGGCGGGACGAGCCGGCTGTTCACCCAGCCCGCCTACCAGGCCGGGGTGGTGCCGACCGCGATCGCGACGGCGAACGGCGCCCGGCCGCGGCCGATGCGCGCGGTGCCGGACGTGGCCGCGCTGGCCGACCCGAACACCGGGTTCCTGGTCGGGCAGACGCAGGCGTTCCCGGACGGCACGGCGAAGTACAGCGAGTACCGCATCGGCGGCACGAGCCTGGCGTCGCCGCTGTTCGCCGCCTTCGTCGCACTGGCGCAGCAGCGGGCGGGCCGCACGTTCGGCTTCGCCAACCCGCTGCTGTACGCCAAGGCGGGCAGCCCGGCGTTCCACGACGTCAGGCAGCCGCCGTCGCCGATGGCGGTCGCCCGGGTCAACTACACCAACTCGGTGGACGCCTCGGCCGGGTACTCGGCGGCGAGCCTGCGCTCGCTGGACGCCGACGCCGTGCTGACGATCCACGTCCGCGACGGCTACGACGACGTCACGGGCATCGGCACCCCGAACGGGACGGCGTTCCTGACCGGGCTCGGCTAGTAGCTGCGTGGGGTCCAGACGACGCCGCCGTCGACGCGGGTGCGGCTGGACCCCACGATCAGCAGGCAGCGCATGTCCACTGTGGACGGATCCAGTCCGCCCAGCGTGGTGATCCGGATGTCCTCCTCCGGCCCGCCGACGTCCCGCGCCACCACCACCGGGGTCGCCGGGTCGCGGTGGCGGAGGAGGACGTCACGAGCGTCGGCGAGCTGCGTCGTCCGGGACCTCGACGCCGGGTTGTACAGCGCCAGCACCAGATCCGCCGCACCCGCCGCGTCCAGGCGCTTCTCGATGATCTCCCACGGCTTGAGCCGGTCGGACAACGACAGCACGCAGTAGTCGTGGCCCAGCGGCGCTCCCACCCGGGAGGCCGCCGCCTGGGCCGCCGTCACGCCCGGGACGATCCGGACGCGGACCCCGGCGCCGTGCCCGGCGGACACCTGCTCCAGCACCGCCGACGCCATCGCGAACACGCCAGGATCGCCCGAGGACACCACCGCCACCCGGGCACCGCCGGCCGCCAGGTCCAGTGCCTCGCGAGCCCGGTCCGCTTCGACGCGGTTACCCGACGCGTGCCGCTGCTGGCCCGCCTTCTGCGGCACCCGCGCGACATACGGCCCGTACCCGACGACGTGCTCGGCGACCGAAAGTTCCGCCGCGGCCTCGGGAGTCAGCCACTCGGGACCGGCGGGGCCGAGCCCGACCACGACGACCTCACCCGCGCTCTCGGAGGCCGGGACGGGGGCGGGCGCGGGCGAAACGCGCGAGGCATAAGCCGGCGAAGGCAGCAATGCCAAGGAAAAGTACGGAACGGTCGAGGGATCCACCTCACCGAGGGGCTCGATCCGCTGCTGTCCCCAGGTCGCGCGCTCGACGAAGACGGCGTCGCCGAGCTTCCCGGCCTCCTCGAAGGCCTCGCGCACCGAGCCGAACGTCCGGCCCAGCTTGAGGACGGCCGCCGCGTCGGTGTCCGCGAGCCGCCGGGCCAGTTCCGGTGCCGGCAGGGTGCCCGGCAGCACCGTCAGCACCTCGTCGCGCTGGACCAGCGGGCGCCCGAGCACCGACGACGCCGCGCTCACCGACGTCACGCCGGGCACCACGACCGCCTCGAAGCGGCCGGAAAGCCGTTCGTGCATGTACATGTACGAGCCGTAGAAGAACGGGTCGCCCTCGCAGAGCAGGACGACGTCGCGGCCGGCGTCGAGGTGCTCGGCGAGCCGTTTCGCGCTCAGCTCGTAGAAATCGGCGATCGCGCCCTCGTAGCCGCCGGGGTGGTCGGTCGTCTCGGTCGTGACCGGGTAGACGAGCTTCTCCTCGAGCTGCCCCTCGCGCAGGTACGGCTCGGCGACCGACCGCGCGATGCTGCGCCCGTGCCGTGCGCAGTGGTAGGCGATCACCGAGGCTTCGGAGATCAGCCGCGCGGCCTTGACCGTCATCAGTTCCGGGTCGCCGGGGCCGAGCCCGACGCCGTACAGGGTCCCGGTCACTCTTCGGCGCTCGCGAGGGCGTTGATCGCGGCGACGGCCATCGCGCTGCCGCCGCGGCGTCCGTGCACGACGAGGTAGGGCGCCGGGGCCCGCTTGGCGAGCTCCACTTTGGACTCCACCGCGCCGACGAAGCCGACCGGTACGCCGATGATCGCCGCGGGTGCACCGACGCCTTCGTCGAGGATCTCCAGCAGGCGGAACAGCGCGGTCGGCGCGTTGCCGATCGCCACCACCGAGCCGGGCAGCTTGTCGCGCCACAGTTCCAGCGCCGCGGCCGAGCGCGTGGTGCCCATCCGCTCGGCGAGTCCCGGCACCGAAGGGTCCGAGAGCGTGCAGACGACTTCGTTGCCCGCGGGCAGGCGGCGCCGCGTGACGCCGCTGGCGATCATCTGCGCGTCGCACAGAACCGGCGCGCCCGCCTCGAGCGCGGCGCGGCCGGACTCGACGACGTCGAGCGTGTAGCGCAGGTCGTCGACCAGATCGACCATGCCGCAGGCGTGGATCATCCGGACCGCGAGGCCCGCCACGTCGTCGGGCAGGATCGCCAGGTCCGCCTCCTCGCGGATCGTGGCGAACGAGTGCCGGTAGATCTCGGCACCGTCCCGCAGGTAGTCGATCACAGCTTTCCTTCCCTCTCGTCGAGCGGCACCCAGTGGCCGTCGATGCGGTAGCCCCCCGCTTCGGCGACAACGTCCACATGGGACTGCGACGGCTTTCCGCACCGCCGTTCGCAGCCCGAGAAGTGCGCGCGCAGGCCCGGCCGGAAGACGGCGTCGGCCCGAACGTCGGCCCGGGACTTCGCGCAGCCCGGCCGTCCGATGCACGCGGTGGTCCCCAGCGGCTCGCCGCCGAAGCCGAGCCGCTCGAAGACGTCGGCGGCCACGTCCGGCAGGACCAGCGACTTCCACGGCGTGACCAGCGCCGGGCCGAACTCCGCCAGTGCGCGGGCCTGGCCGGCGGTCAGCTGCCCGAAGCGCGGCACGACACCCGCCGCGAAGCCGCCGTCCCGCTCGATCAACCCGGCCGGAACCTCGACGTCGGCACGCGGCACGGGCGTCCCGCGCCAGGCCGGGTCGTCGAGTTCGGCGACGCGCCAAGCGGATCCGCGCACGCGAAGGAACTCCAGCGCGACCTCGAAGAGCGTGGCCACGGCGTCGGCGCGCGCCACGCGCCGTCCGGTGTCGCCGCCCGCGAGCAGGAGAACTCCGGTGTCGGCGTCGAGGGCTTGCCAGCAGACGTCGGGGCCTTCGCCGGCGACGTCACCGCGTCCGTCGTCGAAGGCGAAGAGGAACCGGCCCGGCAGCGCGGCCAGCTCAGGGGTGGCGCACACCAGCTCGTCGAGCGAAGCGGCCAGGCCCCGGACGTCGGCGAGCCCGCCGCGCACCCCGCTCAACGGCGACGCGAGGACGTTGCGGACCCGCTCGTGCGACGGCGAAGGCAGCAGGCCCGCGTCGGTCAGCCGCGCCGCCAGGCCGGGCCGGGTGACGCCGCGCAGCTGGACGTTGCCGCGCGAGGTGAGGTGGAGGTCGCCGTCGCCGCACGCTTCGGCGCACTCTGCCAACGCTCGCAGCTGGGCTGCGGAAACCGCACCACCGGGCAGCCGGACGCGGGCCAACGGGCCGTCGGCGGCGTCGTGGGGTGCGAAAACACCCGGGCACGCGTCGGCTCGCACACGCGCTGGGGTCGGCATGAGGTCACTGTAGCTGGCGGTTTTCCGGCTCCGGCGGGTCCGAGCGGGGCCGGATCCGGGCGATCCCGGCGTCCAGGTCCACGTCACGCAGGGGTGGCGCGCCGTCGGCGTCCTGTTCGACGAGCATCGACATCGTTTCCCGGTGTTCCAGCTCACGCCGCTTGGTGCCGTAGAGGAACGCGGTGGTCTCTTCGAGGTAGGTCGCGGACAGCCGCGCCTTGAACCGGGAGCCGTTCTTGCGCGGCCGCAGTTCGATCGCGGCCATGACCAGCAGGATCACGACGCCGCCCGGAAGAGCCAGCCCCAGCCAGGTACCCATGCCCGGCGAACCGGGTGACCGCCGGTCAAGTTCCCGACGCAGCAGAACTCTGATCGGATGTAGTAGGTGTGCTACATTCGATCGCATCAGTCTGATGGGGGTTGGCACGATGAGAGATCCAGCTGTCCCCGTGGTCCGCGTGCGCGGGCTGCGGATGCGCTACGGCGCGAACGACGTGCTCCACGACGTTGAATTCGAGGCGTACCGGGGCGAGGTCGTGTGCCTGCTCGGGCCGAACGGCGCGGGCAAGACGACGACGATCGAGATCCTCGAAGGGTTCCGGATGCGGTCGGCGGGCGAGGTCGACGTCCTCGGCGTCGACCCCGCTCACGGCGGTGAGGACTGGCGGGCGCGGCTGGGGGTCGTGCTCCAGTCCTGGCGCGACCACGGGAAGTGGCACGTCCGGGAGCTGCTCGCGCATCTCGGCCGCTACTACGCGCCGTACTCGACGGCGTCGCACCCGCGGCCGTGGGACGCCGACGAGCTGATCGCGGCCGTCGGGCTCACCGAGCACGCGCAGAAGAAGATCAAGAACCTCTCCGGCGGCCAGCGCCGGCGGCTCGACGTCGCGATCGGCATCGTCGGGCGGCCCGAGCTGCTGTTCCTCGACGAGCCGACCGCGGGCTTCGACCCGGAGGCGCGGCGGGAGTTCCACGACCTGGTGCACCGGCTGTCCGACGAACTGGACACCACGATCCTGCTGACCACGCACGACCTCGACGAGGCCGAGAAGCTGGCCGACCGGATCCTCATCCTCAACGGCGGCCGCATCATCGCCGACGGCTCGGCCGACGCGCTGTCGCGGCAAATCTCCGGGGAGGCCGAGGTCCGCTGGACGCTCGACGGCCAGCGTTTCGTGCACCTGACGACCGAAGCGACGAAGTACGTCTACGAGCTGTTCAAGCAGCACGGCGAAGCCGTCTCGGACCTCGAGGTGCGGCGGGCGTCGCTGGAGGACACCTACATGACGCTGGTCCACCGCGCGGAAGCCGGCGGCGAGACGGAGCTCGGTCTCCAGGAAGCGGGCGCGCGATGAACGCCAGGACCGCCGCCCTGCGAGCCGGGCTGGACCGCGGCTGGATCGAGTTCAAGCAGACGTGGACCAACCGCGACGACGTCGTCGGCCAGTTCGTCTTCGTCGCGCTCTTCCTCGGCACGCTGTTCTTCATGCGGAACGCGACCCTGCCCGGCACCGGCTTCTCGCTCGGCGCGGCGACCGTGCCCGGGGTGCTCGGCGCCGGAATCGTGTTCAACGGCTTGAACAGCACCGCGGGCTACCTCGCCATCGACCGCGAGGACGGCACGCTGCTGCGCGCGAAAGCGACACCGAACGGCATGTTCGGCTACCTGGTCGGGAAGACGGCGGCGGTGGCGATGGCGCAGGTCACCGGGATCCTGCTGGTGCTGGTCCCGTGCTTGTTCCTGTTCGATTCGCTCGCACCGGACGGCGGCTGGTCGTACCTGCACCTGCTGTGGGTGCTGGCGCTCGGCCTGGTCGCCACCCTGCCGCTGGGGGCCGCGCTGGGCTCGCTCACCAACAGCCCGCGGTCCATCGCGCTGATCACGCTGCCGATCATGGGCCTCGGCGCGATCTCCGGGATCTTCTACCCCGTCACGGCGCTGCCGGCGTGGGTGCAGGGCATCGCGCAGGTGTTCCCGATGTACTGGCTGGGCCTCGGCATGCGCTCGGCGCTGCTGCCGGACAGCGCGGTGGTCGTCGAAATCGGCCAGTCGTGGCGGCCGTTGCCGACCCTGGGCGTGCTGCTGGCGTGGTCCGTGATCGGATTGGCACTGGCCCCGGTGCTGCTGCGGCGCATGGCGCGGCGGGAAGCGGGTTCGTCGGTGGCACAGCGGCGGGAGAAGGCCATGCAGCGTGTGGGGTAGTGATGAGTGAGGTCGTCTACAACCGGATCGCGATGCTGCGCGCGGAGCGGTCGATCTCGCGCCGCCAGCTGGCGGAGGCGCTGGGCGTGCACTACCAGACGATCGGCTACCTGGAACGCGGCGAGTACAGCCCGAGCCTGTTCGTGGCGCTGCGGATCGCGGAGTTCTTCGAGGTCCCGGTGGAGGTCCTGTTCTCGACGAAGCCCTTCCCGCGACTGGGCGAGCGGTCCGCCTAAGGCGTGGTGAGCTCGGCCTCGGTGAGCGCCCGGACGACGTCGGCGCGTCGTCCGGGCGACTCGCGCACCGTCCGGCTCATCTCGACGTGCAGGAACACCGTGTCGTCCGCCGCCGCCAGCTTGCCCTGGACGTTCTTCGTCCCCTCGAGCGCGCCGCAGCGCTCCTCCCAGGCCCGGCACACCGCGAAGCCGTCCGCCGTCAGGCGCGTCGCCGTCCGGCGGGCCGCGTCGCCCGCCACCGACGCACCCGAGGACAGCACGATGTCCGTCGACGGCAGGTTTTCGTCGTGGAACCCGTGCAGCTGGACCTGCGCCAGCCCGCGCCCGGCCAACGCCGAAGCCACGACGTGGAACACCGAGTCCTCCTCGTGCGCGACGTCGGCCTTGCTGTCGTCGGCCTTGCGGTGCGCGCCCGCCACCAGCAGCACCGCGCCGGGGGTGCGGCGGAACAGGTCGACGCCGAACAGCTCGGTCCGCAGGTCGAACGCCGGGTGCGGCACCTCGACGGCCAGCGACGGCGGCGCCGACCGGTCGATCACGTACATCCCCCACGCCCGCTCGGTGCCGGGCTCGTTGACGGCGATCGTGTACGGCCGCCCGGTCGCCGGGTCGACGCCGTCGCGCACCGAAAAACCGAGCTTTTCGAAATCCGCGGTGCCACGGCGGTCCAGAAGCGCCGCGAACCCGGCCGCCGCCGTGCGACGTTCGTCGGATTTCGGTGAGCGGTACTCCTGGTCCGCGGACAGCCGGGCGGTGAAGTCGGTCACCAGGGAATCCACACCGGCCTCCGGGGCTGGCTTCGGCGGTGCGTCGTCACCCAGGGTCAGCACGAGGGTGAGGACCAAGGCCAGCGCGACGGCCACGCCGGCCACGCTGAGCAACATCCGCGGTCGGCTCATCACCACCCGGAGTGTACTGATGTCACCCATTGGTTAGCCTTAGCCGCCATTTGTCCCCCGATGGGGGCAGTTGTAACGTCACCGAAGACCACATTGATACCTGCATGTAACCCGAACGGGTGGGCGTTTTCGGTAGCGGCCGCAGTGGCCGGAGTCCTCCGGGACGCATGACGCGAAGGGCCTGGGGAGACCCTCTTGAACCAGCACGAAGTTCGCACGGCGCGGTTGCGCGCCCAGATTCCGGAAGCGGGGTTCCCCCGCGGCGCCGGTGTCGCTTCCGCGACCACGTTCGTCCTGCTGCTGCTCATCGCCGCCTTCACCGCGCTCTACCTGTCCACCGCGGGCCCGCTGTCCCTGATCCGCGCGAACGACGCCGCCGGCCGCGTTCCCGACGAGGTGACCGCCGGCCAGCAGCGCACCACCGCCGGGCTCGCGCAGAGCGTCGCGACCTCGGCGACGGCCGCCGCCGGCGACCTCCAGGTCGCGGCCGGCTCCGGCGTGTTCGACACGGCGGACGACACCGCCCTGCTCACCCGGCTGGGTGAAACGTACGAAGACTGGCGCGGGGTCGTGGTCTACGACCCGGCCGCGCAGAAGGTCCTGGCCACCCGCGGCGAGCCGGTGCCCGTGGAGACGCTGCGCGGCGTCGCCGTCGCGAACCTCACCGTCCGCCCGGTCGCCCGCCCCGGCGACACCCCGCTCGTGCTGACCGCGCTCCCCCTCACCGGTGCCCGGGCCGGCAAGCTCCTCGTCGTCTCGACGGCGCTGCGCACGACCGCGGGCGAACTCGACAAGGACACCCAGCAGCAGGTCCGCCTGGTCACCGCGGACGGCGCGGTCCTGCACTCGCACGGCTCCGACGTCGCCGCGACCGACACCCCCGCCCAGGAGCTGCTGGCCCGCGCCGCCACCGCGGCCGCGGCCGGGCAGTCCGGTGTCCTCACCGGGGCCGCCGTCGCCGACAAGGGGAAGGAGCGGGCCCCGGTCGTCTCCTACGCCCCGGTCTCCCCCGCGGGCATCGGCGGCAGCCTCGGCCTGTCCGTCGTGGCGTTCAGCCGCTTCCCGGTCGAGGCCGTGCCGGTGCGCTGGCCGGGCCTGATCCCCGCCGCCGCGCTGCTCGTGCTGGCCGTCGCGGGCTTCGTCCTGTTGCGGCGCACGGTCGTCGCGCCGGTCCGAAGGCTGCGCACCGACGCGCTCGCCGTGGCCGCCGGGGTGCTCGGCAAGCCGGTCCGGCAGTCGCGGATCAGCGAGGTCAACCGCGTCACGGCGGCCCTCGAGCGGGCCCGGGCCAAGCTGCGCCGCCGCAAGCCGGCGCCGAAGGTGCGCCCGTTCCTGTCCGCCCAGCTCGTCGTCGCGCTGGTCGCGCTGGCTCTGCTCGGCTGGTCCGGCGCGGTCGCCGCGACGCTCGGGCGGCAGCACGCCGAGGTGTCGCCGACCATGCTCAGCGAGCACGGCGTCCGCGTCACGCGCTCGGCCGACACGTTGCGCCGCAGCCTCGCCGAAGGCCTCACCGACCTGCAGTCCGTGGCCCGGCTCGGCAAGGGCAAGGAGCCCGACCAGCTGCGGGGCATGCTCGAGCGGCTCGCCGGCACCGAGAGCCGGTTCCGCAGCGTCTACGTCGCCGACCCCCAGGGCGCGGTCCGGCTGCTGGCCGGGCGCGAGTCGCTGCGCGACCCCGGCAAGCTGCCCGACGGCGAAGGCCTGCGCCAGCACAACACCAGCGGCCGCGTCCCGGTCGTCTACGCCTTCACGCCGCTGCCGGACTCGAAGAACGTCCTGGTCGGCGAGTACGACGTGCCGCGCATGGCCGAGCTGCTCGGCTCCGCGGGCGGCCGCGTCCGCGTCGTCGACGAGGGCAAGCGCACGATCGCCGACACCGAGGGCTACCTCGCGTTCTCCCCGCTGTCCGACCCCGCGCTGATCAAGAACGTCGATGCCGCGCAGTCCGGCAAGGACGCCCGCGAGACGACGCCGTCCGCGCTCGTCGCGGCCCAGCGCCTGGCCGACAAGGGCAACGCCGCGACGCTGAAGTGGGTCGTCGTCGCCGAGCAGCCGATCGGCTCCCTCGGTGTCGCGGACAACACCGTGCGCTCGGGCGCGCGGGTCGCCGCGCTGCTCACCGCCGTGGTCGCGCTGATGCTGTTCGCCTGGCACCTGCTGGTCGTCGTGCGGCCGCTGCGGCGGGTCGGCGAACAGGCGCGGCGGATCGCGGCCGGTGACACCGGCGCCGTCGTCTACCCGCAGCGCCAGGACGAGATCGGCACCGTCGCCTCCTGCGTCGAGATCTGCCGCCAGGCCCTGACCGACGGCCGCGACCGGCTCGGCGAGGTCCGGCGGCCCGCCGGCGCGGCGACCGACGAGACCGAGCTGCTCCAGAAGATCGTGGACGAGCCGGAACCCGCGCCGAAACCGAAGCCGCGGCCACCGGCGAAGCCACAGCCCCCGCGTGCGACCCGGCCGGCGCGTCCCCGGCCGCAGACGCCGCCGCGGCTGCCCGCCCGGACGCCCGAGGAAAAGGCCAAGAGCGACTACCTGAGCTGGCTGGACGGGGCCGGGGTCTGACGTGACGTTCCTCTACGTCGTGCTGCTCGCGGCGTCGGCGGCGATGCTGGCCGCCGGGATCGCCGAGCAACGGCAGCACTACAAGCACCTGCACAGCATCCCGACGCGCGTGCTGGTCAACGGCATCCGCGGCAAGTCGTCCATCACCCGCCTCTGCGCGGGCGCGCTGCGCGGCGGCGGGCTCGTCACCACGGCGAAGACCACCGGTACGGCGGCCCGGTTCATCCACCCGGACGGCAGCGAGGAGCCGGTCTACCGCAAGTTCGGCATCGCGAACGTCGTCGAGCAGATCGGGATCGTCCGCCGGGCCGCCGCCTACCGGCCCGACGCGCTGGTCATCGAGTGCATGGCCGTCATGCCGGACCTGCAGGAGATCAACCAGAGCAAGCTGATCCGCTCGACCATCGGCGTGCTCTGCAACGTCCGCGAGGACCACCTCGCCGAGATGGGCCCGACGCTCGACGACGTCGCGCGCTCGCTGAGCCGGTCCATGCCGGTCGGCGGCATCTGCCTGACCGCGGAGAAGGACCGGCTGCACATCCTGCGGGAAGAGGCCGCCAAGCGGGACTGCGAGCTCATCGCCGTCGACCCCGAGTCCGTCACCGACGCCGAGATGCGCGGCTTCAGCTGGATCACGTTCAAGGAGAACGTCGCCATCGCGCTGGCGGTGGCGGACCTGCTCAACGTCAACCGGCAGCTGGCGCTCGAGGGCATGTGGGCCGCGCCGCCGGACCCCGGCGTGCTGCAGGTCCACCGGTACCGCGCCGGGCGCCGGCTCCTGCGCTTCGCCAACGTCTTCGCCGCGAACGACCCCGAATCGACGTTGCTGAACATCGACCAGCTCCGCCGCCAGGGCGCGATCGCCGACCCGCTGCACGTGATCATCAACTGCCGCCCGGACCGCGTCGAGCGCAACGGCCAGATGGGCGCGCTCATCCCGAAGATCGCCCCGGAACGCGTCGTGCTGATCGGCGAGCCGACCCGCAGCGCCCGCGTCGCGATCCCCAGCGAGTGGCACGACCGGGTCGTCGACCTCGGCGGTTCGCGGTCGCCGCGGGAGCTGCTGCGCGGGATCGTCGGCGGCGTCGGGCGGCAGGCGTCGCTGATCGCCATCGGCAACATCCACGGCCAGGGGGAACTGCTCATCGAGGAACTCGCCAAACTGGAACCGGTCGCCTGATGCTCACCACGTCCCTCGCCCCCGAGGTCGCCACCGTCGGCCTGGCCATCGGCCTGCTGCTGTCGCTGGTCTGCTACCTGACGACGAACCTGTCGCCCGGCGGCATGATCACACCCGGCTGGATCGCGCTGACCATGGTCGAGGACTACCGCCGCGCGGCGATCATCGTGCTGATGACGGCGCTGACGTTCGGCGGCACGAAACTGCTGCAGCGCCTGGTGATCCTGTACGGCAAGCGGCTGTTCGCGGCGGTCGTGCTGCTCGGCGTCGTGCTGCAGACGACGTTGCTGATCTTCCTGCAGGCCGACTTCCCGCTGCTGTTCGTGCACCAGACGCTCGGGTTCGTCGTGCCGGGCCTGGTCGCCTACCAGCTCGTGCGGCAGAAGCCCGTGGCCACGATGCTCGCCACCGGCGGGGTCAGCCTGGCCAGCTACGCGATCCTGATCAGCGGGGTGCTGGTCGGGCTGGTCCCGACGGTATGAGGTGACGATGCGCAAGGCGGTCCGGATCGGCGTGCTCGCGGCGGTCATCGGCGTGTCCGGCGCGGCCGCGCTGTACGTCGCGCGCGGCCAGGAGCAGGAGATCACGGCGATCTCGGCGTCGGCCGCCCCGTCCGGCGCGGCGGTCACCGGCGGGTACACCTACGAACGGCTGGACAACCCGGCCCGCACGATCGTCCGCGACGCGGCGGGCGCCCAGCTCGCGTCCTTCACCGACGGCTCCCGCACGGTCATGCTGACCGGCCGGTCGCGGACGTTCACCGAGCCGAAGTTCACCAAGGTCAGCATCACCTCGACGGCCTGGATCCGGCTCGCGCCGCAGGCGTGGCGGGCGGGCGCGGAGAAGGAG
Source organism: Amycolatopsis sp. NPDC003865 (assembly GCF_053605345.1). Lineage (NCBI taxonomy): Bacteria > Bacillati > Actinomycetota > Actinomycetes > Pseudonocardiales > Pseudonocardiaceae > Amycolatopsis > Amycolatopsis sp. NPDC003865. The sequence goes on along the minus strand of NZ_JBSGJA010000021.1, from coordinate 125,313 downwards.
AAGTGGTTCACCGGCTGGCTGCCCAAGGCCGTCGGCGACACGGACCCGGACGTGCTGGCCATCGCGCTGCAGTACACCGACGGCGCGGCCGACCAGATCTCGAAGAAGCTGCGGATCGGCGGGGACGCCAACTTCGGCCCGGACAGCGCCGAGGGCCGGCTCGAGAAGTCGGATTTCTACGACTACCTGGGTATCGGCTGGGACTTCCCGGGCGGTGTCCACGAGGCGGCGGAGCCCGCCAGGGCACGGTCGCTGGACTGTTCCGGGTTCGTGCGGATGGTGTACGGCTACCGGTCGGGCTACCCGCTGCTGGGCACGAACACGAAGGGCCCGGGCCTGCCGCGCCGCGCGTGGGCGCTGTCGGAGCTGGGGCCGGGGACCGAGGTCGTCCACGACGAGAAGAAGCAGGCGACGGACTTCAGCGCGCTCCAGCCGGGTGACGTGCTGTTCTTCAACCTCGAGCCGCAGCTGGGGACGCAGGTGTCGCACACCGGCATCTACCTGGGCATCGACAGCGACGGCCACCACCGCGTGCTGTCCAGCCGGAAGGTCGCCAACGGGCCCACGTTCGGGGACGCCGGCGGGGTGTCGCTCATCGATGGCTCGGGCACGTACGCGAAGGCGTTCCGCGCGGCCAAGCGGCTCTGAGCCGCACACGTCACCTTGACGCCGGGTCGGCCGCACCGGAGAGTGAGACCGATACCCACGCGTCGGCAGGTGGAGGAACCCGGTGGAAATCCGGGGCGGTCCCGCCACTGTGACCGGAGAGCGATCTCCGGGAGCCAGGAACTCCGGCCGGCGCGCCCGTACTACCCGGGGCGCGGACCCCGAGGAGGAACCTCGTGATCCTGCTTCTGTCCACTTCGGACACCGACCTGCTCAGCGCCCGTTCGGCCGACGCGGAGTTCCGGCTGGCGAACCCGTCGCGGATCGACGTCGCCGAGCTGCCGGGCCTGCTCGAAGACGTGCGGATCGTGGTCGTCCGCATCCTCGGCACCCCGCGGACCTGGCAGGAGGGCCTGGACACGCTGCGGGCGTCGGGCGCGCACGTCGTCGTCCTGGGCGGGGAGCAGACCCCGGACGCCGAGCTGATGAAGCTCTCGACCGTCCCGGCGGGCATCGCCGCCGAAGCCCACGCCTACCTCGCGCAGGGCGGCCCGGCGAACCTCACCCAGCTGCACCGGTTCCTCTCCGACACGCTCCTGCTGACCGGCGACGGCTTCGAGCCGCCCGCCCGCCAGCCCGAATGGGGCATCCTCGAGCGTCCCGCGCGGGGCGATGGTCCGGTCATCGGGATCCTGTACTACCGGGCGCACCACCTGTCCGGGAACACGAACTTCGTGCACGCCCTCGCCGACGAGATCGAAGCGGCGGGCGGGCGCGCGTTGCCGATCTACTGCGCTTCGCTGCGCACGCGCGAGCCGGAGATGATGGCCGAACTGGCTTCCGTGGACGCTCTGCTGGTCACCGTGCTCGCGGCGGGCGGCACGCGGCCGTCCGAGGTGGGCGCCGGGGGCGACGACGAGGCGTGGGACGTCGCCGAGATGGCGGCGCTCGACGTCCCGATCCTGCAGGCGCTGTGCCTGACCAGCGACCGCGAGACCTGGGCGGCCAACGACGACGGCCTGTCGCCGCTCGACGCCGGGAACCAGATGGCCGTCCCCGAGTTCGACGGGCGGCTGATCACGGTGCCGTTCTCGTTCAAGGAGCTGGACGAGGACGGTCTCCCCCGGTACGTGCCGGACGCCGAGCGCGCGTCCCGCGTCGCCCGCATCGCCCTGGCGCACGCCCGGCTGCGGCACACGCCCACGTCGGAGCGCCGGATCGCGCTGATGCTGTCCGCGTACCCGACGAAGCACTCCCGCGTGGGCAACGCGGTCGGGCTGGACACCCCGGCGTCGGCGATCGAGCTGCTGCGGCGGATGCGCGAGCTGGGCTACGACCTGGGCCCGGACGCCTTCCCCGGCGTCGACCCGACCGGCACCGACCAGCCCGACGGTGACGCGCTGATCCACGCGCTGATCGCCGCCGGCGGCCAGGACCCGGAGTGGCTGACCGAGGAACAGCTCTCCGGCAACCCGATCCGCGTCCCGGCCGCGCGTTATCAAGAGTGGTTCGACGCGCTGCCCGCGGAGCTGCGTTCGGGGGTGGAAGAACACTGGGGCCCGGCGCCGGGCGAGCTGTACGTCGACCACGGCGACATCGTGCTGGCGTCGCTGCAGAGCGGCAACGTGATCATCATGATCCAGCCGCCGCGCGGGTTCGGCGAGAACCCCGTCGCGATCTACCACAACCCGGACCTGCCGCCGAGCCACCACTACCTGGCCGCCTACCGGTGGCTGGAGGAGGAGTTCGGCGCGCACGCCGTCGTCCACCTGGGCAAGCACGGGTCCCTGGAGTGGCTGCCGGGCAAGACGGCCGGGCTGTCGGCGTCGTGCGCACCCGACGCCGTCCTGGGGAACCTGCCGCTGGTCTACCCGTTCCTGATCAACGACCCGGGCGAGGGCGCGCAGGCGAAGCGGCGGGCGCACGCGACGATCGTCGACCACCTGATCCCGCCGATGGCGCGCGCGGAGTCCTACGGCGACCTGGCGCGGCTGGAGCAGCTGCTCGACGAGCACGCCAACATCGCGGCGATGGACCCGGCCAAGCTGCCGGCGATCCGCGCCCAGATCTGGACGCTGATCCAGGCGGCGAAGCTGGACCACGACCTCGGTGTCGACGAGCGGCCGCACGACGCGGAGTTCGACGACTTCCTGCTGCACATCGACGGCTGGCTGTGCGAGGTCAAGGACGCCCAGATCCGCGACGGGCTCCACATCCTGGGCGCGGCGCCGGTCGGCGAGGCGCGCGTCAACCTGGTGCTGGCGATGCTGCGGGCGCAGCAGATGTGGGGCGGCAAGCAGGGCGCGGTGCCGGGCCTGCGGTCGGCTCTCGGGCTGAAGGAAGACGCGTCACTGTCCGAAGTGGACGCCGTCGAGAAGACGGCGCGCGAGCTCGTCCAGACGATGGAGATGCGCGGCTGGGACGCGACGGCGGTCGCGTCGGTCGCCCCGGACGCCGAGGTCGCCCGCGTGCTTTCGTTCGCGGCGGAGGAGATCGTCCCGCGGCTGGCGGGGACCACGGCGGAGCTGGACGCGGTGCTGCACGCCCTCGACGGCGGTTACATCCCCGCGGGGCCGAGCGGGTCGCCGTTGCGCGGCCTGGTGAACGTCCTGCCGACGGGCCGCAACTTCTACACGGTCGACCCGAAGGCCATCCCGAGCCGGCTGGCGTGGGAGACGGGCCAGGCGCTCGCGGACTCGCTGCTTCGCCGGTACCGCGAGGACAACGGCGACTGGCCGAAGTCGGTCGGGCTGTCGGTGTGGGGGACGTCGGCGATGCGCACGTCCGGCGACGACGCGGCGGAAGTCCTGGCGCTGCTGGGTGTCCAGCCGGTGTGGGACGAGGCTTCGCGGCGGGTGACGGGCATCGAAGCCATTCCCCTTTCCGAGCTGGGCCGGCCCCGCGTCGACGTGACGATCCGGATCAGCGGTTTCTTCCGGGACGCGTTCCCGCACGTGATCACGCTGCTGGACGACGCGGTGCGCCTGGTGGCTTCGCTGGACGAGCCGTCGTCGGAGAACTTCGTGCGGGCGCACGTGTCCGCGGACCTGGCCGAGCACGGCGACGCCCGCCGGGCGACCACGCGGATCTTCGGTTCGAAGCCGGGCGCGTACGGCGCGGGCCTGCTGCCCCTGATGGACAGCGGGAACTGGCGCGACGACAAGGACCTGGCGGAGGTGTACGCGGTCTGGGGCGGGTTCGCGTACGGCCGGGACCTGGACGGCCGCCCGGCGCGCGAGGACATGGAGAACTCGTACAAGCGCATCGTGGTGGCGGCGAAGAACACGGACACCCGCGAGCACGACATCGCGGACTCCGACGACTACTTCCAGTACCACGGCGGGATGATCGCGACGGTCCGCGCGCTGACGGGCACGGCTCCGGCGTCCTACGTGGGCGACAGCACGTCGCCGGACGCGGTCCGGACGCGGACGCTGGGCGAGGAGACGGCCCGGGTGTTCCGGGCCCGGGTGGTCAACCCGCGGTGGCTGGCGGCGATGCGGCGGCACGGCTACAAGGGCGCGTTCGAGCTGGCGGCCACAGTGGACTACCTGTTCGGCTTCGACGCCACGGCGGGGGTGGTCGGCGACTGGATGTACGAGAAGCTGACCGAGTCGTACGTGCTGGACGAGGTGAACCAGGAGTTCCTGCGGCAGGCGAACCCGTGGGCCCTGCGCGGGATCGTGGAGCGGTTGAACGAAGCCGCGGACCGCGGGCTGTGGGAGGAGCCGGACCCCTCGCTGCTGGAGAAGATGCGCGAGGTGTACCTGTCGCTGGAGGGCGACCTCGAGTCGGAGTAGAAACGCCCGGGAAACGCGGGCCGGAGTTGGGTAGCGGTCATGATCACCGCCGCTCCCGCGAAGACCCGCTCCTGGGCGCTTCCGCTCGTCTGCCTCGGCGCCGCCGTCCTCTACGCCTGGAAGATCGGCGACGGACAGGTCGGCAACACCTACTACGCCGCCGCCGTCAAGTCGATGACCGAAAGCTTCACCAACTTCCTCTTCGGCTCCTTCGACCCGTACGGCGTCGTCACCGTCGACAAACCGCCGCTCGCGCTCTGGCCCCAGGCGCTCTCGGTCCTCGTATTCGGCTACCACGGCTGGGCGCTGCTGCTTCCTCAGGTCCTCGAAGGCGTCGCGGCGGTATTCCTGCTGCACCGCACCGTCCGGATCTGGGCGGGCGAGAACGTCGCCCTCCTGGCCGCCGCCATCCTCGCGCTGACGCCGGTCACCGTCATCATCAACCGCGACAACAACCCGGACACGCTGCTCGTCCTCTTCCTCGTCGCCGCCGCGTACGCGCTCACCCGCGCGCTCCGGGACGGCCGGCACTGGCTGTGGTGGTCGGCCTTCTTCGTCGGCTGCGGCTTCCTGACCAAGATGCTCCAGGCGTGGATCATCGTTCCCGCGCTGGTCGCCGCCTACCTCGCCGGGACGAGCGGGCCGCTGAGGCGTCGCCTGCTCGACGTCCTCGGCGCCGGCCTCGTGCTGGTCGTCTCCTCGTTCTGGTGGATCGCGCTCCACGACTGGTGGCCCGGCGCCAAGCCCTACACGGGCGGCAGCGAAGACGGCTCGGCGTGGAACCTCGTCTTCGGCTACAACGGCTTCGGCCGCCTCTCCGGCGACGGCGAGGGCGGCGGCATGATGATCATGCGCAACGGGCAGCAGACCACGAGCTCGTTCGGCGGCGATCCGGGACCCGGCCGGATGTTCAACGACCTGGTCGGCGGGCAGATCTCGTGGCTGCTGCCGCTGTCCCTCGTCGTCCTGGCCGTCCTCGGCCGCCGGTGGCGTGACGCCGGCTGGCTGCTCTGGGGCGGCTACCTGCTCGTGACGGCCGTGGTCTTCAGCTTCGCCGGCGGCATCTGGCACCCGTACTACACGACGGCGATGGCGCCCGCCGTCGCCGCGGTGTCCGCCGCCGGGCTGGCGCTGCTGTGGCGACGGCACCGGCGAACCGTGCTCCCGCTGGTCGTCGCGCTGACCGCGGCCTGGGCGTTCGTGCTGACCTCGCGCGACACGTCGTTCCACGGCTGGACGCGCTGGGCGGTGGCCGGCACGGGCGTCGCCGCGGTCGCGTGGCTGGTCGTGGCGCCGCAGCGGCGTGCGCTCGTCGCCGCGCTGGTGCCACTGCTGCTCACGCCCGCCGTGTGGTCGTACGCGGCCGCGCAGAGCACGTCGGCCGGGACGCTGCCCGCCGCCGGCCCCGCCACGGGACCGGGCGCGGCGCCCCCGCCGACGCCGGGCGGGCCGGGACCGCGGGTGATCCGCTCCGGCGGGGACGGCACCGCCACGCTCTCGGACGTCCAGCGGCGCATCCTCGACTACGCCCGCCGCAACGGCACCGAGATCACCCTGGCGGTGAACGCCGAGGCGGGCGCGGTCGCGCCGTTCCTCATCGATTCGGACGCGACCGTGATCGGCATGGGCGGCTTCGGCGGCCGCGACGACGCGCCGTCGGTCGCGCAGCTCGACCGCTGGCTCGCCGAGGGCAAGCTGCGGTTCGTGCTCAGCGGTGGCAGCCTGCCGGGCATGCCGCCGCGCAGCCCGGTCCAGGGCGAACGTCAGCGCTGGATCGAGCGGCACTGCGCGGTCGTCGACGCCGCCGAGTACGGCGGTTCCGGCCCGGCGCGCGTCCTCGGCGGCCCGGACACGCTCTACCGGTGCTAACGGCGAGGAAACACCGGCGCGGCGATCATCGGGACATGCGGGTGCTGGTGGTGGAGGACGAGCCGATGCTCGCGGACGCGATCGCGGAGTGGCTGCGCGACGAGTCGCACGCGGTCGACGTCGCCCACGACGGCGGCGCCGCGCTCGAGCGGATCGCCGTCCACGACTACGACGTCGTCGTGCTCGACCGGGACCTGCCGGTCGTGCACGGCGACGACGTCTGCCGTCGGGTGGTGGCGTCCGAGGCGGCGACGCGGGTGCTGATGCTCACGGCGGCCGTCGAGGTCACCGACCGGGTGGCCGGGCTGTCCCTCGGCGCCGACGACTACCTGACCAAACCGTTCGCGTTCCCCGAGCTGGCCGCGCGCATCCAGTCGCTGGGCCGGCGCTGCCGCCCGGCCGCGCCGCCGGTCCTGTGCCGCTCCGGCGTCACGCTCGACCCGGCGCGGCACGAGGTGTTCCGCGACGGGCGCTACCTGCCGCTGTCCAAAAAGGAGTTCGCCGTGCTCGCCGAGCTGCTGCGCGCGGACGGCGCCGCCGTGTCCGCCGAACACCTGCTGGAGAAGGCGTGGGACGAGCACGCGGACCCGTTCACCGGCGCGGTCCGGCTCACCGTCCTCAAGCTGCGCCGCAAGCTCGGCGACCCGCCGCTGGTGGAGACGGTCACCGGCGTCGGCTACCGGCTCCGGTGAGCCTCCGGCTGCGGCTGACCGTGCTGTACGGCGGCCTGTTCCTGCTGGCCGGCGGCGGGCTGCTGGGCGTGACGTACCTGCTGTTCACCCAGCAGGTCGGCCGCCGGGTCACGGTGATCTCCGGCAGCCCGCCGCCGGGCCTGCCGACGCTGCCCTCGCTCGAAGCGCTCGACGAGCAGGCGCGGCAGGTGCGCGCGGCGGCGGCGACGTCGCTGCTGACGCAGGGGGCAATCGCGCTCGGCGCGGTGGCGGTGCTGGCGGCCGGGCTGGGCTGGCTGGTGGCGGGCCGCGCGCTGGCGCCGTTGCGGCAGGTGACGGACACCGCCCGCGGCATCGCGGCGGCGGCCGACCCGGGCGGCCACGCGCGGATCGCGTTGCGCGGCCCGGCCGACGAGGTGAAGGACCTCGCCGACGCGTTCGACGTGATGGTCGAGCGCTTGGACCGGTCGTTCGACGCGCAACGCCGGTTCGTCGCGAACGCGTCGCACGAGCTGCGCACGCCGTTGACGCTGAACCGGTCCCTGGTCGAGGTGGCGATGCACCGCCGCACGGCGTCGGACGACGTCCGGCAGCTCGGGGGCAAGCTGCTGGAGATCAACGCGCGGCACGAGAAGCTGATCAGCGGGTTGCTGCTGCTGGCCCGGTCGGAGAGCGCGCTGACCGAGCGCTGCCCGGTCGATCTGGCGGCGGTGGTGGCGCACGTCGTGCCACCGGCGGTGGTCGCGGACCTCGGCGAGGCGACGGCGCTGGGTGACGCGCTGATGCTGGAGCGGCTGGCGCACAACCTGGTGGAGAACGCGCTCCGCCACAACGTCCCGGACGGCTGGGTGCGCGTGACGACGCGGTCGGTGCCGGGGCGGGTGGAGCTGTCGGTGGCGAACAGCGGGCCGGTGATCCCGCCGGCGGAGGTGCCGGCGTTGTTCGACCCGTTCCACCGGCGGGCGCGGGTCGCCGCGGACGGCGCGGGGCTGGGGTTGTCGATCGTGCGCTCGGTGGCGCACGCGCACGGTGGCGAGGTCGTGGCGGCGGCCCGGCCGGAGGGTGGGCTGGTCGTGGTCGTGTCGCTGCCGCGAGGGTGACTTTCTCACCGAATTCCCGTACGAATATCGGATATAACGGCGCTTTTCGCCCGCCATTCGACAGTCTCCGACGATCGCGTCTTGACTTGGTCAATGGTCTAGTCCAATAGTTTGTCCACCCTCGATCCCCACCGGGAGGACAGATCATGCGCCGGAGCAGACTGGCCGCCATCGGGCTCGCCGCCGCCACTTTCGCCGCCACCGCCGTGAGCCTCGTGCTCGGTGCGCCGTCGGCCACCGCGGCGTTGAGCAACAACTGGTACGCCGCCGCGCCCTACCTCATGCCCGTGAGCAACAACCCGCCCGACCCGATCACCGTGATGAACGCGACCGGGCTGAAGGCGTTCCAGCTGGCGTTCATCCTGGCGCCCAACGGCGGCGGCTGCAGCCCGACCTGGGACGGCACGAACGCGGTTTCGTCCGACACCACGGTCGCGAACGTGATCTCGCGGATCCGGTCCAACGGCGGCGACGTCTCGGTGTCCGTCGGCGGCTACGGCGGCACGAAGCTCGGCCAGACCTGCGGCACCGTGGCCGCGACCGCCGCGGCGTACCAGCAGGTCATCACGAAGTACTCGCTCAAGGCCATCGACTTCGACCTCGAAGAGCCCGAGTACGAGAACACCGCGGCCATCGCCAACGAGCTCGGCGCGGCGAAGACGTTGCAGGCCAGCAACCCCGGCCTGTTCGTGTCGGTGACCATGCCGGGCACCGCGGCCGGCACCGGCTGGTTCGGCACGCAGCTGCTCGACCAGGCGAAGTCGATCGGCTTCTCGCCCAACAACTTCTCGATCATGCCGTTCGACGGCGGCTTCAACGGCGGCTCGTCGCAGGTGTCCGCGCTGGAGGCGCTGCACGGCCTGCTGATGTCGCACATGGGCTGGGACAGCGCGACCGCGTACTCGCACGAGGGCTTCTCGGGCATGAACGGCAAGTCGGACGCGGCCGAGATGTTCTACACCTCGGACTTCCAGACGGTCTACGACTACGCGACCAGCCACGGCCTCGGCCGCTTCACGTTCTGGTCGGTCAACCGCGACCGCGCCTGCGTCGGCACGACCGACAACGGCGTCTGCAGCAACGTCCCGCAGAACGACTGGGACTTCACGAAGTTCAGCGTCCGGTTCGCGGGCGCGACGCCGCCGCAGACGACGCCGACCCAGCCGACGACGACCCCGACCACCCCGGGCGGTGGCTCCTGCACCGCGGCCGAGTGGGACCGGACGAAGGTCTATGTCAAGGACAACGTGGTCTCGCACAACAGCCACAAGTGGACGGCCAAGTGGTGGACGCAGGGCGAAGAGCCCGGCACCACCGGCGAGTGGGGCGTCTGGGTCGACAACGGCGCCTGTTGAGCGGTTCAGAAGGTGAGGTGGGTGTTCTCGCGCTGGACCTCCGGGGTCAGCGCGGGAACCTCCACGACGTGCCGCCCGGCTTCGCGCAGCAGCTCGGTGCCCTGGGCGTCGACGAAGACGGGTGGCTCGCGCCACGCGAACACGACCCGCGGGATCCCGGCGTCGAGGATGAGCTGCGTGCAGCTGCGCGGGTGGGAGCTGCGGTGGCTGCACGGCTCCAGTGAGCTGTACATCGTGGCGCCGGCCAGGCGCGGGTCACCGTCGCACTTGGCGAGCGCGGCTTCCTCGGCGTGGTTGAGCGGATCTCCTTCGCCGGAATGCCCGGTCGCGACGACTTCGCCGTCGGCGTCGGTGATCACGGCCCCGACCCGGAAGGTGTGGCTCGGCGGGCATTCGGCGGCGAGCGCGATGGCTTCCCGCAGGCGCGCGACGTCCCGGCCGGTCGGCTCGGGCGCCGCGCGGTACCGGAGGATCGCCATCCCCTGCAGTTCTTCCGCGCTCGTGAGCACCAGCGGACGCGGGTAGAGCCCGGGCCCGACGAACCGCGGCGCGGCCGGCTGCCCGACGAAGAACGGCGCGATCGCGAGCCGCAGCTCGTCGGCGAGGCCTTCGGTGAGGAACCGGGTGTGGATCCCGCCGCCGCCCTCGACCAGCAGGTTCTCGATCCCGCGCGCACCGAGGTCATCGAGGACGCGCCCGAATTCGGGCGGATTCCCGGCATCGACGACGGTGGCGACGTGCTTCAGCGCGTCACCGGCCCCGGGCGGGGCGTAGACGATCTTTTCGGTGTCCCCGACGGTGAAGAACTGCGCGTCCGGGTCGAGGCCCTGGGTGGTCACGGTGACTTTGACGGGCTGCTCGGGTTTCCCTTGTTCCAGCCGTCGTCGCTGCAGCTCCGGGGACCGCACGAGCAGCCGGGGGTTGTCGGCCCGCACGGTCCCGGCCCCGACGAAGATCGCGTCGGCCTCGGCCCGCAACCGGTCCACGACGGCGAAATCGTCCTCAGTGGACAGTACGAGCCGCTCGGGCGAGGTGTCGTCGAGGAAGCCGTCGAGCGACTGCGCGGCGGACAGCAGGACGTGCGGCCGGGTGATCACCCGGCCCAGTATGCCGTAACGCCTTCGGTGATCCCGGCGTCTCACGACGTATCCCCCGTCGAGCCCATCCCCCGGAGCTTTTTGAACATGACAACGCGCGGCTGGTACAAGGAGCGGACACTGACCACGGTCGACACGGTCGGCCGCGAGGTGTCGGTGACGACCGGACTCACCCGCGACCCGGAGGGCCGCCTGGTGGCGGCCATAGCGATCAGCGACGGCCCGACAGCGATCTTCCGCTACGCGGGCCAGGCAGGAGAGGGAACGGAGCTGGTCTTGAACGCGGCGGAAACGGTGAAGGAACTCCGCCGCCTGGCAAGCATGGGACCGACGATCTAGCCGGACCGGCACGAGAAGGGCCACGGCTGCCCGGCCCACACCGCCCGGGCAGCCGGCAGGCTCGTTTCCGACCGGGCGGACGCGCGCCACCGCCCGGTCGGTCTCTGTTCGGGCCGACCGCGGGCAGGGGGCGCCCGGCCCGAGCCCAGGCCGCTGCCGACCTGGCCCACTGGGCCGAGGCGGGCCCTGTTCGAGCGGACCGCCCAAGGGAGTCGCCCCGCCCGAACCAGGCCGCTGCCGACCTGACCCACCGGGCCGAGCGGGCTCTATTCGAGCGGACCGCCCACGGGGGTCGCCCCGCCCGAACCAGGACACCACCGACCTGACCCACCGAGCCGAGCGGGCTCAGTTCGAGCCGACCACCCGCGGGAGTCGCCGTCGGAACCAGGCCGCTGCCGACCTGACCCACCGGGCCGAGTTGGCCTCAGCCGCGCAGTCGCTCGGTCAGGCCGGCAGGACCGCGTACTGGCGGACGTAGAGGTCTGTGTACGTCACCGGGCCACGGGGGCCGGGGACCTTGTCCAGGTTGATGCCGGTTTCCGGGACCGCGAGCAGCTTGAAGCCGTCGAGGAGGCGGGTCGGGGCGTTCCAGAACACGCCGGTGCCGGTGTAGCCGTCGAAGAACGCGTCGGCGGCCGCCGTGTCTTCGGTCGCGATGCCCGCCGCCAGGCCCGAGGTCTGCTCGTTGGCGATCTCGACCGCGTCGGCGAGCGCGCCGACCTTCGCCACAGTCACGGTCGCCTCGCGGTCGGAATCCAGCGCCCACTCGTAGCCGATCGCGTGCTCGTGCGGGGCCAGCGACGGCGTGACCCCGCGCTCGGCCAGCGCCTCGGCGATGCCGGGCCAGACGTCGTCGTGGATGCCCTCGTGGATGAGCAGCAGGTTCAGCCGGTTGCACACGCCCAGCCGGTCGAGGCTCGCGAAGACGAGGTCACGCGCCTTCGTGACGTCCGCGCCGCGGTCGACGTACAGGACGCCACCGCCGTCGGCGTGGGCCAGCGTGCGCACGCCGTGGACGGCCGCCTCGGTGGCCAGCGCCCGCGTGCTGTCGCCGCTGCCGCGCAGGATCACCAGCGGGACCAGGTTCGGCAGCCGCACCAGCGCGGACGCCGCCTCGCGCTCCACCCGCGGCACCAGCTGCACGCAGTCGGCGTCGATGCCGGCCTCGGTCAGCGCCGGGGCGATGACGACCTCGCGCAGCCGCTGCGCCGAGCCGAGCGCGGCCGAGCCGGTGCGCAGCACGCCCGCGTTGCGCGACTTGACCAGCTGCGACGCCACGTCGACGGTCACGTTCGGCCGCGCCTCGTAGTTCGCGCCGATGACGCCGACCGGACGTCGCCGCTCGACCAGCTTCAGCCCGCCGTCCAGGATGGACACGTCGACCGAGCGCTCCTGGTGCGGGGCGCCGGCGAGCAGCCGCAGCTGCTCGGCCATGCCGATCAGGCGCTCCGGGGTGATGGTGAGCCGGTCGAGCAGACCGGCGCTCATCCCGTCGGCCTTCGCACGCTCGACGTCGGCCTGGTTCGCCTCGAGGATCTCGTCGCGGTGGGCGAGCAGCCGCTCGGCCATCCCGCCCAGGGCGGCGTCGACGGCCCCGGCACTCGCGGCGGCGAGCGACGGCGCGGCCAGCTTCGCCGCCCGTGCGCACTCCTCCACGGCCTTGGCGACCTCGTCCATCGTTCGTCTCCCTCCGCGCGGACCAGCGAGAGACCAGTTTGCCGCATGGGCGTGGCTAGGCGGCCACGGGCTCCAGCAGCCACAACCCACCGGCGATCAGGCAGCTGATCGTCGCGACGGCGAAGACCAGCACCCACAGCACCGGCGGCACCGCGGTGAGCCGGCCCAGCTGGTCGGCGTCGGAGTCGCGGGCCTGGCCGCGCCGCCGCTTGACCTGCAGCTCGGCCACCGGCCGCACGCCGCCGAACAGCAGAAACCACGTCACGAGGTAGCCGAACGGGGCCTGCACCTCGACCGGCGCGACGAACGCGACGAGCGCGAGCACGACGGCGCTGACGACGACGGTGAACACCCCGTAGGCGTTGCGCACCATCACCAGCACGCCGAGCAGCAGCAGCGCGATCAGGACGAGGACCGTGCCGACCAGGTCGTTGCCGAGCAGGCTGGCGAACAGCAGCCCCAGCACGGACGGCGCCAGGTACCCGGCCATCGCGGTGAAGGCCATGCCCGGCCCGTCGGGCTTCCCGCGCGAGACGGTGACGCCCGAGGTGTCCGAGTGCAGCTTGATCCCCTGCAGCCGCCGCCCGACGAGCACGGCGGCCAGCGCGTGCCCGGCCTCGTGCACGATGGTGACGCCGTTGCGGGCCACCCGCCACGGACTGCCACCGACGAGCACGACCAGCAGCGCCGCACCCCCGGCGACCAGCGTGATCACGGCGGGAGTCTGGGCCTGTTCGAGCAGCGACGGAGTGGCGGCGGCCGCGCGGAGGACGGCACCGGCGCGGGCCGGGTCGCCGAGCGCGAGTTGAACGGGCGAGCTCACCCGGACACCTCACCACAGGCGATATCTGGCTACGGTGAGTCCCCACGGCTCGCGGTTCCGCGGCTTCGGGTAAGGGCTCGATGCGGTCTCCTCTCCGGAGTCGGCGGTCAGGCTTCAGCGGGGTGCGGCCGGCGGCCGGCCGGACGGCGCCGACGGGCTCGGTCACCGGCGCGAGAGCCAGCGGCTCCAGGCCTTCGGGCTCCGGTATAGCGCCCTGCCGGCCTTACTCTGCGGGTTCGCCTCCCGGATTCCGCCCCCGGCGAAGGCGGACGTGCGGCCGCCGGAATCGAGCCGGGCCCGGTTCGACTCCCAGCCGGAGCGAGCGCACGGCCGCTCGAGCGACCGGGCCAGCCGAGCCGCGACAAGGTCGTCGCGGCCGGAGCAGTGGCCAAGCGGACGATTCCGCAGCACCCTTGCCACGGCTCCCACGCGGGCCGTCAGCTCATCGGGACTCCCTCATCCGGGCCTCTCCCTCCACCCTGAACAGGAACGATGCCCAGCTCCGGAACGGCGCCCACGACCCGGCGATCTCCGCCAGCTCCTCCGCTCCCGCGTCCGGGAGGTGGTACGCCTCCCGCATGATCTCGTGCAGGCGCGTCTCCGCTCGGGGGAACACGTCCGGGTGGCCCGCGCCGCGGATCAGGATCAGCTCCGCGCTGAACCTGCCCACCCCTGGCAGGACTTGCAGCTGTTTCAGTGCCTCGTCCGCCGGCATCGCGCGCAGCGAAGCAGCGTCGAGCAAGCCGTCGGCGGCCGCCTCCCCGATCGCTCGCAAGCGCTGCACCTTCGCGCCCGGCAAACCCGGCAGGTACTCCAGTTTCGCCAGCACCGCGGGCGCCGGGAACGACGTCAAGACGCTGCCGCCGACCTCGACCTCCGTTCCGTGGCGCTCGGCGAGGCGGCGGCGCAAGCGGACCGCCTGCGTCATCCAGATGCGATGGCTCAGCACCGCCCAGCACGCCGCTTCGTACGGCGACGCGAACAGCACCGGGCGCAACCCCGGATGCAGCTCCTGCAGCAGGGACACCACCGGGTCGCGGCCGGCGACCTCGCGGAAGCCGGTGCCGTCGATGTCCAGCGAGCACATCCTCCGCACCTGCGTCACCACCGCCTCCGCCGACGGAGGCGGCCCGTGGACCTCGACCGACACCTCGCCGGGCGATCTCTGGCGCAGCACCGCTCCCACCGGTGTCCACTCGCCCTCGAGCGGGAACGCCACCCTGAGCGCGCCGGCCTCCGCTTCCGGCTGCCCGGCCGGCGCGAAGCCGCACAAGAACCTCGCCGCCGCGGCCAGGTCGAACTCGCCCTGCACCGTGATTTCGCTGTCCATCAGGGAAATCGTCATCTCTCCTCCTCGGGTCGGGACCTCGCCTGCGACGCTAGGCCGGGCCACCGACAATTCCGGGCCTCGAACGCCTGAGCGCGCGGATTGTTCACTCGATCGAGTGCAGCGGATTTGACATACTGCCGGTATCCGAGAGGAGCGCAATGCCGACGAACACCACCACCGAACGCCTCGAAGCCCTGCTCGACACGCCTGCGAAGCCCCAGAACGGCTACCTCGATCTGCTGGGCACCGCCACCCAGGCCGGCCCGCCGACCGGCCTCACGCAGCGCCTGATGCGCACCACCCTCCTCCCGCAGGTCTACGAGCGGTACTGGCGTCCCGCGCTCGGCCGCGCGCTCAAGGGCCCGCTCGGACCGAGCATGGCGGGCGAAGTCCGGCTCGCGACGAAACTGCTCGCCCTGCGGCCGGGCGATACGGCTCTCGACGTCGCCTGCGGGACCGGCCGGTTCACGCGCGCGTTCGGGGCGGCCGTCGGACCGGAGGGGCTCGCCGTCGGTCTCGACGGCGCACGCTCGATGCTCGACAAGGCCGTGGCCGAACCCGGCCCGGCCTCCGTCGCCTACCTGCGCGCCGACGCCGTGCACCTCCCCTTCAAAGAATCCACTGTGGACGGCGTCTGTTGCTTCGCCGCCCTCCACATGTTCGCCGAACCCGAGACGGCGTTGGACTCTTTCGCGCGCGTGCTGAAACCCGGCGGGCGAATCGTGCTGCTGACCAGCGCCCGGCGCGGCTGGCAACCCGCGCGAGTCGCGGAATCCGTCGGCGGGATCCTGAGCGGGCAGCGGATGTTCGACCGCGGCGAAGTCGCGGCGAGCTTGCGCGCCCGCGGCTTCACCGGGATCACCGAGCGGTACGCGGGCGTCACGCAGATCGTGGCGGGCCGGCTGGGCTGAGCACCGCGGATTGTCGGTGGCGCCGGTTAGCATCGCCTCATGACCCACCACGAGCCCGTCCCGCCCGACGACAGCTACCTGCGTTCCCTGGTCGAGGCCACCGCCGAGGCCGTCGCGGCCGCCGAACCGCTGTCCTCACCGCACACCGGCGCGGACGAGGCGACGCGGTCCGAAGTGACCGCCGCGGTCGAGCGCAGTTCACCCGATCTGGTGGCGTTGAGCCAAGATCTGCACGCCCACCCCGAGGAAGGCTTCGCCGAACACCGGTCCGTACAGGCCTTGGCGGATCTCCTGAAGCGCCACGGCCACGAGCCGACCGTCGGTGTCGGCGGGCTCGACACCGCGCTGCGCGTCAGCACGCCGGCGCGAGAGGGCCCGCACATCGCCGTCCTCGCCGAGTACGACGCGCTGCCCGGGCTCGGCCACGCCTGTGGCCACAACGTCATCTGCACCACCGCCGCGGGCGGCTTCCTCGGCGCCGCCACCGTCGCCGAGCGGCTCGGCGGCCGCGTCAGCCTGATCGGCACGCCGGCCGAAGAAGGCGGGGGCGGCAAGGAGATCCTCGCCCGCGCCGGCGTGTTCGACGACGTCGACGCCGTGATCATGCTGCACCCGTTCAGCCACGACATCGCGCTGCACCCGTTCCTCGGCCGCCGCCAGCTGGAGATGGTCTTCCACGGCGTCGGCGCCCACGCGAGCGCCCAGCCGTTCATGGGCCGCAACGCCCTCGACGCCGCCGTCGCGGCCTACCAGGGCGTTTCCGCGCTGCGCCAGCAACTCCCGCAGAGCGACCGCGTCCACGGCGTGTTCACCGACGGCGGCGCGCGGCCCAACGTCATCCCCGCGCGGGCCGCGCTGCTGTTCTACCTGCGCTCCCAATCCCCCGAAACCCTCCGCGACCTCGCCGCCCGCATGACGTCGATCGCGGAAGGCGCGGCGGCGATGACCGGCTGCGGGGTCGAGCTGACCTGGGACGCCCAGGCCGCGTACCTGCCGATCCGGTTCAACACCGCGCTCGCCGGGCGGTGGACGGCCAACCAGCTGGGCACCGGCCGCAAGCCGCTGCCGCCGGGCATCGTGCCGGAGTCGCTGACCGGCTCGACGGACCTGGGCAACCTGTCGTACCGGATGCCCGCGCTGCACCCGATGCTCGCCGTCTCGGGACCGACGGTCGCGTTGCACACCAAGGAGTTCGCGGCCGCGGCCGGTTCGGAAACCGGCGACGCCGGAGTCCGCGACGGCGCGCTCGGGCTGGCCCTGACCGCCGCCGACTACCTCGGCGACGCCGAGCTGCGGCAAGCGGTGCACGACGAGTTCGAGGCGGCGGGAGGTGCGCTGGACGTTCCGTCGTTCTTCGCGTGACGCCTGAGGATTGCCTGAGTTTTCTCAGCTGATTCTTCTCAGCAAAGCCTGAGGTATTTCCACAGGCTGTTCACAAGCACGGGCGCGAACCTTGGTGCATGACCGAGAACGAGAGTCGGCCCGGCCCCGCCTCACCCGGTGGGCACCAGCCGCACCAGAGCACCCAGCAGTACGGGCCGTACGCGCAGCCGCAGCCGCCGCACTACGGCTACCAGCACCAGGCCGCGCCGAACCCTCTGTTCACCCCGCAGCCGGCGCCCACGGCGCTGAAGACCAAGCCGCGCAAGGGCGGCCGCGTCGCGATGATCGTCAGCGCGACCGCCCTCGGCGCCGCGCTGGTCGGCGGGGTCGGCGGCGCCGCGATCGTCGGGCTCACCACGAACTCGGCCGACGGCGCGACGACGTCGGTCAGCACGCCGGCCGCGAACGGGCAGACAGTCGCCAACTCGGCCGCCTCCGGTGACGTCAGCGGCGTCGCGGCGAAGGTGACGCCGAGCGTCGTCCAGATCAACGTGACCACCGGCCAGGGCGAGGCCATCGGCTCCGGCGTCATCCTCAACTCGGACGGCCGGATCCTGACCAACGCGCACGTCGTCGA
Organism: Amycolatopsis sp. NPDC003865; assembly: GCF_053605345.1. Taxonomy (NCBI): domain Bacteria; kingdom Bacillati; phylum Actinomycetota; class Actinomycetes; order Pseudonocardiales; family Pseudonocardiaceae; genus Amycolatopsis; species Amycolatopsis sp. NPDC003865. Next base: position 107,775 of record NZ_JBSGJA010000021.1, on the reverse strand, counting down.
CGGCGCCCAGAACGTCGTGATCACGACATCCGACGGCAAGAAGTACCAGGCCAGCGTGGTCGGCGCGGACACCAAGGCGGACATCGCGGTGGTCCAGGCGAAGAACGCCGGCGGCTTGACAGCGGCGACGCTGGGCGACTCCAGCAAGCTGGTCGTCGGCCAGCAGGTGGTCGCGATCGGCTCGCCGGGCGGCCTGGAGAACACCGTCACCACCGGCATCGTCAGCGCGCTCAACCGGAACCTGTCCGACATCGGCGAGGGCCAGCATCAACAGCAGTCGCCCTTCAGCCGCACTTCGAACCAGTCCGAGAACTCGCCCAGTTACACCGCGATCCAGACGGACGCCTCGATCAACCAGGGCAACTCCGGCGGCGCGCTGGTCGACGCCCAGGGCAACGTCATCGGCATCAACTCCGCCCTCTACAGCCCGACGGCCTCGGCCAACGGCTCGGCGGGCAGCGTCGGGATCGGCTTCGCCATCCCGATCAACGACGCCAAGAAGATCGTCGACCAGATCGTGAACAACTAGGACGCGGACGGACCGTGGTCGGGGCGGTCCGTCCTCACCCGCTTCGGGGAGCGGGGAACGAGCGAAGGCCGTTTCGAGAGTCAATCGGGGGCTCTCGAAACGGCCTTCGCGCTGTCTACAGGTCGTAGCTGAGGACCAGCGTGTGGTTCTGCTCGGCGTCCATCTCGATGTTCGCCGTGCCGGCGATCCCGGCCAGCTCGCCGAAGCCCGAGCCGGTGAGGATCTTGAGCGTCAGGCCCGAGTCGTCGGCGGTGTGGTGCAGGACGAAGCCACCCTTGCGGCCGTCGACCGAGACCTCGAGACGTTCGAAGGCGACGTACGCGCGCGAAGTCGCGTTGGACGCCGAGAGCATCTCGACAGTGCTGGTCCCCGCTACCGCCCCGGTGAACGTCTTGGCGATGGCCACCCGGGCGAACTCGGTGCCGCCGGCCTCGTCGGTGGCCTGCGGCTCCCACTTGTCGAGGACGAACGACGCGGTCGCGGTGCTGGTCATGGCTTTCCCCTGTCTCGTTGGTGGAGCCAGCCTGGCAGCCATACCTGACAGGATGCGTCAGGTTTTGTCAGCGCCTCCGGTTGCCGAACAGCCCGCGCGTGATCTCCCGGCCCAGCGCGCTGGCCGCGGACCGCATGAACGACTTCACGGCCGGGTTCTTCATCGCCGACTCGATGAACCCGGGTTCGTCCTTCTCCTGAGCGGGCGCCGGCGCCGGCGCAGCAGGAGCGTCCGGCGAAGGGGCGGGCGCGGCGGCGACCTTGGCCGCCAGCTTCTCGTAGGCGGACTCCCGGTCGATCGTCTCGGCGTACTTCGCGTGCAGGTCCGACGAAGAGACCGAAGCGGCGACGGCCTCGTCGCCGATCGAGCCCATCTTCGACCGCGGCGCCCGCAGCCGTGTCCACGCCACCGGCGTCGGCGCGCCCCGCTCCGACAGCACCGTGACGATCGCTTCGCCGATGCTCAGCGACGTCAACGCCGTGTCGAGCTCGTAGAACTTCGTCTTCGGATACGTCTTGACGGTCTTGGCCAGCGCCGCCTGGTCGTCCGGGGTGAACGCGCGCAGCGCGTGCTGGATCCGGGCACCGAGCTGCGAAAGCACGTTGTTCGGGATGTCCGTGGGCAGCTGCGTGCAGAAGAACACGCCGACGCCCTTCGACCGGATCAGCTTCACGGTCTGCTCGATGCGTTCGAGGAACGCCTTCGACGCGTCGTTGAAGAGCAGGTGCGCCTCGTCGAAGAAGAAGACCAGCTTCGGCTGGTCGAGATCCCCTTCCTCCGGCAGTTCCTCGAACAGCTCGGCCAGCAGCCACATCAGGAACGTCGAGAACAGCGCCGGCTTCGACTGCAGGTTGTCCAGCTCCAGCAGCGTGACGACGCCCTTGCCGTCGGCCTGCCGCATGAGGTCGTGGACGTCCAGCTCGGGCTCGCCGAAGAAGTCCTCGCCGCCCTGGGCTTCGAGGTTGGACAGCGAGCGCAGGATCACCCCGGCCGTCGCGGCCGAGACGCCGCCGATGCCCTTGAGGTCCTCCTTGCCCTCGGCACTGGTCAAATGCGTGATCACCGACCGGAGGTCCTTCGTGTCCAGCAGCGCGAGGCCACGCTGGTCGGCCCAGTGGAAGATCAGCCCGAGCGTCGACTCCTGCGTCTCGTTCAGGCCGAGCACCTTGGCCAGCAGCACCGGCCCGAAGCTCGTGATCGTCGCCCGGATCGGCGAGCCCTTCCCGCCGGTGCCCAGCGACAGGAACTGCACGGGGAACGCCGCGCCGGCCCAGTCGTCGCCCAGCTCCTGAGAGCGCTTCGCGACCTTGTCGTTCGCCTCGCCGGCCGCGGCGAGGCCGGACAGGTCGCCCTTGACGTCCGCGAGCACCACCGGCACGCCCGCCGCCGACAGCTGCTCCGCGACCAGCTGCAACGTCTTCGTCTTGCCCGTCCCGGTCGCGCCGGCCACCAGGCCGTGCCGGTTCAGCGTCGCCAACGGCAGGCGCACCGCGGCCGCGGCGTCCACCTCGCCGTCGATCACCACCGCGCCCAGCTCCAGCGCGGCACCCTCACTCGCATAACCGGCGGCGATCTCACTCGCCGGCGACCCCTGCTCGGTCACTCGCAGCTCCCCGATCGTGTGTCCTGCACCACACCGGGAGCGTAACGCGCCGTACGCGCAGGTAACGCCCGTCGTATCCCCGTGTCGGGTTAGGGTCACCAGGTGACCGACCGCCTAGTCTGGATCGACTGCGAAATGACGGGGCTCGACCTCGGCAAGGAAGCGTTGATCGAAATCGCCGCACTCGTCACCGACGCGGAGCTGAACGTGCTCGGCGAAGGAGTCGACATCGTCATCCACGCCGACGAGGAAAAACTCGCCGGCATGCCCGACGTCGTCCGCGAGATGCACGCCCACTCCGGCCTCACCGAGGAAGTCCGGCGCTCCACCGTGACCCTCGAGGAAGCCGAACGCCGCGTCCTCGAATACATCCGCGAGCACGTCCCCGAGCCGGGCACCGCGCCGCTCGCCGGCAACTCCATCGCCACCGACCGCGGCTTCATCGCCCGCGACATGCCGGACCTCGACGCCCACCTGCACTACCGCATGGTCGACGTCTCCTCCGTCAAGGAGCTCGTCCGCCGCTGGTACCCGCGGATCTACTACGCCAAGCCGGAGAAGGGCCTCGCCCACCGGGCACTGGCCGACATCCGGGAATCCATCGGCGAACTCGACTACTACCGGCGGGTCGCCTTCGTGCCGCAACCCGGCCCGACCAGCGACGAAGCCAAGGCCGTGGCCGCTGAAGTGCAGGAACAGCACCAGAGGTAACCCCGTGAAAACCGGTCGAGGGCACCCGCTACGATTGCTGACAGCAAGGTGATCGCAAGTGGATCCCCTTGGCGATGGTGGGCGTAGCTCAGCTGGTAGAGCACCTGGTTGTGGTCCAGGAGGTCGCGGGTTCGAAACCCGTCGCTCACCCCATCACCCCAGCCTGTTCGGGGCTTGCGCCCCTTCCCCTAGGCTGGGGTTTCGCCTTTTTGTGGGGGCCGAGCCCCCACGCCCCCGCCGGGGGCTCGCCCCCGGACCCCCGTCCCGTGTGGTCGGGTTGGTCGTGCCGCTCACCCCTTCCGTGTGGTCGGGTTGGTCGTGCCGCTCACTGCTCCCGTGTGGTCGGGTTGGTGGCAACCCTCACGACCGGATGGCTCAGCGTGCGAGCCGCCGAATGCCGGTGCACCGTGTTCTGGTGGCACGTTCAGGACCGAAGCTCAAGCGGAAGAAGAAACTGCGGTACGAGGACATCACCGTCGTCGACCAGTCGTTGCTCAAGCGCGCGGTGGGCGCCGCCGCGCTCGGCAACGCCATGGAATGGTTCGACTTCGGCGTCTACGCCTACATCGCCGACACCATCGCCGAAGTCTTCTTCCCCGCCAGCGTCTCGCCCGGCGTGCGGCTGATCGGCACCTTCGGCGCCTTCACCGCCGCCTTCCTCATGCGACCGCTCGGCGGCCTGGTCTTCGGCCCCCTCGGCGACCGGATCGGACGACAGAAAGTCCTCGCCGTCACGATGATCATGATGGCCATCGGAACCCTCTGCATCGGCCTGATCCCGTCCTACTCGAGCATCGGCGTCTGGTCGCCGATCCTGCTCGTGGTCGCGCGGATGGTGCAGGGCTTCTCCACCGGCGGCGAGTACGGCGGCGCCACCACGTTCATCGCCGAGTACTCACCCGACAAACGACGCGGGTTCATGGGGTCCTGGCTCGAGTTCGGAACGCTCTCCGGGTACGTGCTCGGCGCGTCCGTCGTCACCGGCATGAAGGCGTGGGTCCCCCACGAGACGCTGCTCGACTGGGGCTGGCGGATCCCGTTCCTGGTCGCCGGGCCGCTCGGCATCATCGGCCTCTACCTGCGGCTGAAGCTCGAGGAGACCCCCGCGTTCCAGAAGCACGCCGAAGAGGCGGAGAAGCGCGGGCGGTCCGGCGAGCCGTTCTGGAAGATGTTCACCGAGTACTGGCCCGCGCTGCTCATCTGCGTCGGCCTCGTGCTCGTGTTCAACGTCACCGACTACATGCTGCTGTCGTACATGCCGACATACCTGTCCGAGCAGCTCCACCTCGACGCCACCCACGGCCTGCTGCTGATCATCGTCGTCATGGTCGTGATGATGCTGATCATCCTCGTCGGCGGGCGGATCACCGACCTCGTCGGCCGCAAACCCGTCATGATGGCCGGCTGCGTCGGGTTCGTCGTCTTCTCGTGGCCGCTGATGCTGCTGGTGCACGACGGCGGCCTCGTCCTCACCTTCCTCGGGCTGATGGGCCTCGGCCTGCTGTTGCTCTGCTTCGAGGTGTCGATGCCCGCGGCCTTGCCGGCGCTCTTCCCGACCGCCATCCGCTACGGCGCGCTGTCGATCGCGTTCAACATCTCGGTGTCGCTGTTCGGCGGCACGACGCCGCTGGTGATGCAGGCACTGATCTCGTCGACCAAGCACGACTTCTGGCCGGCCTGGTACCTGATGGCGGCCGGCGTGATCGGCGCCGTCGCGGTGTACTTCAGCCGCGAGACGGCGAACCAGCCCCTGTGGGGCTCGGGCCCGTCGGTCGCGACGGAGGCCGAGGCACGGGAGCTGGTCCGCGACTCGGGTTAGTTGCCCGCCGTGCGCCACTCGTCCCAGGACAGCTGCCAGACGCTCCACCCGTCGGTGGGCTCGAGCTTCGGCCCGCCGCTGTTCTGGACGGTGACGACGTCGCCCTTCTTGGACGTGTCCATCAGCCACTTCGTGTTCTCGGTCGAGAGGTTGAGGCAGCCGTGGCTGACGTTGCTGCGGCCCTGCTGCCGCACCGACCACGGCGCGGAGTGGTAGAAGATGCCGCTGTAGGACAGGCGCACGGCGTACTGCACGAAGGTGCTGTACCCGCCGGGCGCGTCCTCGGGGACGCCGTAGGTGGCGGAGTTCATGGTGTAGCCGGTGTGCTCGCTCATGACGGTGTAGGTCCCGGCCGGGGTGTTGTGGCCGGGCTTGCCCATGGAGGTCGGCATGGTCTTGACCTCCTTGTCGTTGATCGTGACGGTCATCTGGTGGGTCTGGCCGTCGGCGACCGCGACGAGCTTGTCGCCGACCGCCGCGCTGATCGTCTTGTCCTCACGGCCGTAGCTGCCCTTGCCGAGCGCCTTGCCGTAGACGGCGGCGTCGACCTTGATCTTGGTGCCGCTCTTCCAGTAGTCCTTCGGCCGCCAGGTCACCTGCTTGTCGCCGGACCAGCGGAAGGCGCCCTCAGTGGCCGGCTCGGCGGTGACCTTGAGCGCCTTCTCGGCGGCGGCCTTGTCCGCGACGTTCCCGCTGAAGGTGAAGATCAGCGGCAGCCCGACACCGACGGTCTCGCCCTCTTCGAGGTTCACCGAGACGCCGAGCTGGCGCGCGGGCTTGACGGTGCTGAAGGACGACTCCTGCGTCACGGGCTTGCCGTCGGTGCCGGTGGCGGTCGCGGTGAGCTTGTAGGTCTTGTTGTAGCCGAGCGGCTCGGCGGAGTCCCACCCGGAGCCATCAGGGCGCGCCTTCCCGGCGACGACCTTCCCATCGGCCCCGGTGAGCGTGACCGAACCGACCTTCCCGTCGGCGACGGTGACGCTGACGGGCTCTCCGGGCGCGACGTCCTTGGCATCCTTGGCCGGAGTCAGGGTGAGCGCGGCCGCCTTCACGGGCACTTGGCTTCGAGAGGACGCCGTCGGCGCCGACGGCGGTTCACTCGATGGGCTACTGCTGCAGCCGGCCACCGTGAGGCCGATCACCCCCGCGGCCACGAGCAGCCGCACCCCCGAACTCGTCATGCCCACCTGCCTGATTCGCCGTCGATGTCCGACTACAGTGTGCCCGACCAGCCCGGACACCGGTGCGGCAACGCCCGAACTCGGGTAGGGGACCCCCCGTGAAACGGCCTCTGAACCGGGTGCTAATCTTTTCCACGTCGCCGAGGGAAACCTCCGGCAGACACCGGCGCCATTAGCTCAATTGGCAGAGCAGCTGGCTCTTAACCAGCGGGTTCGGGGTTCGAGTCCCTGATGGCGCACACCCCACCACCCCAGGTCTGATTTCTTCAGCCTGGGGTTTTGTGGTATCTGGACGTACTTCGTCCACTTCATCACTGTCCACAGTGGCCTCCAGAGCGTGCCCCTCCAGGACGTCTTTCCGATGACCCCGCCGCCAACGCCAGGGGCGCGGTTCCGTGGAGGGTGATCGGAGGCAAGCCGGCCAGTACTCGTCTTGAGCATGCCCTGACCGGTCTCCCAGCCGTACTGGAGGACCTGGTTGGCCGCCTCGCCTCGAGGTAGGTGTCCGAGCGGCGTTGCCCGCCGGCGCGGGCGACCAGGTGGAACAGCTGGCGAGCTCGACCTCGCCAGCTGGGCTTGCCCCGCCGTTCGCCGTCGGACACGAGCTCTTCGGCGCGGCAAATTGTCCCAGCCACGCGACCTCTGGTATCAAGGCGTACAAGTCTTGAGAGGAGCCCTCCCATGGAATGACCACCAGTGCGGTCACCACTGGCCGCATGACCTTCGTGGTCGTCGCACGACGCTTCCCTAGGTGACGTGTGCCCATGGAAAGGTCTGGTGGTTTTGTTGGGGCAGCTCGGGATCGTCGGTGGGATAGTCACCGCAGCCCTCATGGTCGCGCGTTTCGCCTTACTCGCAACTGTTTCACTCTGGTCTCTCAAGGCTGACAAAGCCGGCCGCGCCCACGCTCTGGCGCTCATCCGCCTCCTGAAGCTGACCCGGGGCAACAAGGAACACCGACCGTGACAGTGGGCGGACATCCGCTGGTGCCAGGCATCGTGGACGGTCTGACGCGATCACCGCCTCGCGAGCCCGAGGGGAGCCCGAGAGCGCAAGCCTGGCGCTACGGCTTCCGCGGGACGATCCCCGCCCCCCTTCAACGCGGCCTCGTAGAGCGCCTCCTTGGCGACACTGGTGCCGAAGTCCCCTCGAGCTCGACAAGCCCGCCGAACGCACCGCCCCGGCACTGCGGCTCATCCGCGCCCGAGCCGACCTGCGGCGGTTCACCGGCCGTGTCGCAGACGGACGAGGAGCCTCGACTCCCCGGATCATCCGGCCGTTGACGCCTCCGGGGCCGACATCACCCAGCGCAGCGCCTTCACCAAAGCCTTCCCGGCGACGCGCACGACAGTGGCCTCCGCCGCCGGCAGGTGGGGCAGCCTCAGCTCCGGTCGCGCCCAAGGTGGGAGCGTCGCCACCGCCGATGCCGCCAGCGCCGAGTAAGGGAGCCTCGCCGGCCATGGGATCGGTGGGGTGATCAACAGGAAATGAGCCGCCTGGCGGGCGTCTCGGGTGCCGCGCAGCTCCGGGCGGTACGTCGCCAGCTCTTCCTCGAGCGCCGCCATTGTCGTCGGCGGGTTCGGCACGCCGAGCGCCCGGGCGATGACCGCCGTCTCGGCGACGTAGCTGTCTCGGCCCGCGTCGTCCAGCGGGTGCGCGCCGTACAGCTGGTGCGCACGCAAGAAGCTGTCCACCTCGGCGATGTGGACCCACGCGAGCAAGTGCGGGTCGTCCGCGCGGTAGGGCCGGCCGTCCGGGGCGATCCCGCGGACCCGCCGGTGCACGGCGCGCACAGCCGACACCGCGCGGCCGGCGTCGGCGGCCGTGCCGAACGTCGTCGTGGCGAGGAAGGTGCTGGTCCGCTGCAACCTGCCCCAGGGATCGCCGCGATACCCGGAGTGCGCGGCCACCGCCGCCATCGCCAGCGGGTGCAACGACTGGAGCAGCAGCGCGCGCAAGCCTCCGACGAACATCGCGGTGTCGCCGTGCACCTGCTGGATCGCGCTCCCCGGCGTGAACCACCGCGGCCCCGGCGCACCGTGGATGCGAGCCCGGTTGCGGGGACCTTCAGGGCCGGCGACACGTGCGAAGAGCGCATCACGAGCCCGTTCGCGGATCGCGGACACCACGGCAGGCGTTGCGGCCAAGAGGTCCTCCACTTCGCGAGTGCATCGATTCAACTTCGATGCAATTAGCCTGCGACCACGCAGACTGTCACCGACTCCACAAAGGGCATTCTACCTGCGAATACCGGTCGTTCGCCGCTACTTTCTCGCACTCCGGCCGAGCGAAGCGGGCAGCTCGATTGGCGACTTGTGCGGCAGTGGAGCGAGCACAGGCTTACGTTTGCATCGTCTGTGCATCGGTGATCGGAGGGCCCTGCATGACCGCCACCAGCTCGCCAGCGGCCGGCCCCGGTCCTCGGCCGGCCAGGAGCCGGCGCCCGGCCTTCCCCAGTTCATGAGCTTCCGCCAGCACCTCCGCCGCCGTCCGGGCCACAGCGTCCGGCGTCACGCCGTGTGGATCGAGCACCCGGCCGGCCGGGATGCGTTCGAGGTCGTGGGCGACGGCGAACTGGTCGCTGGAGAACGGCAGGGCCACCGCGGGCACGCCGGCGGCCAGGCACTCGGTGAAGGAGTTGTTGCCACCGTGGTGCACGACGGCCGACACCCACGGCAGCAAAGCCCGTTGCGGTACTTGATCGGCCACCTCGACCCAGGGTTCCCCGGCGAACGCCCCGCCGACCGCGGCCGCCCGGTCGCCCGCGGCCACCAGCACGGACACGCCGGGCACGTCGAGCAGGCCGCGCACGACAGTGCGCACCACGTCGTCCCGGGCCGACAGGAACGTCCCGAACGAAACCAGCACGAGCCTTCGCCGCCCGCCGTCCGTCAGCCGGTCCACGCGCGCGGCCGCATCGCCGGGAAGCGGCGCCTGCCCGACGTCGCTGCAGTGCCCGGCGAAGATCCGGGCCGGGCCGGGCGGCAGAGCGGGCAGCCACGGCAGGTCCGGGTAGTTGAAGAGCACCGCGTCCGGCGAGGTCAGCCCGAACGCACTCACCGGAGCCGGGCGGTCCGGGGCGTGCCCGGCGAGGAACCGGGCGAACAGCTCGGTGAACGTGCGGTCGTTGGTCACGGCTTCGGCGCGCAGGCGGGCCAGCTCCTCGCCGGCGGGCCGGACCGCGCCCGGCCAGTACGGCGGCAGCCCGAAGTACCGGCCCGGACCTTCGAGGACGTAGCTGGGGTGGCCGGGGCAGAAGGCGGCCCAGCGGCGGCCGAGGGCGTACACCGCCAGCGTCACCGCGTAGGCGAGCTGGTCGATCAGGTACCAGTCCGGCCGCAGCCGCTCGTCGAGTGCCCGCACGGAGGCGAAGACGCCCTCGGGGTCGGGCAGCATGTCGGCCCGGCGGTGCCGCGCCTGCGCGAGCAGAGCGGGCACCGCGCCGGCACGGGTGGCGTCGAGGAACTCGGCCAGCCGCCGCGCTCCGTCGGCCTCCTGCCGGGTGCGTTCGGCGATGCCCGTGTTCGCGTTGTCGCCGAACGCCAGCTCCGCGAACGGCAGCCCGTGCTCAGCGGCCAAGCCCGCGAAAGGCGGCGCGCAGGCGAAAGTCACGTCCGCGCCCGCGGCCGCGAGTGCCGCGCCCACCGTCGCGAGTGGACGCGCGTGCGAAGCGAACGGCGGGCTCGCCACCACGATCCGCGCTGCCGTCATCCCGAACTCCTCCCTCTCACCCGCCGACCCTACGGTCCGACCACCGGAGCAGCGCAGTGACCACCCAGGACACCCGAACCGCCTCGACCCACGATCCCTTGACGGTCCTGCGCGGGCTGACTCCCGGCGCCGACCCCGTCCGCGTGGACGCCGTGCGCCGTGCCTTCCACCCCGATTTCGCCGGACCCGCGTTGGTCGAATACGCCGGCGTCCTCCCGCGGGCGGGCGATCCCGACGGCGCGCTGGCCGCGCTGCGCGCCCTCACACGGGGCACCCGCAGGCCCGGCGCCGACGACGTCCTCGCCGCGGTGCCGGAGACCGGCGACGCCGCTCTCGACGACCTCGCCGGCTCGGTCGCCTTCGACCTCTTCGCCGACGCGGTCGTCACGCACGGCCTCGTGGCCGCGGGCGCGGCTATCGGTACCGCGTTCGCCGGCTCGTCACCCCGGCGCGGCGCGCTCCTGCTGGACCTCGCGGAACGACACGGCATCCACAGCCTGTCGGTGGACGCGGTGACCCGGGCGGACGCGGGTGATCGCGGGTACCGGCACGCCGTGTGGCGCTACCTGTCCCAGTTCGACCGGGACCCGGCCGCGACCGAAGTCCTGGCCGCCGCCCACATCCGGACCGCGGACCCCTACGAACGCGCCCTGTCCGCGGTGTGCCTGGCCCGGCAGTCGGGGCAGGGCTTCGACAGTCCTTTGTGGAGGATTCCGGCGGCGGGCCGGCGCGGGCTGACGGTGGTGCAGTCGATGCTGCTGGGCTCCTTCGACCAGCCGGGTGCGGGCGCCAGCGGCGGGCTCACGGTCCTGTTGCGGCACCTCGGCACCGCGTTGCCGCGCCACGACGGCATCGCGAGGGTCGTGACGCTGACCCTGGCCGGCCACGACGTGCTGGCAGACCGGGCCGCCCTCCCGGAAGCCGACGACCGCGGGCACGTCGTGCTGCGGCTGCCCGTGGACGCCCCCGGCGCACCGGCCCAGGCCGACCTGGCCCGGCACCGCTCCGCCATCGGGTTCCTGGCCCGGCACCTGCTGTGGCTCGCGGACTGCACGCCGGACGTGGTCCACGTGCGCTACTCCGACGACGGATCCGCCGCGGTGGCCGACGCGGCCCGGGCGATGGGCGCGCGCACGGTGTTCACCCTCACCGCCGATCCACACCGCTCGCTGGCCGAGCGGTACGGGCCCGGGAGCGCGGCCGCCCGCCCGGCCGCCCGGTTCGACCTGCACCGGGTGTACACCGCCGACCGGCTCGTGAGCGCCGCCGACACCCTGCTCGGGCTCCCCGGCCGCCCGGCCGGGGAGCTTGCCGGATACTTCCCCCAGCTGCGCGGGCACCCGGAACCGGAGTCGGTGGCCGAAGGGATCCCGGTGCTCTCGCCGGCGGCCACGTCCGGCGCCCGCGAGGAACTGGTGATCGCGTCCTTGTTCAGCGCCCATCCCGAGCTCCCCCGGCTCGACTCCGCGGCCGGCGGTCTGCCGATCGTGGTGTCGGTGGGCAGGCTCCACCCGGTGAAGCAGCAGGACCTGCTGGTCGAAGCCTGGCTGACCCGCGGCTTGTACCGGGAGAGCGCCCTCGTGCTCGTCGGTGGCGACCCGAGCCGCCCGACCGACGACGAAGCGCGGATCCTGGCCCGCATCCGGCGGCTGGCGGCCGGGCACCCGGCCGCCGCGGGCCGCCTGGCGGTGCTGGCCGCCATGGGCAACGAAGACGTCCGCGTGCTCGAGCACGGCCTGACCCGAAGGCTCCCCGCGCCGACACCGCACCTCTACGTCTGTCCCAGCCGGAAGGAAGAATTCGGCATCGCCGTGCTCGAAGCCATGGATGCCGGCCTGCTCGTCCTCGGCCCCCGCCGGGGCGGCCTCGGCCACTACATCGACCACGGCCGCAACGGCCTGCTCGCCGACACCTCGACCCTCGAAGCGTTCGGCGACGCCCTCACCGCGTTCGTCCGCGGCGCGGCCGGCGACCCGGTCCGGGCCCGCGCCGCCGCGGCCGCCGGACGCGAAACCGTCGCGCGGCGCTTCGGCATCCGCGAAGTGGCCCGCAATTTCGCCGATGTCTACCAGCGCACCGCCGGCACCGTCGCACCGACCGCCGTTTCGTCGCTTCCGGAGCCGCGATGACGTCTCCACCGGCCCGCTGCACCGTGCTGGGTGCGACCGGGTTCGTCGGCCGGGCGCTGGTCGCCGACCTCGTCGCCGGCCGGCACCCCGTCCGCGCGCTCTCCCGCTCCGCGGCGCACCACCTACCCGGGAGCGTCGAGGTGACGCTCGGGGACGCCGCGGATCCACGGGCGCTCGCGACCGCGGTCGCCGGCGCGGACGTCGTGTTCCACCTGGTGCACTCGCTCGAGCGAGCCGACTTCGCCGAGCGGGACCGCGTCATCGCCGAACACCTCGCCACCGCCGCGGCCGCGGCCGGGGTCCGGCAGATCGTCTACCTCGGCGGCCCGCGTCCGGTGACCGCGGCGTCGCCGCACCTGGCCTCCCGGTCCGAAGTGGCCGACCTCCTGCTCGGCGGGAGCGTCCCGGCGATCGCTTTGCAGGCGTCGATGATCCTCGGCCGCGGATCGGCCGGGGTCGAGCTGCTGTCGCGGACGGCCCGGCTGCCGATCCGGCCGCGGCCGCGGTGGACCGCCCGGCGCAGCCGCCCGGTCGCGCTCGCCGACGTCCGGCACTACCTGCGCGCCGCCGTCGATCTCCCGCCGTCGCGAGGCCGGTTCGACGTCAGCGGTCCGGAGACGATCAGCTACCACGACCTCGTGCGCCGGTGCGCCCGCCTCCTGCGCCGGCCCGCCGCCCTCGCGGTGCCGGCACCGTTGTGGTCGCACCGGGTCGCGGCCCGGATCGCCGGGGCGGTTTCGCCCGTCCCCGCGGAAGTCGCGGCCGGGCTGTTCGCGTCGCTCGACCACGATCTGCTCCCGGTCGACGTCCCCGCGGAAACCGTCCTGCCGCCCGCACCGACCGGACCGGCGAGCCTCGACAACGCCTTGCGGGAAGCACTCGGCGTCCCGCTGCCGGAGGCCCCGCCGGGCCGGTCGTACCGGCAGGAATCCACCCGGAGCGCGGCCGCCACCCCGGAACGGCTGTGGCAGGCGATCACCGGGCTGGGCGGCGACCGGGGCCGGTTCCCGCCCGGACCGGCCTGGGCGCTGCGCGGCCTGCTCGACCAGGCGATCGGCGGCGCGGGGCTCTACCGAGGGCGGCCGGAACGCCCGGTGACCGGGGACGTCGTGGACTTCTGGACCGTCCGGCACCGGGACGACTCCCGTCGCGAACTCGTGCTGACCGCGGACATGCGCCTGCCCGGCGACGCGGAACTGACGTTGCGCGCGGAACCGGCCGGCTCCGGAAGCCTGCTGCGGCAACGGGTGCGGTTCACCCCGGCCGGAAGGGTGGGTGACGCTTACTGGCTCGTCCAGAAACCGGCCCACGACCTGGTGTTCGCTTGGCTCGCCCAGTCGATCGTCCGGGTGGCCGAAAGGTGATGTCGCGTTCGGCGAGTGCTACGGCTCGGACGCGTGGACAGCCCGCTCACCCACGGCGTCGATGGCCGGGACATGAACCCATGCGCGCGCCGCGGTCTCCTTCACCGCCGCGAACACGGAAACGTACCCCGCGAGGTCAGCGAACTTGCTGTGGCGAATCACTTCTTCGTAAAACCAGTTCGACGTGATGACCGCGATATCTCCGTCGGAGCCTGACAGCGCGTCCTTGACCGCCGGGGAATCGAGCAGCCGGAACGCGTGGATGATCGCCGATCCGGTGAAGCCGTGCGCGTCTCGGGTCACCTCCCCCGCGTGCAGCGCCATCCGCAAGCGGATCTGCTCCTCGGCCGCATGCCCGTTGTTGTGCGCACCCAGGTTCCTCGCCAGTTCCTGCGGTACTCGCTCGCCGAAAACCACCTTGGGGTAGGTTCCCGGCGCCAGCACGAGCACCCCGTCCCCGAGGTCGATCCGGTGACAGCCACGCCATCGCACACCCGAGGTGGCCAGGGCGTCCTCGACCGCCCGGTACAGCCCGGACCGGACGGCGACCCGGTGGCGGTTGGTCCGGCCGAGGGCGTTGAAGCCTTCGACGTCCACCGCGAGGATCGTGTAGTGCATGGCGTCCGCGGCGTGACCTCGACGAGGCCGCAGCCGGCCGATGTTCCAGCGAAAGACCGAGGTCTCCCGGTTCGGCATGGTTTCCTCCTGCTTTGGCGTGTGTCGTGGCCGGTCAAGATCCCGGCGGCCCGGACAGCAGCATGGTCGTTACGTTGAACGGCCCGGACAGCATTCCTTGACTGACCATCAGATCGGCGACGCGCTGGAGATCGCCGAGGTCCAAGTGGGCGGGGAAACTGCCGACCCGGACCTCGCCGGCCGTCTTGGCGTCGACCCCCAGGTCCTGCTGGAATATCTGCTCGCGGACATCCCGGTTCTGGACGTCGCCCACGCCGCGGGTGAGCGCGCGCTGGAAGGCGTCGACCACCTCCGGCCGGCTCGTGGCGAACCCCGCCGGCACCACCCAGCCGGACATGGCGATCTCGAAGTTCAAGTCGAGTCCGAGGTCGAGCAGCTGGACCGCCCCGGCTTCGTCGGCCATCGTGACGAACGGCTCGGCGACGACAGCGCCGTCGATCTGGCCGCGCTGCATCGCCGGAACCATCGCTCGCATGTCCATGGTGACCCAGTCGACGCTGTCCGGATCTCCGCCGGCCTGCCGTATTTCCGAGATCGCGAGCAGGTCGGAGATCGAGCCCCGGCTGGTCACCCCGATTCGCTTGTGCGCAGCCTGGTCGGGCCGGGTGAAGGACCGGTTCGGTGCGCCGACGAGCATCAGGTGACCGGGCTTCGCGACGTAGGCCGGCGCGATGATCCTCAGGTCGGCCGCGTGGGTCGCCTGCGCCGTGAACATCCCGGGATAACTGCTGAATGCCACGTCGAGCGCGCCCTTCTCCAGTCCCTGCACCGCCTCCGGGCCGCTGGCCACGGTGACCACCTGCACATCCAGGCCGGCCTCGCGGAAATACCCCCGGTCGACGGATCGGTGGAACGCCGTGACATCGACGAGCGGCAGCACCCCCACCCGGACCGGCACCGGCGGCGGCACCGCCGGCTGCCCCGGCCCGCGGTGCGAATAGAAACCGACCACGATCGCCGACAGCACGATCAAGACTCCCGCCACGACTGCGACCGGCTGGTGCCGGCGCTTGCGACGGGCCCGTCCGCCGCCCCACGTGAAGTGGTGCACGGCACGGCCGCGGCGTACCACTTTCTGCCGTGACGACACGACCTGGAGCTTCGCCGGGATCGTCGCCGGCGGCCGCCCGCCCGAGCCGTTGCCATTGATGGCGAGCAGTTCCCGGCCTCCGGGCCTGCGGCGACGCGCGGCGGGGTCGGGCTCGACACCACTCCAATCAGGCGGCGCGCAGCTCAGCGCGCGACGAAGATCCGTCAGGCGCCGATCGAGCTCGACCTCGTCGATCTCCACAGCGCGTCGGCCGAACCATCCGAGAACCATGCTCCCCGCTCCCTTTTTCGTTCTGTACATTGCTCCCCGCCGGCTCACGTCGGCCTCAGCCGTCCTGCGGTCTGAGGGCCCGCCAGAGCCTTTCCCGGGCTTTCCTGTAACGGCGCTGGGCCGTCCGTTCGGTGATTCCCAAGATCTGGGCCGCCACCTGCACGGGGCACCCGTTCATGCACACCAGCGTCACGACCTCTTGCAGGTCTTCGGGCAGTGCGCGGAGTGCGTTGTGGGCGTCGATGATTTCGACGCTTCGGTCGGCGAAATCCTCTTCTCGGAGGGCTTCGAATTTGATCAGGTCCTCGGCGGACAGCAACACTTCGCGGCTTCCCGCTCGCGACTGGTCGATCACGAGGTTGCGGGCGATCGTCAGCGCCAGCGGAACCAGGTTCGCCGACTCGTCGCCGGGGTTGCGATCCAGGTGCTGCCTGAGCCGCAGGACTGTTTCGTGGACGATGTCGTCGGGATCCATTCGGCGGGTTCGAGCCCGTGCGTATATCTTCACCTGCGGACCGACGAGCGCGTGCAGTTCGGCAAGCTCCTTCCTTCCTTGACCGGCGGGTACGGTTTCCGAATCACTGGTCACGCTCACTCGCCTTCGATGAGCCGCCGGCCTGGGCGGCGACTAACGGTCCGGAATTGCGTCGGACTGAAAGTGCGCCCTGTGGCCGCGCGCTTCACAGGCGGTTCCTGGTCGGTAGGGTCGAGGCTCATGCCTGGATAGACGAGATGATCATGACACCACGACAGATATCACCCGATCGGCGGACATCTATTCCGTGCGGAAAACGGTCAAAACATTGACTTTCTTCGGCAACATCGACTCGGTTTCGATTTTGTCGCGCATCAGCCGCGCCACGGCCCCGGCAGCGTCAGAAGCGGCCGGGGCCCGACCGCTCGAAAACAGCGGCGGGCCGGTAGCTGATCAGGTCCGGATCGGCGGCGCCTGCCGGGCCAGCTCGCGCGACACTTCGACGGCGACCTCGACGGCGCGGGCGGCCAGCGGCGACCGACCACCGCGTCCCGGCGGCCGGTGGAGGTGGATCGCGCGCGCGGGTGTCGGGGCGAGTTCGTGCACCAGCAGGTCGGGCCAGCCTTCCGGCCCGTGGATCGCCCCGCAGGAGCGGCACACCACGTGGTGGATCGCCAGCCAGGGCAGCACCGCGAGCCCCATTCCCGCGCGTACCATCGACAAGATCGTTTCGCTGCCCGCCGACCGGAAGACGACGCGTGGCCGCCCTCCTGCGTCCGCGAGGAACTGTTCCGCCCGGGGCTGGTCACCGGTTTCCGGCCAGGCCACCATCGCCTTCCCGGCCAGCTCCCGCGCGGCCACCGGACCGGCCGGCAGCTCTCCCGGGGGTGCCACCACCAGGTACGGGTCCTCCAGCAGGAGGACGTGCTCGGTGGGGTCGTCCAGCAGACCGTCGTGGAACAACAGGTCGAGATCGCCGATGCGCGCGTCGTCCGGCTCCGCTTCCGACAGCCTGATCTCGCAGCCGGGGTGCTCGTCCCGGAGCCGGCGCAGCACGGTCGGCAGGATCACGGTGGAGACGCTCGGCAGCGTGCCGACGTCGATCCGGCCGTCACCGGCCTTGAACCGGTCGACCGCGTGCTCCAGCGCTTCGGCTTTCGACAGCAGCTCCCTCGCCTGCTCCAGCACCACGGCACCGAGCGGGGTCACCCGCACCGGCCTCGGACCGCCCGGCCGGTCGAACACCGAGCCGCCGAGCGCCCTCTCCAGCACCGCGATGTGCTGGCTCACGCTCGACTGGGTGTAGCCCAGGCGTTTCGCCGCCCGGGAGAACGTCCCTTCCTCGGCGATCGCGATCATCGTCGCCAGCTGCCGCAGGTCGACCTCACCCATGCCGATATGTATAGCAGATCACGATGGAATCGATCGTAAACAATCGCTTTTCCCGATCGCTCATCGCTCCTAGCGTCGAAGCCATGACAGTCACGACGACGACCGCGAACCGGCTCCCGGCACTGGCGTGGAGCCTCGGAGCGTGCCACCTCGTGGCCCGGGGCGGCGCGTTCGTGCAGCCGATGCTGGTGCTGTACCTGACCCAGGGACAGCGGATGACACCCACCGCGGCCGGCGCGGTGGTGGCCGCTGTGGGCATCGGCGACTTCGGTTCGCAGCTGCTCGGCGGATGGCTCGGGGACCGGCTCGGGCGCCGGCGGACGATGCTACTGGGGTTCGTGGGTACCGCCGTCACGCTGGCCGCTCTGGGATCGGCAGGCTCGACACCGGTCATCTCGGCGGCCGCCGTGGGCTACGGCGTGACCGCGGGGCTCTTCCGCCCGGCCGGCTCGGCGGCCGTGGCCGACCTGCCGCCCCGGCAGCGGGTGCGGGCGTACAGCCTCCTCTACTGGGCCGCGAACCTCGGCTACGCCGTCGCGGCGGGGGTGGCCGGGACGCTGGCGAGCAACGGGTTCGGCCTCCTGTTCTGGTTGAACGCCGGGGCCGCGCTGGCCGCGGCGCTGATCGTGGTCACCGCGGTGCCGGAGACCCGATCGGTTGCCGGCCGCTCCCGGCGCGCGCTGCTGCCGGCCCTGCTCGGCGATCGCCTGATGATCACCATGGTCCTGATCCACATCGCCTTCTTCACGCTGCTCATGCAGGCGTTCGCCACGCTGCCGCTGCTGATGACGGCACAACGGGCCGGCGCGGCCACCTACGGCGCCGTGCTCGCCCTCAACGGGCTCGCCATCGTCGTCCTCCAGCCGCCGGCCGCCGTCGTCCTGGCGAACCGCGATCGCGCGACGGTCCTCGCCACCTCGATGCTGCTGACCGGCCTGGGCGGTGGTCTGGCCGCGCTGTCCCAGAGCACCACCGGCTACGCCGCCGCCGTGTTCGTCCTCGGCCTGGGCCAGGTCGGGATGGCGGTCCAGTTCGGCGCCACGTTCGCCGACCTCGCCCCCGCCGATCTGCGCAGCGGGTACCTGGGCGTCGCCTCGAGTGCCTGGAGCCTCGGCGCGATCCTCGGTCCCCTGGCCGGCACCGCGCTGCTGGAGCACGTCGGCCGGACCTGGCTCGGCGCCGGCGCCCTTGGCGCCGGGTTCCTCCTTTTCTCCGCGCAGCGAGCCGTCGCCGCGGCCCTGCGCGAGCGGCGGGCGAATCCGTCCTGACCGTCCCTGGGCAGCACCGAACGAAAGGAAGACAGCGATGACCACGATGACCGACCACGAATGGCGAACCTTCGTGACGACGGGAACGAAGCTCGCCCACGTGGCGCTCACCCGGGCCGACGGGCGGCCCCACGTCACCCCGGTCTGCTTCGTCCTCGACGGCGGCGAGCTCGCCTTCGCCTTGTCGCCGGGAAGCGTCAAGGGCACGAGCCTGGCACGGGATCGGCGCATCGCGGTCTGCGTCAGCGACGAGGGACAGCCTTACAGCTTCGTTGCCATCGAAGGAGACGCGAAGATCTCAGCCGAGCCGGACCGGGTCCTCGACGTCGCCACGGGCGTCGCCGAGCGCTACTACCCCGCTCGGCCCGCGGCGGATTTCGCCGAATCGCTGGTGCGGAACGGGTTCACGGCCGTGCACCTCAGCATCTCGAACGTCATCGCCCGATCCGGCCTCGGCTGAGGTCGCTCCCCCCAGAGTTCGTTCACCGGCCGACGGCGGGGTACATCCGGTTGAACCGCGGCGGTGTGTAGGGCAGGTACCGGCCCGGCACGCCGTCGGCGGCCACCGCCAGGTGGTTCATCGTCGCCGGCGCCGTGTCCGGCCAGTGCCCGGTCCGGAGGCGGGTCTGCATCCGGTCGACCGCCGCCTGCTGTTCGCCCGTCGTGTACGTGCAGTGCCCGGCGGTCTGCACGTACGTCTGCCGGAGCAGCGGAGCGTTTCCTGCCCGCTCGACGAGCGTGCCGTACGACTGCTGCTGGGCGACCGTCGAGATCTGGTCGCCGGTGCCGTTGACCGTGAGCACCGGGATCCGCAGGCGGCCGGTGAACACGATGCCCCGCTCCAGGTAGCGCACGGCGGCGGGATCCGCGGACACGCGAGGCTCCGCGGCCAGCCGGGCGAGGTCGGCGCGCAGGTCGAGCCCCGCCCGCGCGTACAGCCGGCGGACGGTGTTCTGCTGTTCCGGTGCGGCCTTCGCGAGCTGGCGGGCGTAGTCGACCCCGGTGTTCCACGACGGGTTCCCGCCCGCGAGCTGCTCGATCGCGCGGCGGCTGCTGACCGCCTGCCCGAGGTACGGCAGCGGGCCGCCCGCGAGCGCCAGGAACATCCCGTGCTCGACCCCGGCGGCGTCGCGGCCGTCCGGGACCGGGGTCGTCGTGCCGTCGGCGGCCAGGCCCCAGCCCGGCACCTGGCCGATCGCCGCCGCGAGCGCGATCCGGGCCTGGCCCCCGGCGGTCGACTGCGCCGCCGTCATCGCCGAAACCCACTGCTGCTGGAGGCCGGGGACGTCGGCGGGGATGCCGGTGACCGGCAGGGTGGTCTCGCCGAACAGCAACGTCTTGAGCGTGAACACGGTGTCCAGCTTCTGGTTCCACTGCCCCACCGCGCCGCCCAGGCCGCCGCACATCGGGACGGCCGCGTCGAAGCGGTCCGGGTGCACCTGCGCGACCCCCGCGGCGACCATGCCGCCCATCGACCGGCCTTCGGCGATCGCGTACCGCGCCCGGCCGAACGTGGTTTCGAAGCGGCCGAGCGCCTCGGCCTGGTTGTCGATGGCCCGCGCGATGTTCCAGCCGGTGACCGTGCGCGTGGTGCCGCCGACCGCGTAGCCACCCGCCAGCAGGCTCGCGGTCAGCGGGCTCGACAGCCCGCCCGCCGCGAAGTCGAGGTCCACCAGCACGGTGCCGTTCCACCGCGCGGGTCTGGCGAAGGCGAACGGCGTTCCGTCGGCCAGCTGCCCGTCGGTGCACCTCGCCGCCGAAACCGGGTCCGGGCACGGTTTCCCGGCCTCCGCCGCGTGCGCGGTGGCCGGCAGGCCGGTGCAGAGGACCGCGACCGCGGCCAGTGCGGTGATCCTGGTGCGCATGAATCGCTCCTGTCAGAAGTTCTTGGCGGTGACGGTCCAGCCCGGGGTGGCGCACAGACCGCAGCCCGCGCCGAGGAAGTAGTCCCGCGCGGCGCGGTTGCCGTTGAGGGTCAGGTCGAACCAGTTGACGAGCACCCGCACGGCTTCTTCACGGACGCTCGGGTCGGGGTTGCCGTCGCGCTGCCCGTAGACGAACCCGGTGTGGCCGGCGGCGGGATTGGTGGCGCGGACCGCCGGGACGGTGACGAGGTCGTAGTTGGCCCCGCTGTTCGGGTAGGCGACGTCGGCGGGACCGCCGTCGGCGAACAGGACCGGCGAGTGCAGGTTCCGCAGGTTCTCCCGGCCGTAGCCGAGGGTGCCGTCGGCGAAGAACCCGCTGTCGAGCGAAAGCACCGACTTCACCCGCGGGTCCGCCCCCGCGACCAGGGCTTCGATGCCGCCGCAGGAGTGCCCGGCGACGCCGATCCGGTGGGTGTCGAGCTTGGTCCGCAGCTCGCTGCCCCGCCGGTCGTCTTCCCGTTGCGCCCAGGTGATCGCGTCGAGGATCACCTTCGGTTCCGGGGCTGCCGTTCTCGGTCAGGGCGGGCTCGTCGAACCCGCCGACGGCCACGACGACGAACCCGTGCGCGGCGAGCAGCGTCTCCAGGGTGAGCAGCTCGTCGTTGCTCGTGTGCCGGCACGCGCCGTTGCCGAACACCACGACCGGCAGGCGCCCGCGCACCCGGTCCAGGTCCGCGGGCCGGTAGACGGTGTACTCGGCGGCGTAGTCCCCCGTCCGGGCCGCGCCTTCGCGGACCACCGGGTGGAACACCGCGGCCGCGGGCGGCGCCGGGGCGGCCGCGACACCGGCTTCGGACGAGCCGGACGAGCCGGGCACCGTCGCGGCGGCGACCGCGACGAGGACGGTCGCGGCGGCGACCAGAGCGGGCTTGAGCCGGGCGTGTCCCATCGAATGTCCTTTCACCGTGGGGTGGCCGCGTTGAAGACCGGCTTCGGCACCGAGACCTGGTTGAGCCCCCAGCGCGACATGATCCCGACGTACGTGCCGTTCTCGAACAGCTCCTCGAACACCTTCTGCAGCACCGGGCCCAGTCCGGACGACTTGGGGACGTACAACGCCAGGTCGTCCTTGGTCGCCCCCTGCGCCTCGGTCTGGGTGACGTACTTGTTCCCGCCTTGGCGCTGCGTGACGTCGATCGCCGCGGCCTCGGTCATCCCCGCGGCGTCCGCGCGGCCCGAGCGGGTGGCCAGCAGCGTGGCGTTCGTGTCGTCGAGGCCGACGGTCTGCGTCGCCTTCCGCTTGCTGTCCGTGCAGAACCGGGACAGCTTGTTCAGCTGCTCTTCGACGACGCTCGCGGTCACCACCGCGATGCGCTTGCCGCAGAGGTCTTCGACCCGCACGATCCCGGCCGTCGAGTCGGTGGGGAACACGTAGGCGGTGCGGGTGGTCATCCACGTGATCGTGTCGAACTGCTTTTCGCGCTCGGCGGTCGCCTTGACCGGGCCGTTGAACGCGTCGTACCGGTTGGCCTGCATGCCCTGCAGCGCGGCCGGGAGCCCGGCGACGACGATGGTCCGGGTGCGGACGCCGAGCACCTGGCCGATCGCGGCCTGGAAGTCCGCGTCGATCCCGGTGACCGTGCCGTCCGGCGCGACCGTCCGGTAGGGCGGGTGGGAGTCGCCGGCGAACCGGATCTCACCGGCGTCCTTGATCGCCTGCGGCAGCGCGTCGTGCAGGGACTGCACCACCGGGAGGTTCGTTCCGGTGGCCAGGCCGGGGGAACCGGCGCCGACCGTGCACCCGGTGGCGGTCAGCCCGAGGGCGGCGGTCACGAGGAGCGCACTTCGGCTTCGTCGGCGAAGTGGGGATCTCATCGAGGTCCTTTCCAGACGGTCAGGTCAATCCGTCGAGCCACGCGGCCATCCGCGTGTCCAGGTCGTCGCCCGTGCGGGCGTCCACGTTGTCCGCGTGCAGTTCGAGCACCGGGATGCCCGCCGCGCGCAGCGCGCGGGTGGTGAAGTAGCTGCCGCGGGCGTCGTCGGAAACGAGGTGCACGACGCCGTCGACCCCGTGGTGCCGCGCTTCCTTGACGTACCACTCCGCCGACCACGGCGGGGTGTAGAGCTGGTCGCTGAACGCCGCGAACCGGGCGGCCAGTGCGCGCAGCGGGTCGTCGCCGTAGCGCAGATAGCCGTCGGCGGCGATGGCCAGGTACATCGACCACACGAAAACCGCGCCGTGCGATCGCTGGAACCGCTGGTAGAACGCGAGGTCGAACCACAGCCCGCGGCCGATCCACATCAGCCGCAGCCGCTCGTCCGGGCACACGGCGACGCCGTCGTCGATCCGCGCGCGCACCTCGTCGTGGAACGCGCGCGCGGCGTCCCGCGCCCATTCCGTGCCCCGGTGCCACTGCGGCACCATGACGCTGGGAATCCCGTCGGTGACGGCGATCGGGCACGGCCGGGCCGCGGCGATCAGGTCGCGGGTGCGGCGGTTCCACTCCTGCTGCTCGTTGACCAGGTCGAGGACCTCGCGGAAGCGCGTCTCGGAGAACACGCGGCCGGTGGTCTGCTCGAGGAACCGGATGAGCCCGGTCAGCTCGCCGGTCAGCAGGTCGAGGCGGTCGCTGCCGATCGCCTCTTCCCAGCGGTGCGGCATCAGTTCCCACCACCGCTCCGGGACGGCGTTCTCCGCCGCGCTCTCCAGTGGGTAGTAGGTGACGCCGGGCTGGGCGTCCCAGACGTCGAAGATCTTGCGGGACGCGTCGCCGGTGGTCTCGCCGAGCACGATCGTGGGCGCCGGCAGCCCGCCCCACGGTGCCTGGGCGGGATCGTCCTCGAACGCCGACGCGAGCGAGGTGGCGCTGTACTGCTCGACGTAGTCGGGGTAACCGCGGTCGCGCAGCAGGCCGAGGTAGCGCTGGGTCTGGCGTTTCGCCGCGACGATCGAGGCCCACCACTGGTTGACCACGTAGGGGATGCCCATCGCGCGGAAGATCTCCTGGGGCGCGTCCGCGTTGACCAACGCCAGCGGGCCACCCTCGGCGCGCACCCGGGCGAACCACTCTCGCTGGTAGGCGGTCGCGGTGGTCGCCGACGCCAGCCGTTCCGTCATGCCGCCGCCCCCGCCGGTGCTAGTAAGGCCAGCGCTTCCGAAGTCAGCCGGCCGTACGGCTGACGCTCGGCCAGCACCGCGGGCAGGCCCGTCGCGGCCCGCTGCTCCGGGAAGTCCCACGGCGGCGCGTCGTCGTGGAGACGCGCGTAGGAGAACAGGATTTCCGCACCGCACGCGCGAGCGGCCGCGGCGGTGTGCGCGGCGCGCTGCCGGATCGACGCGCGCGGTGCGGACGGGCCGTTGTGCTGGTAACGCTCGGCGAGCGCCAGCTCGGTCGGCGCCGCGCAGGTGCGGGCGAACAGCAGCTCGCCCCAGTCGTGATCCTCTCCCACGACGACGAAACCGTTGCGCTCCAACGTTTCGTACACACCCGGACCGTCGTGGGAACTCCCGGTGAGGAACAGCCGGACCCCTTCGGTCTCGCGCGGGCCGGCCGGCACGCCATCGACGAGCGCGACGGCCTCCGTGACCGGAAGCCTGGTGGTTTCGGCGACGATCTCGAGGAAGCGCGTGCCGCTCAGCCGGTTCGCCCGGCGCAGGTCGGCGAGCCGCCCGAGCGACCGCCGCAGGGCGTCGTGCGCGGTGATGGCCGCGGCGAGGTCGTCGTCGCCGATCGGCCGCCAGCGGCCCAGCCACTCGCGCAGCTGCGCGATCTTCGCGTGGACGTACCGGGTGGTCGTGTGGTGCGGCAGGTGCAGGACGTCGACCAGGCGGACCGGCGGCAATCCCAGGGCCGGCTCGACGCGGTGCAGCTCCCGCAAGGCGTAGAACAGCCGCAAGGACGCTTCGCAGTCGCGAGAGACGACGATGGCTTCGAGCGGCCCGTAGTCCCCGGTGAGGATCCGCGTCAGGACCGAGCGGGCGACCGGGTCCACCCCGCGGCCGAGGTAGCGGTCGCCGAGCGCGTGGTCCGCGTCCGGGTTCCCGGTCAGCCGCCGGGGCAGCAGCCCCGCGGCGGTGATCAGCTCGACCGGGACGTCGGCGCCGACGTACCCGACGACCGGGGCGCTCAAATCACCGCCTCCGACACCAGCTCCGCCAGCTGCTCTTCGGTGTAGCCGAGCAGTTCGCGGTAAACGTGCTCGTTGTGCTCCCCCAGCCCCGGCGCGGGCCGGTCGAGGGAGACGCGGGCGGCGGAGAACCGGATCGGCACGCCGGTCCCCGCCAGGTCGGCCACGTCCCCGTGGCGCGGGTGCCGCAGCGGCACGACTTCCTCGCGCGCCAGCACCAGCGGGTCCCGCACCGCGTCACGCGGTTCGCGAACCTCGGCCGCGGGCACGCCTTCGGCGGTGAACGCGGCGAGGATCTCCGCGAGCGGCCGCACCCGGCACCACTCGCGGATGAGGCCGTGCAGCTCGTCGGCGGCGCGGACGCGCTGGTCCCGCGTCCGGTAGCGGTCGTCCTCGGCCAGCTCCGGCCGTCCGATCGCGCGCAGGACGCCGTGGGCGAACGCGTCGGTCGGCGCGCAGAGGGCGACGTACCCGTCGGCGGCGGGCAGGATCCCGAACGGCGCCAGCCGGGGCACCATCGACCCCGTGCGCTGGGGCAGGCCCACCGCGTCGAAGGCGTCGAAGGGTTCGCAGGCGACCAGCGACGTCAGCGCGCCGAGCATCGACACGTCGACCCGCTGTCCCTCGCCGGTGTGCTCGGCCTGCAGCAGCGCGGACACCGTGCCGACCACCGCGAACAGCGGCGCGAGTAGGTCGCCGATCGGCAGGCCGAAGCGGACCGGGCCCTCGTCGGGCTCGCCCGCGGTCATCATCACGCCGCTCAGCGCCTGGATGATCGAGTCCATCGCCTTGCCGGAACCGGGACCGCCTTGCGCGCCGAACCCGCTGATCGAGGTGTAGACGAGCCGCGGGTTGATCTCGCGGACGTGGTCGTAGGAGATGCCGAGCCGGTCGGTGACACCCGGGCTGTAGTTCTCGACCAGCACGTCGGCGTCGCGGACGAGGTCGGTGAACACCTTGCGGGACCGCGGGTTCTTCAGGTCGAGGGTGACGCTGAGCTTGTTGCGGCCGCGCAGCAGCATCGACACCGAGAGGTCGTCGTCGTGCCGTCGGGCGAGGTTCAGCCCGTCGCGGCCGACGTAGGGCGCGTTGTTGCGCGAGGAATCCCCACCCGTGGCGGGGTTTTCGACCTTGATGACGGTGGCGCCGAGCCCGGCGAGCAGCAGGGTCGCGTACGGTCCGGCGAGCGCGGTGGTCAGGTCGATGACGGTGCGGCCGGCCAGTGGCTGGTCGGTCATGAAGGAACCCCCTCGGTGAGATCGACGAGCACTTCGGCGCCGCGGGTGGTGAACCGGGCGTTGAGCCGGGCCCCGCGGGTGATGTCCTCGACGTACTTCGTCACGGCCTCGCCTTCCGGCGTGCCGCCGACCGGGACCGGGCGGCCCCGGTCGTCGATCCAGCACGGGACGAACCCGGCTTCGCGCAGCCCGGTCCCGTCGAAGCGGCAGAAGGCGATGACGGTGTTGCGGCTTTCGGGGTGGAACGGGAAGAACGGCATGTCCGGGTCGGGCGCGAAACCGTAGAGCTTCGTCCGGCGCTCGGCCCACGCGCGCAGCTCGTCCGCCCCGACGCCGGCTCCCGGTGTCAGGGCGTGGGTGACGGTCGCGAAGTTGCCGAGGCCGTGGAAGATCGGGCGTCCTCTGTGGACTTCGATGCCGCGCATGATGTGCGGGTGGTGGGAGAACACGGCGTCCGCACCGGCGTCGACCGCCGCGCGGGCGACCGGGCTTTCGTACATCGCGACCTCGACCGGGGTGTGCCCGACGCCCTTGTGCAGCGACACGAGCACGACATCGGCCTCGGCACGCAGGCGGCGCACGTCGCCGGCCATCGCCTCCAGGCTGTCGGGGTCGGCGAAGGTGTAGATCTTCGGCGGGCCGCCCGGGCTCGCGTGGTCGAGCTCGTAGTGGGTGAGGACGTGCACGTACGCGCACCCCGGCTTGCGGGAGCCGGCCCAGGACTCGCGCGGGCCGACGCAGTTGTAGGACAGCACGCCGACGCGCAGCCCCCCGCGTTCGACGACCGCCGGGCGCCGGGCCTCCGCCAGGTTCGACCCGGCCCCCGTCGGCACCATGCCCGCCGCGCGGGAGTAGGCGATGGTGTCGGCCAGTCCCCCGGCCCCGGCGTCGAGGACGTGGTTGCCCGCCAGGGTGACCACCTCGAACCCGGCCTCGGCCACCGCTTTCAGCGCCGCGGGATCCGCCGGCGGTGCGGGGACGTCGGTGCTCTGCTGCACCGCCGTGGTCGAGTGCGGCACCTCGATGTGGCCGATCGCCAGGTCCATCGCCTTCAGCACCGGCGCGGCCGGGGCGAGGAAGGACTCCGGGTCCGGCTCGTCCAGGATGAGGTCGCCGACGGCGCCGACAGTGATCACGAGACACCTTCCTTTTCGGACAGATGGCGGGACAGGAAGGCGCGCAGCCGGTCGGTCCGCGGCCGGGTGAACAGCTCGGCGGGCGGGCCCTCCTCGACGATCCGGCCCGCCTCCATGAACACGCACCGGTCGGCCACCTCGCGGGCGAAGGTCATTTCGTGGGTGACCACCACCATCGTCGTGCCCGCCGCGGCGAGGGTCCGCAGCACGGCGAGGACCTCGTCGACCAGCTCGGGATCGAGGGCGCTGGTCGGTTCGTCGAACAGCATGATCCGAGGCCGGACCAGGACGGCCCGGGCGATGGCGACGCGCTGCTGCTGCCCGCCCGAGAGCTGGCGCGGGTAGTGGTCCTCCCGGCCGGCCAGGCCGATGCGCTCGAGCAGTTCCCGCGCCTCCCGCTCCACTGTGGACCGATCGCGTCCGTGGACGCGGATCGCCGCGTCGGTCACGTTGCGCAGTACGGTGAACTGCGGGAACAGGTTGAACTGCTGGAAGACCATGCTCATCCGGCGCCGCTGGGCGGCGATCCGCCGCTCGGTCAGCGGCCGCAGCCCGCCCGGCGAGCGGCGGTGGCCCAGCAGCTCGCCGTCGAGGTACATCGCGCCGCCGTCGATCGGTTCGAGCTGGTGGGCACACCGGACGAGCGTCGACTTGCCCGACCCGGACGGCCCGATCACCACGACCGCTTCGCCTTCGTGGACGTCGAGGCTCACCCCGGCCAGCGCGGTCACCGCGCCGAACTCCTTGCGGACGTCGCTGATCCGCAGCACCGGCGCGCTCATCGGGCGCTCCGGTGGCCGCGGGAGAACCGGCGTTCCAGCCGGCGTTGCCCGGCCGTCAGGAGCGTGACCACGACGAGGTACCAGAAGCAGGCGACCAGCAGCATCGGCACGATCTCGTAGGTGCGGTTGTAGATGACCTGCACCGAGTGCAGCAGGTCCGACATCGCGATGACCGACACGAGCGCGGTGCCCTTGAGCACGTTGATGAACTGGCTGCCCGCGGGCGGGATGATCACCCGCATCGCCTGGGGCAGCACGATCCGCACCAGCGTCTGGCCCGGCGGGTAGCCCATCGCCCGGGCCGCGTCGCGCTGGCCGGGGTCGACCGACGACACCCCGGCGCGGAAGATCTCGGCCAGGTAGGCCGACTCCACCAGGGACAGTCCGATCACCGCCGCGGTCAGCGGCGTGATGACGCTGTTGGCGTCCCACGTGCCGAACACCGGGCCGAACGGGACACCGATCGAGAGCCGGGGCAGCAGGTAGGCCAGGTTGAACCAGAAGATCAGCTGCACCAGCGGCGGGATCCCGCGGAACAGGCCCACCCACAGCGTCGCCACCCACCGGGCGGGTCCGAACCCGCTCAGCTGCATCGCCGCGACCACCCCGCCGGCGAGCGACCCGAGGACCATCGCCGCGACCGCGAGCAGCACCGTGGTGCCCAGGCCGGCCAGGACGCTCTTTTCGAACAGGTACTTCGCGACGACGTCCCACTGGAACCGGGAGTTGCCGACCAGGAAGACGACCAGCTGCGCGGCCAGCACCACCAGCACGAGCACGAACAGCCAGCGCAGCGGGCGGAACCGGCCGCGGGCGCCGGCGACGTCCTCGTGGACCGCCGCCGGTTCCTCCACAGTGGACACGGCGGTCATTTCGCGGACGCCGCGTCGAAGATCGGCGCCGGGACCGTGACGTCCTGCAGGCCCCACTGCCGCATGATCCGGGCGTAGGTGCCGTTGCGGAACAGCTCCTCGAACGCCTTCTGCAGGACCGGGCCGAGTTTGCCGGCCTTCGGCGTGTACAGCGCGAGGTTGTCCTTGGTCGCGCCCTGTTCCTCGGTCTGCGTCACGTATTCGTACTGGCCCTTTTGCTGCGTCGTCACGTCGATCGCCGCGGCCTGGGTCATGCCGGCGGCCTCCACGCGGCCGGACTTCGCGGCCAGGAGGGTGGCGTTCGTGTCGTCGAGCCCGACCACCTGCACCGCCGGGTGCTGCTGCTGCTGGCAGAACGCGGACAGCTTGGCGAGCTGCTCCTCCACGACGCTGGCGGTGACCACCGCGACGCGCTTGCCGCACAGGTCGTCCGCCTTCTTGATCCCCGCGGCGGAGCCTTCGGGGACGACGTAGGCGGTGCGGGTGGTCATCCACGTGACGGTGTCGAACTGCTTCTCGCGTTCGGCAGTGGCTTTGACCGGCCCGTTGAAGGCCTCGTAGCGGCCGCTGAGCATGCCCTGCAGCGCGGCCGGCAGCCCGCTGACGATGGTGGTTTCCGTGCGCACGCCCAAGAGCTGGCCGAGCGCCTGCTGGAAGTCGTGGTCGATGCCGGTGACGGTCTTGCCGTCCGGGCCGACGGTCCGGTACGGCGGATGCGAGTCCCCGGCGAACCGGAGGACACCCGAGTCCTTGACGGCCTGCGGCAGCTGGTCGTGCAGGGCCTGGTCGGTCGTGAGAGCCGCGGCCGTCGGGGCGGAGGCGGTGCCGTCGTCGACCGTGCACCCGGCCAGCGCGAGACCCGCGACGACCGCGGCGAGCGTGCTTCGACGCCATTGACGAAGTGAGGAACCCATGTCGTGTTCTTCCTGCGGAAGGGCCGTCCGGAGGGGGCGGCGCGAGACCCTGGAGAAGCTATTGGTTGCTATCTGGGCGCCGATCGTCGCATGATGTGTCGCGTGATTCAACCCCTCGCTTCACCCGGCCGGCCGGCACTGCCACCATGGACACCCGCGGTGGGCAGCTCCGCCCGACCGCCGAGCCGAACCCCGGAAGAGGCAGGCGCGCGATGACGGTGACGCCCTCGGGTCCGCTGCCCCGTGCCCAGCAGGGCGCCGAGCCGCAGCTCCTGCTGACGTCCCTGCTCGGCGACTTCTGGTACTGGCGCGACGAGCACATCCCCTCGGCCGCCCTGGTCGAACTGCTCGGCGAGTTCGACATCAGCCCGGCGAGCGCGCGGGCGGCGATCCGCCGGCTGGCCGCCCGCGGCCTGCTCACCGTGTCGCGCAGCGGGCGGACGACGGCGTACGGCATCCCCGCCCGCACGTCCGAGGTGATCATCGAACGCACCCACCGGATGCTGACCTTCGGCACGACCGCGCCCGAGTGGGACGGGCGGTGGACGGTGGTCACCTTCTCGGTGCCGGAGCAGGATCGCGGGCTGCGCACGGCGCTGCGCTCACGGCTGCGGGTCCTGCGGTTCGCCGCGCTCTACGACGGCGTGTGGATCAGCCCGCACGACCTGACCGGCCCGGCGCTGACGGCGTTGGACGAACTCGGCCTCCGCAGCGCCACGGTCTTCCGCGCGACCGAGGTCCCGGGACCGGCCGCGGCGGTCACGGCGTTCGACCTCGACCCGCTGGCCCGGGAGTACGGGCAGTTCGTGGAGCGCTACGAGCAGGTGCTCACGGGTCTGGACGCCGGCCTGATCAGCCCGGCGCAGGCGTTCCGCACGCGTACCGAGCTGCGCGTGGACTGGCGCCGGTTCCCGGAGACCGACCCGGACCTGCCGGCGGAGCTGCTGCCGGCCGGCTGGGCGCGCGACCGGGCCCAGAAGGTGTTCCTCCAGATCTACGACCGGCTCGGTCCGCTCGCGGAGCTCCGGTTCCGCCAGGTGCTGGCCGCGACGGACCCCGCGCTGGCCGAATTCGCGTCGCACCACGACTCCGTGAAGGTGGCCGAGCTGTTCGCCGGCCTGGGCGACCGCCACCCGGCGGGCGACACCCCGTTCGAGCAAGCGGCCGAAGCCCGCCGTCTGGACGACGCGCGTCGCGGGTGAAGGACGGCAGTTCGCGGGTCGTCCGTGCGGGGGCTGGTCGTGGATCGGAACTTCTCCGGGCCTGGCCCCCGACGGCCGACCGCTAGTGGGTTTCCATGATGGCCCTCCCGGACCGGACCGGCTTTCGTGAACATCGCCCCGGCAACCGCTTGCTGCCGGCCCGCACCACGAAGCTAGCCAGCCGCGCCACGAGTCGGCGCGGTCGCTTCCGATCCGAAAATCCGTGCAAGAGCGCTGGACATCCACGCGTCCGAGCGCTAAAAGCCGCGGTCACGAACCGGCGTCCCCCACACTCCGTTCAGCGGCTTGCCACGCGCGGCGAATCGCGGGACGGTGGCTGGTCCAGCCGTCGAAAATCGCGGAACCCCCATGACGTCCACCACCTCGAAACCGATCGGGTACCGGCCCACCGAACGATTTGCCGCGTCGCCGCCTGTTTCCGCGCGCGCCCGCGTCGGCTGGCTTCTGCGCGTCAACCGGGTACTCGGCACCCGGTCACGGAACCGGAGCCTGAGCGGTTTCGCGCAGGACTTCGCGCCGGACCAGCGCATCGCTCCCAGCACGCTCTCCCGCTGGGAAACGGGAAAGTCCGCCATCCCCCATTGGGCGCCCGCCCGCTACGAAGCGACCCTCGCCTTGCCGTTCATGCTGTTGTCGGCCGCGGCGGACACGTCTTACCGCTATCACACGCGGCCTTCGCCACTGATTCCGAACTGGGCGCAGCGCCGGCGGCCGCCCGCGCCCGGACCGGTACTGGATCAGCTGGTGGATCGCGCGATCGGCGGCGACGTGCTGACCGCAGGCGACTGGGACCGGCTCAGCGAGCTCATCGCCAGGCGCCCACAACTCGTGCTCTCACCCGCGACGACCTGGGCGCGGCTGACCGAGCGCTTGCTGACCGAGCTGAGCATCGCCGACGGCGTGCAGTGGATGGTCCGGGCCGAGTCCTACCACCGGCTCATCGCGCATCCCCGAGGCCAGCAACCCGCGATCTCCACCGCCACGGCCGCGGCCGACGACAGCTCGGCGCAGAGCATGATCGGGCACCTGTCGGTGTTCACGGCCAGCTCACACCCGGCAGCCAGCACCTCGGTCATCCGGCACGTCACCGACCCCGCGACGATCCGCACCTTCTACGGAGCCCTGCTGACCAGCGTCAAGAAGGTGCGCTACGGCCATTTCAGCCAACCACAGCTGCGGTCGTTGATCCCCGTGCTCCACGAACTGCTGTCCGGGAACCACGAGGAGGCCGGGCTCGCGGCGCGCATGTTCGCCGCCCTGCCGCGCGACCTGCGCGCACAGCTGCCGCGGCGGATCCGCACGGCAACCGGTCCCGGCGCGGCCGCCACCGCGGACGAATCCGTCGTCCGCCTCTGTGACAGCGTGCTCGGCACCGCGGCGGGGGACGGCGAACT
Source organism: Amycolatopsis sp. NPDC003865 (assembly GCF_053605345.1). NCBI lineage: Bacteria > Bacillati > Actinomycetota > Actinomycetes > Pseudonocardiales > Pseudonocardiaceae > Amycolatopsis > Amycolatopsis sp. NPDC003865. The sequence continues at coordinate 75,531 of NZ_JBSGJA010000021.1, read as the reverse complement.
GCCACCGGATCCCGTGCTCCCGGTGCTGGTGAACGAGATGCTGGCCGACCCGGTCTTCGACGTCCGGCTCTGCGCCATGTTCCTGTTGTACGCCAGCCCGTACCGGCCGCACCTCGCGCAGGCACTGGCCACCGAACTGATCACCCTGCTGCGCCGCCGCACCGAACGACGCCGCACGCTCCGCATCCTCGAGTCGTTGCGCGTGCTCGGCGGGCCGTCCCAGCGAACTCTCGTCGAACGGCTGCTGCTCGCACGGGACCTGCCCGCCGAGATCCACGACATGGCCGCCTACACCCTCGGCCACATCGGCGGCCGAAGCACGATCACGTTCTACCGCACGGCGTTCTCGCGGTACTCGGGTGACTGGGCCCGCACCGGCGCGGCACACGACGCGAGCGTGCTCGACCGGCTCGTCTACGCCTCCGGGATCCACCACGACGACGGCTTGCTCCGCGCCGCCGCCTCGGACCAGACGCTGCCCGGCAACGTACGCACAGCCGCCGCGTGGTGGCTCGGCTTGCCACCGCACTTGCGTCACAGCGCGACCCTGTGAAGGGCGTTCAGCGGTCCGCGGCGTCCGGGAACACGTAGTGGACGTCCGACCCCCGGTCGAACAACCGCCATTGCTCGATCGGACCGCCGGAGGCCGGGAAGACTTCGATCACCACCGCGCCCGTCAGCTCCAGCGTTATCGTGCCCGCCCGGCCCAAAGCCGCCTTTTCGACCACGTACTCGACCGACTGGAAACGCTCGCTGACCTGACGGGCCCGTTTGTCGAACATCGTCGCGTTCCCGCGGTACGCCTCGTCCGGGTCCGCGTCCGCCGTCGCGGGGTAGGCCATGTCCACCGAACCGAACCAGGTCGTCTCGCCGCGGCACACCCGGAACGGGCACTGCGCGTGCAGCCAGGTTTCGACCTCGCCGCGGGCGAATCCGACTTCGGCGATGTTCACCGTCCTGCTGAAGCCGATCACCCTGGCCGACACCAGTTCGGCCAGGGCGGCCTTCAGCTCATCGACCGTCGACAGCGGACTCATCCTCCACAGAACAGGTGCAGGCCTTCACGGAGGATCCCATTGTAGTCGAGCCCGCGGTGGCTGATCGCGTCGTGCCAGGTGCGCCGGTCCGCTTCGGTGAGCCGCTTGCCGAGCTGGGAAGCGCGCCGCTGGATCTCCCGCCACGCGCTGTCGGCCTGCTCCTGTTGGACGTCCCGGCTCTTCGACGTGTGCCAGCCGTCGTCGTCGTCATCGTCGCCCGGGTCCCACTCCATGTCCTCGAACCGGCCGATTCCGCCGGCCATGGCGGCCGTCATGCCGCCGGCGGCCGCGCCGGCCGCGCCGATCACCGCGACGGCGCCGGCGTCGATCGCGATCGCGCCGCCGACCCCGACGGCGATCGCGCCGCACGGTTCGAGGACGGCGCACGCGCCGATGGCCAGCGCCGCGCCGGCGACCATCAGGCCGGCGGTGAACGAGCTCCAGAAACTGCGGCCCGTCGGATCGGTGTAGTTGAGGGGGTTGCCGCCGGTGTAGGCGTACGGCGTGCGGGTCTGGTCGACGAGCGGGTCGACGGTCAGGAACTGCGCGGTCGCGGGGTCGTAGTACCGGGCGCGGAGGTAGACCAGCCCCGACTCCGCGTCGGTGTACTGCCCGGTGTACTGCAGCGGTGTCCGGGCGGTGCCCGCGGCCGCCGCCCGGCCGTACGGGGTGTAGGTGTAGCTGCCGGCGACCGCTCCCGCGTTGTTCAGCAGCGCGACGGTCGAACCCACCTGGTCGTGCACGTACCAGAACGAGCCGCCCGCGCCGACTTGTTCGAGAGGCGTCCCGCCCGGGCCGTACAGGTAGCTGTTCGTCCCGTCGTTCAACAGGTTCGGCGTCGCTTCGGCGTCCCAGACGAACGGGGTGGTGACCCCGGCGACCGTCTTCGAGACGCGCAGGTCGTCGCCGTCGTAGGCGTAGGCCGCCGAAGCCGGCCCGGTGAGGCTCGTCAGCCTGCCGACCTGGTCGTAGCCGAAGGCCGCGGAGCCGGCCGTCTTGCGCTCGCCGAGGTTGTCGAAGGTGTAGGCGGTGGCACCGGCCGGAACCGCCGCACAGGCGGGATTGCTCACCGTGCCGCTCGGCAACGACCAGCACAGCCGGCCGGCCGGGTCGAACGCCTGCGTCTCGGCGCCGACCGTGACCGGGTTGTTCGCCGCGTCGTTCGCGTAGGTGGTGACGCCGTCCGAACCGAGCTGTTCGCGGGCGGAATAGCCGAAGTTCTGGGACGTCGAGCCGACCGTCCTGGCCGACAGCTGGCCCATGGGGTCACGGCCGAACGTCATCGACACCGCCGTGGCGGCCGTCGTGCCGGTCAGCGCGTCGGTGTCGTCGTAGCCGTTGGTGACCGTGATCCCGTCCGGGTAGGAAGTGGTCTTGACGGCGTTGTCGTTGTCGTAGCCGAAAGTCGTCTTGGCGGCGTTCCAGTCGGTCACGGTCTTGAGCCGCTCGGCGTCGTCGAAAGTGCGCACGACCGGCGTGGTCTGGCCCGGGTAGGTGATCGACGTCAGGTTCCCGTTGTCGTCGTAGCCGTAGCCGACCACGGCGCCGGAGCCCTGCTTCTGGGACGTGATCTCGCCGAACGTGTCGTAGGTCCAGGCCGAGGTGCCGGTGCCGTCGGTCATCGACACCCGGTGGCCCGCGGGGTCGTACCCGTAGGTGACGCCGGGAGTCACTCCGTCCGAATAGGACACCGTCTTCGGCTGCCCGGCCGCGTCGTAGCCGATGGTCACGACCCGGCCCGCCGGGTCGGTGGTGGACAGCGCGCGGCCGGCCGGATCGAGGTGCGTGCCGGTCGTGCCGTTGTCGGCATCGGTGCGCGAGTTCTTGCGTCCCTGGCCGTCGTAGCCGTACGTCGTCTTGGCGTTGAGGCCGTCGATGGTGTCGGCGACGGTCCCGTCCGGGTTGTGGTCGGTGATCTGGGTGGTGCCGTCCGCCTGCGTCACCTTGCCCAGCTGGCCGACCGGGTCGTAGGACGACGTCGTGGTGTGGTGGTTGGCGTCGGTCACCGAGGTCTGGTTGCCGTCGGCGTCGAAACCAGCGGACGTCTGGTGGCCGAGCGCGTCGGTGGTGAGGGTGACGTGGCCGTGCGCGTCGTGGCCGTAGGTCGTGCACCCCTTCGCGGGCGGTACACAGCCCGGGGCGACCCCGGCCGCGACGCCGTTCCCATCCACAGTGGACGTGAGCAGGCCGGTCCGGACGTCGTAGCCGGACCGGGTCTCGTCCCCGGCGCCGTCGGTCACCGAGACCTTGTTCCCGTAACCGTCGTACCCGGTGGTGGTCGTCTTGCCGTTCGGATCTGTGGTGCGGGTCCGGTCGCCGGGGTGGGCCGCGTCGTCGTAGTAGAAGTTCGTGGTCCGGACCGGCGCCGGGCCGAAGTTCCCGGTGGTCGATTCGACCACGTTGTTGGCGCGGGTGACCGTCGTCGACGTCGGCACGCGCACCCCGGTGGCCCCGGCGGGGATGTGGTCGGCCTGGTCGAACTGGCTGACCGTCGCGACACCGTCGGGGTCGACGGTCTCGACGAGGTTGCCCGCGTCGTCGTAGCCGTAGTCGGTGGTGAACCCGAGGGCGTTGGACTCCGAGGTCTTGTTGCCGTGGTCGTCGTAGGTGAACGTCTGCAGGCCGCCGTCCGGATCGGTCAGGGTGCTCACCCCGAGGGTGACCGGGTCGTAGGTGTAGGACGTCGTTCCCGCGTCGGGCGTGCCGTAGCCCTTGGTCTCCGAAACCAGCAGGCCGTTCTGGTAGGTGTCCAGGTTCCGGTGCCCGGCCGGGTCGGTCACCAGGGTCTGCCCGGCCGCGAGACCGCCGTCCGGGCCGTAGGTGAACGTCGTGGTGTGCCCGTTCGCGTCGGTCTGGGTGTGCACGCGTTCGGCGCTGTCGTAGACCATCGACGTCGCCGCCGACGCCGGTCCGGCGAAGTTGGCAGGCGAGCGCATCGACGTCATCAGGTGGTCGCCGTCGTAGCCGTACTTCGTGTGGTCGTCGTCCTTGAGGACCGGGGTGCGCGTGGTGCCGATCCCGTAGACGTCCGTCAGGTTGCCGCCGGTGTCGTACCCGTAGGTCACCTGACGCCCGGCGGTGTCGGCGAGGCCGGTGATGTGGTTGCCGGTCCAGGTGAGGGTGTACGCGCGGGCGCCGGGATCGGTGATGGTCGCGAGGTGGCCCGAGCCGTCGTAGGCCAGGGTCGTCCGGTACGGCGGCGAAGCCTTGCTCCCGGCCAGGTCGGTCTCCGCCGTCAGGCGCCCGCTCGCGGTGTCGAACGTGAAGATCTGGCTGCCGCGCCGGGTGTACACGTACGAGGAGCCGGACTTCACCAGTGTCGCGTCGAACCGCGGTGCCGTGGGCGTGTAGCTGCCGCCGCCGGCGACGAACGTGACGGAGGAGCCGTCTTCCTGCTTCACGGTGACGTTGCCGGTCGAGCCGTCCGTGGCCGCCGTCAGGTTGTAGGAGAACGTCCAGCCCCAGCCGAACGGGCCGTCGGCCGAAAGCGCCTTGTTGGGGCCGTTGGGGTCGGCGATGCTTTCGGCGTAGGTGCGGTTGAAGTTCAGCGCCATGCCGCGCCCGGGAGTGGCGAGATCGGTGAAGCTGTCGCCGAAGTAGCCGGTCGAGGTGTCGACCGGGTCGCCCGCGGTGCGGCGGGCGCAGCCACACGCGATGTAGGCCGGGTTGGAACCCTTGGGCGCGTCCTGGATGCCCGGCGGGCCGCCGATCGGCTGCCCCGGTGTGCCGCCCTGGGGCACGAACGCGATCGCGTCGAAGGCGACGTCGAAGTCCGAGTAGCCGTAGCCGCCGTTGTCCTGGGAGCTGCCGTTGTTGGTCAGGGTGACGTTGCCGCCGTTCTGCATGGCGAACGTGCCGATGGTGACCCACTGTTCGGAGTTCCAGGCCTGGTTGACGCGGATCTTCCACGGCGCCACGCCGCCACCGGGGTTGACGTTGTAGACCACGTTCGTCGCCTGCGCGCCGAGGCCGGGCAGGTGCAGCTTGACCTTGTAGTACTGCAGCGAAGGCAGGTTGGGCGTCCACACGCCCGTGTTGATCAGCGCCGGGTTCGAGCCGTTCTCGGTGTGGGTGAACAGGACCCGGCCGCCGAGGCCGGTGCCGAGCTGGTGGGTGTCGATCGCGCCGATCGGGTCGCCCGCGGAGTTCGTGCCGTAGGTGTAGGTGAACGTGCCGTTGCTCGACCAGTTCGCGCCGCCGCAGCCCTGCAGGTTCAGCCGGTTCGGCTCGTCGTCCACGATGATCGAACCGCCCGGCACCTTCGAGGTGTCCTGGCTGCACGTGGGCGGGTTCTGCGTCGGGTTCGCCGGTTCGGACCCGCCCGAGACCGCGTACGGGCTCGTCGCGCACGTCGTGGCGCAGCCGGGGATCCAGGTGACCGGGTCGTGCCACCAGCACTGGAAGTCGTCGAGCATGCAGTGGCTGGCGCCTGGGTTGGACGTGTTGGTGTTGTTCGGGTCGCACTGGTTGGCTGCGAGCGAGCACATCGTGGTGTACGGCGCGGGCTGCACCCAGTGCTGGCCGCCGTTGTAGGTCGGCTTCGCGTAGGCCGGGCTGCCGTAGCGGATCAGCGGGCTCGCGGTCCAGCCGAGCACGCGCTCCTGGTACGGCCAGCTCGCCGGGTGCGCCGCGTCGGCGTAGGTGTCCTGCAGGTACGGGTCGCGGTTGGGCGGGTAGTCCAGGTTGGCCGGGTTGTTGGTCCAGCCCAGGCCCCACGTGCCGTGCGGGCCGGTGCACGTCGGACCCGGGGTGCAGCCGGTGGTGTTGCCGTTGGCCGCGTTCGGCTGGATGCCGGAGTTGTACGCCCAGGCCGCGAAGTACCAGTTCTCCAGGTAGCGCGGGTCGGCGTTGTTCGCGGTGATCCCGGCGCTGTAGAGCTGGTTCCAGGTGGTCTCGAGGATCTGCAGGCCGGCGGCGATGTTCTCCTGGTAGTCGACCGCGACCTTCCACTGGCCGTGCTCGGAGAGCGAGTGGTCGCCGATGTGCATGCCGTCGGTGACCTGGCTGATCCCGTAGCCGCAGTCGGAAGCGGCGTAGTTGATGGACACGATGTCGCCGCCGGCGCCGTAGTAGCTGGCGATCAGCGGGTCGCCCGCGGTGCCGGCGGGGGCGTGCCAGGACGCCTGCGACCAGTTGGACTCCTGGGCCATGATGCCCTCGAAGATCGAGCGCGGCACGGTGTTCGTGCCGCCCGCCGGGTGCGACAGCGGGATCAGCGGGAAGTCGCTGTTCGGCGCGTACGCGACGAGACCCAGGTTCCCGAACCCGGCCGGGCGCGTGTAAGCGCTTCCGGTCAGCAGGCCCTGCTCCGCCATCTGCACGGCCCAGTTGACCTGCGCCGGGTTCGGCTGCATCACCTGCCGGTTGGCGGCCAGCGGCGGCACCGCGCACTTGGGCGATTGTGCCTGGGTCGTGTTCGGTGAGACGTTCGCGGCCGGCGCCGCGTCGGCCTTCGGGCTCAGGCGGTTCGCCCGCGGTGCCGGAGCCGGGCTCCCGGGGACCGCGGAATAGGTGGGCACCGCGGTCGCGATCCGGGCGGTGGCCGGGGGAACGGCGGGTGCGAAGACCTTGCCCGTCTTCGTGGCCAGCACGGCGAGCGTCGGCTTCCGCCCGTCGGCGTCCGGCCCGAGCAGCGCGTCACCGTCGAGCGATGCCGTCGAAGCACCGCGGGCGAGATTGGTGTCCGCGACAGCCGTCACGTTCGCCGCGGCGAGCAGGCCCGCGTCGGCCGCCGTGGCTCCGGAGAGGACGGCATGTCCCTTGCGGCCTTGCGACAGCTGCATCCGGGCGAGGTCGCCGGTGCCGAGGGTCGTGACGACTCCGCCGTGCTCGTGGGCCGCGGTCGCGGTCTTGGCGCCGGGAGCGGTGTGCAGGAAGCTCACGCCGCCGTCGGCCGACGGGCGAACGTCGTACACCGCACCGGGAACGGTGGCGACGACGGCGGGGTTTCCCATGGCGGGCAGGGAAACCACGTGGTTGCCCGCGACGCCGACGACGCCGGTCCGGGTGGGCACGGCCGAGGTGATCTGCCCCGGCGCGGTGATCGAGCCGGTGATCTTCCCGGTGGCGAGGTTCGCGGTCAGCAGCCGGGTGTTCCGGTCGGCCGCGACGGTGAAAACGGCCTCGTCGTCGATGCCGCAGCCGGGTGAGTAGTACTTCAGGCCGACGCCGCCGGCCAGCGCGCGCACCGCGCCCGAGGTGAGGTCGACGGAGTAGGCGAAGGCGCCGTGGTCGCGCGCCGCCTGGGTGTTCACCGCCGAGGCGGGCAGGATGGCGAGCGCGGCGAACCGGCCGTCGCCGGACACGCATTGGTAGCCGGTCCACGACGAGTCGTCGAAACCGGCGGGGTGGATCAGCGCGATTTCGTGCCAGGCGAAGCCGCTGCTCTCCCGGCCGGCTGCCAGGTGGTAGCCCTGCGCGTCACCCCAGCCGTCGACGGCGATGTCCGCGGACTTCGCCGCGTCCGGGCCGAAGTCGGCGGGCTTCGCCGGGAATGCGGGATCCGGTTTCGCGGCCGCCGAGGGCTTCGCCTGGGCGGCCGAGACGACGCCGGCCGTCAAGGCCACGACGCTCACCAGAACCGTGAGCAGCCGGGCGAACCGGAGTGCGGATCTTTCGCGCGCAGGAACGGACGAGCCGGGCATAGCGAACCTTCCCCCAGGCAGCCTGCGAAGAGGCAGTCAAGTCAGCTACCCGGGAACCCGGAGCCGCAGACGAAATCTAACGCTCCCGGTGAACGCACCCATCAGCCGTTGGGGTGAAGTTTTCTCTACGGATGCAAAACCCGTGATTCCCGCACATTAATCCGGCTTTACCCTTCATGATCACGGCGGACGCTGGTCCGATTCGCCCCGGCCGGGCTAGGCTTGGATCAAGACCGACACCGGCAAGGTCGACGCGGACCCGAGGGAGCCATCGACGTGGTCGAGACGCACGACATCGTTCGCCCGCCCGCCGAACTCAGCGCCGCCCTCGCGGCCATCGGCAGTGCCACCGCCACCGGTGAGCTCAGCCGGATGGGCATCCGCAGCGCCTTCATCAACGGCCCCGTCGCGTGGACTCCCGGCGTGCGCGTCGCCGGGCCCGCGCTGACGCTGCAGTTCCTGCCCAAGCGGGAGGACCTCTACCCGGTCGACGAGTACGAGGAACCCGAAAAACAACTGCACCGCCACGTCATGTACCACGCCCAGCCCGGCGACATGATCGTCGTGGACGCGCGCGGTGACATGAGCAGCGGCGTCTTCGGCGAAATGATGCTGACCTACTTCAAGGGCCGCGGCGGCGCGGGCGTCGTGATCGACGGGTGCCTGCGCGACACCGGCGAGGCCAAGAAGCTCGGCCTCGGCCTGTGGATCCGCGGTGCCACGCCGAACTTCCACGCCCAGACCGGCATCGTCCCGGCCGCCGTCAACGTGCCGGTCGCCTGCGGCGGCACGGTGGTCGAGCCGGGCGACATCGTCGTCGCCGACGACGACGGCGCGGTCGTCGTGCCGGTCAAGCTCGCCCCCGCGCTGGTGGCGAACGCGCGGGAGCACGCCGATTGGGAGGAGTTCTCCCGGATCCGGCTCTCCGAAGGCGGCGATCTCCGGCGGTACTACCCGCTTTCGGACGAAGCCCGGCCCGAATACGAGCGGTGGCGCGCGGAACAGGGGCGCGCCTAGCTCCACAGCCGGTCGTGGCTCGACTCGGTGTCCCAGTGCTTCGTCTCCGCGAAGAACACCGGGTCGCGCGGGTCGAGGTGGCTGCGCACCAGTTCCTCGTCGAGGTCGCCGAACCCCAGCCCCGGGGTGTCCGGCACCGTGATGTGCCCGTCGCGGATCAACGGGCGGGGCAGCCCGGTGACCAGGTCGCTCCAGAACTCCACCTCGGCCGCGTGGTGTTCGAGGGCCAGGAAGTTCTCCGTGGCGGCCGCCAGGTGCACGCACGCCATCGTCGCGATCGGCGAAGCCGCCAAGTGCAGCGCCATCGGGATCCCGCGCTCCTGCGCGTAGTCGCCGAGCCGCTTGGTCTCCGCGATGCCGCCCGCCGTCGCCGGGTCGGGGTGCACGACGCGGATCGCGCCGGCGTCCAGCAGGGGCCGGAAGCCTTCCAGGAGGTAGATGTCCTCGCCCGTGCACGTCGGGACGGCGACGGCCGCCGTCAGCTGCCGCCACTGGTCGGTCAGCTGCCACGGGATCAGGTCCTCGATCCACGCCAGGGTGAACGGTTCCAGCGCGCGGCCGATCCGGATGCACGAATCGAGGGCGATGTGGCCGAAGTGGTCGGCGGCGAGCGCGACGTCGTAGCCGACCACCGACCGGACGATGTCCACATAGGACACCAGGTGGTCGACGCCCTTCGCGGTGACCTGGATGCCGGTGAACGGGTGCATCGTCGTGGCGTCCTCGCGGGCGCCCGGCGGCGCGATCAGCGCCCCCGGCACGTCCCACAGCAGGTCGATGCCCACGTCCATCTTCAGCATCGTGAACCCGCGCAGCTTGCGCTCCAGCAGCCGGGCGCCCATCGCGTGCGGGTCCGCCATCGACGGCGTGTCCGCGTAACAGCGGACCTCGTCCCGGAACCGGCCCCCGATCAGCGCGTACGCGGGCACACCGTACGCCTTGCCCGCCAGGTCCATCAGCGCCATCTCGACGCCGGACACCCCGCCGCCCTGGCGGCCGTGGAACCCGAACTGCTTGATCTTGCGGAAGATCTTGTCCACGTTGCAGGGGTTCTCGCCGACGAGCCTGCTCTTGAGCACCAGCGCGTAGGTGGCGCTGGCCTGGTCGCGCACCTCCCCGTACCCGGCCAGGCCCTGGTTCGTGTCGATCCGGACGATCGACGAGCGGAACGGCACACCGTCCACAGTGGCCACCCGCAGGTCGGTGATGCGCAGGTCGCTCGGCCGGGACGCGGTCGCGACGTGCTCCTCGGTGATCGCGCTCACCCCTTCACCGCCCCCGCCGTGAGGCCCTCGACCAGGAACCGCTGCCCGAACCCGTACATCAGCACGACCGGGATGCTGACCAGCAGCGAGGCCGCGGCCAGCTGGCCCTGCGGCACGACGTCGCCGAAGATCATCGACTGCATGCCGACGGGCAGCGTCTTGTTCTCGTCCTTGGTGATGAACACGAACGCGAACAGGAACTCGTTCCACGCGTTGGTGAGGGTGAACAGCGCGACCGCGAGCAGCCCCGGCTTGGCCAGCGGCAGCACGATCCGGCGGAACGCCCCGAACCGCGTGCAGCCGTCGACCAGCGCGGCCTCCTCGAGGTCGGCCGGGATCGACTTGAAGTAGCCGACGAGCAGCCACGTCGCGAACGGCAGGGTGAACGTCGGGTAGGCGAGCACCAGCGACCACAGCGAGTCGTTGAGCCCGATCCCGCTCACCAGCTGGTAGAGCGGGATGAACAGCAGCGCGCCCGGCATCACGTAGGTGAGCAGGATCGTCACCGTGAAGCTCTCCGAACCCCGGAACTTCAGCCGCGCCAGCGCGTACCCCGCCAGCGCCGCGCAGACCAACGCGACCACTGTGGACGCGACCGACACCAGGATCGTGTTGACGTACCAGGTGCCGAACGCCCCGGTGAACAGGTTGGTGAACTGCTCGGTGGTCCACGGGGTCGGCCAGAGGTCGTCGGTGCGCGCGACGATCTGGTCGTCGGACTTGAACGCCGTGATCGTCATCCAGTAGAGCGGCGCGAGCACGAAGCCCAGCAAGCCCACGAGCGCGATCCCGGAGCCGCTGCCGGCGACCAGGCGGGCCGCCACCCGGTTGCCCCGCGCGGCGAAGGCGGAGACGGCCCGGCCGACGGCGGCCGCGAGGAGCACGAACACGCCGAGCACGAGCGCGGCCTTCCAGACGATGTGCGGCGACGCCCAGGCCAGCACGAGCACCGAGCCGGCGACGACCACCCACGGCAGCGCCCGGCGCTGGCCGGGCGTCAGCCGCCGCCGCCCGAGGTCCGCCGCGCCCGGCCGGTCGTCGCGGCGCATCAGCCGCACGAGGATCACCACGAGGATCGCGATGACCGGCAGCATCACCAGCGTGACCGCGGCGCCCGCGCCCAGCTGCAGCTGCTGGATGGCCTTGGAGTAGGCCACCATCACGTACGGGGCGGTGGCGTCCCCCGGGCCGCCCTGGGTCATCAGCCAGATCAGGTCGAAGTTGTTGAACGTCCAGATCGACGACAGCAGCACCGTCACGATCATGACGGGCCGCAGCCCCGGCAGTGTGATGTGGACGAAGCGCTGCCACGGCGAGGCGCCGTCCACCATCGCCGCCTCGTGGAGACCGCTGTCGATGGCCTTGAGCCCGGCGAGGAACGTCACCGTGAAGAACGGGATGCCCTTCCAGACGTTGACCAGGATGACCGACGGCATCGCCAGCGCGGGATCGGACAGCCACTCCGCCGGCCACTTGTCGACGAGCCCGATCGCGGCGAGGCCGGGCCCGATCCCGGACTCGGTGAGCAGGACGTTGACGCTGCCGAAGATCGGGTCCAGCAGCGACCGCCACGTGAAGGCCGTGACGACCGTCGGGATCACCCACGGCAGCAGGATCACCCCGGCGAGGAGCGCTTTGCCGCGCCGCAGGTGGTGCAGCATCAACGCCGCGATGAGGCCGCAGGTCACCTTGAAGACCTCGGCGTACGCGGTGAAGACGAACGAGTTGAGCACGCCCCGGTGGAACAGGCCGTCGCCGATGAGGGCGGTGTAGTTGTCCAGCCCGACGAAGACCGTCTCGGCGCCGTGGCGTTCCGTGGCGCTGGTGAAGACCGACCCGATGATCGGCACCAGGATCAGGCCGGCCACCAGCACCAGCGTCGGCCCGATGAACACCGCGGCGAGGCGCCAGTCGCGCCCGAGCAGCCGTTGCGCGCGCGTGAGCGAGGAAGACGCGCTCGGCGCCGGCCGGGCCGGCGCCGGACGCGGACGGAGGATGGTCACTGCCGGTAGCCCTGCTGCTCGAAGATCTGGACGATCCGGCCGTGGGTCGCGGCGACGGCGTCGGCCGGCTTGGTGCCCTGGATGACCGACTGCATCATGTCGGTCAGCAGGTAGGCGGCGATGGCGGCCTGCTCGCCGGGGCTCGGGGTCTGGGGGAACGCGTAGCCGGTCTTGGTCTTCACCGGGAGCTGCACGCGGGTCTGCTCCCGCAGCGCGGCGAAGGCCGGGTCACCGCTCGTGTAGTACGGGTCGGAGTCCCACACCTTGCTCCACGACGGGTTGACCAGGCACGGTGCTTCCTTCGCGACCCCGAGCAGCGCCGTCCCGCCGGCCATGAACTTCGCCACCACCTTGGCCAGCTGGGGGTTCTTCGCCCCCTTGAACACGACGAAGGAGTTGGACTCGCCGTACGCGAGCGGCACGTCGAGCGCCGGTCCGGTGGCTCCGTTGAACACGTGCGTGTTGCCGTAGACCGGGTTCTTCTTGGTCTTCGAGTCGGCGTAGACGCTGAACTGGTTGAGCGTCAGCCCGAGGATTCCGGCCAGCCAGTTCTCGTTGTTGCTCGAGTCGGTCCAGCTGCCGACCCCGGGCGGCAGCATCGGCTTGTACTTGGGGTTGGTGTAGATGTCGCCGATGAACGTGACGGCGGCAACGGTCTCCGGCGAGTTGAACACGACCTTCGTGCCGGTGTTGTCCGCGATCGCCCCGCCGTAGACGTTGATGACGTTCTGGATGAAGCCGTTGGCGTCGCCGGAGCGGTTCACCGTGAGCCCCCAGCCGAAGCGCCGCTTCGCCGGGTCGGAGACCGCCAACGCGTTGTCGCGCAGCTCTTCCCACGTGTAGTACGGCTTGAGCGGGATGCCCTTCTCCGCGTACCAGTCCTTGCGCAGGTACATCCCGGACGCGATGAAGTGGTACGGGATCGCGAACCAGCGCCCGTCGAACACGCAGTAGTCGTTCGCCTCGGTCGCGGGCTCGCCGTAAAGCGCTTTCATGTCGGTGACCACGTCGGTGACGTCGGTGAGCGCGCCGAGGTTGTGGAGCTGGCCGACGAACCGCCGGTCGCTCACGAACGCCAGGTCGCGGTTGGTGCCCGCCTTCACCTCGGCGTCCATCTTCGCGACCATGTCCCCGGCGTCGCCGGAGACCAGGTCGTTGCGGATCGTGGTGCCGGTGGCCTGCGCGAACGCCTGCAGCGACTTGTCCAGCGCCTTGTTGGCGGCCTCCGAATAGAGCTTCTGCGAAAGCATCCCCACCGACCCGCCGCGCAGCGAGGCCGCCTGGTCGAGCAGCGGCTGGGGCACCTGGACGTCGACCTTCGGCGGGGCCTCGGAGCCACCTCCGCACCCGGCGAGACCGAGCACCCCCAGCGCGCTCACCCCGAGGAACGTGCGCCTCGACAGGTCCGATTTCTGTTCCATGACAACTCCTCTCGCGTCCGATCGGGCGGACGCGTACCGACGGGGCGACGTTGCAACCGGCGGGACAGCGGGGCGTGCGCCGCGCTGCGGGTCGTTCACGCGGCGAAGGACGCCGAACTGCTGATGCGTTGTCCTGGCAGCCCGTCGAACAGCCCGGTGTGGCCGCGGGGCCGCCACAGCGGCACCGGGCCGGCGCCGGGCACGACGTCGAGCGCCAGTGCGGCCGCCCGTTCCGCGGAGTCGAACGCCCGCTGGACGACCATCGCGTTGGCCACGCTCTGCGCGACGCTGCCGGCCGGCCGCGCGCCGAACTGGACGGCGTCGGCGAAGTCGACGAGCTCCGCGCGGTAGCCGTTGTCGATACCGCGGAAGACTGTCGTGTGGGTGGTGGCGTCGGCGCTGCTGCGGGTCACGCGGCGCTCCGACTCGGATCCGGCGAGCACGAGCACACCCTCGGTGCCGTACAGCCGCATGTCGTTGGGTTCGGGCGGGACCGGGATTTCGGGGAAGGACGCGGTGTAGTTGCCGATGGCGCCTCCGGTGAAGACGAGGTTGAGCGTGAGGTCCGACGGTGCGTCGATCGTGCTGTTGGCCGCCTGCACGGCACCGTGCACCCGCGCGATGTCGCCGCAGAGCAGCCGGATCTGGGCGATGTGGTGCACGCCGAAGTCGAGGTGCACGCCACCGCGGTACTGCGGCCGGTGCCGCCAGGGCGTGCTGGTGAACCCGCCCGGCCGGGGCACCGACTGGCCGGCGTGCCGCCACGCCATCAGGTGCAGGCGGCCGATCGCGCCGTCGTCGAGCAACGCGCGGGCGTAGCGCAGGTCGTCGCGGTAGAAGTAGTTCTCCCCCACCATGAAGGTGCGGTCCGGGTGCGCGGCCGCCAGCGCGAGGAAGGCCGCGGCCTGCCGCGCGTCGACGCCCGCCGGCTTCTCGCAGAACACGTCCTTGCCCGCCGCGAGCGCGTCGCGGGCCACCTCGTACAAGTGCGGGATCGGCACCGAGATCAGCACGGCGTCGACGTCGTCACGGGCCAGCAACTCCGCCCGGTCGGCGGTGGCCAGGGCCGGATCGGTCCCGCTGTAGCCGGTGAAGCGCGAGCGCTGCTCGGCGGAGGGGTCGGTGAACGTGGTGACGACGTACCGCTCGGCGAGCCCGCGCAACGCCGGCCAGTGCAGCTTCTCGACCGCGAGCCCGGTGCCGATCAGCCCCAGCCGGATCGGTGGGATCGCCGGTGCTGCCATGCCTCGTCCGTCCTCGTCAAGGATTGCGGATCTCGGTGGTGCAGTGTGCTATCGCCGCTTGGCGGCCCGCTTGCTTCGCTGCTCCTTCTCCGCGAGGAGCGTGGAATAGTTGTTGCTCAGGTGCTTGCGCATCGCCGTGCGGGCGCCTTCCGGATCGCGCGCGACGAGTGCCTCGTAGATCTCCGTGTGCTGGGCGGTGGCGCGGCGCAACCCGGCCGGTGCCTCGTTGGTGAGGCGCCGGCTGGCGGTGCCGAGCCAGCGGGCGGAGTACATGATCCGGTCGAGGATGCGGTTGTCCGCCGCCCGGCAGATCTCCATGTGGAACTCGTGGTCGACTTCGAGGTAGGCCTCGGGGTCCGCCTCGAGCGCCGTCATCCGCTCGATCTCGTTCCGGAGCCGGACCAGCGTCTCGTCGGTGACGGCGGCCGCGGCCATGGCGGCGAGCTCGGGCTCGAGCAGCGCGCGCATCTGGTGCAGTTCCTGCAGCAGCTCGTCGACGATCTCCGTGGGCAGCCACTCGATCAGCAACGGGCTCAGGTAGTCCCACTCGGCGCGGGGGCGCACGACGACGCGGCGGCCCTGCGCGACGTCGACGATGTCGAGCGAGGCGAGGATCTTGAGCGTCTCCCGCGCCACCACGCGGGAAACCCCGAACTCCTGGACGATGTCGAGCTCCGACGGGGCCCGGCCGTCCTCGATTTCGCCGCGGACGATCCGCCGGGTCAGGTGGGCCGCCACCTGCACCGGAAGGGTCCGGACCTTGACAGCGTCCGGAGACTCTTGTCTCCTTGGCATGTCATCAGCTTATCGGACAAGTTGGACCTCGCGACAGTCCCTTTTGTGCACTACCCGGCGGCGGGAGAGCAATGCGGATCGTGAACGTCACGACGGCCGTGGTCGCCTACCACGGTCAGGCCACGCTGGTGCGGATCGACACCGACGAGGGCCTCAGCGGTTTCGGCGAGGCCAACCCGGACGCCGGCGCGGGCGCCGTCGTCGGGATGATCGAGTCACTGACCCCGCTGCTGATCGGCGAAGACCCGCGCGACGTCGAACGGTGCTGGGAAAAGCTGCGCCGCAGCAAGGTTTTCGCGGGCGCGCAGAGCGGGGTGTTCGTGATCGCCCTCTCCGGGATCGAGCTCGCGCTGTGGGACCTCGCGGGCAAGGCCGCGGGCCAGCCGGTCCACCGGCTGCTCGGCGGGAAGTTCCGCGACCGCATCCGGCTCTACGCCGACTGCGGTGACGGCGACGACCCGGCGGGCTCGGTCGCCGGGTGCGTCGACCGGGCCCAGCGGATGGTCGCCGAAGGCTTCACGGCCCTCAAGTTCGACATCGACAACCTGCGGCACCCGGACAAGTTCGACGCTTTCAACCACACGGTCAACGCGGCCGAGCTGCGCTCGATGGTCGAGCGCGTGGCGGCCGTCCGGGAAGCGATCGGGCCGGACGTCGACCTGGCCATCGACCTGCACGCCCGCTACGACGTGCCGAGCGCGTGCCGGATCTCGTGGGAGCTGGAGCCGTTCCGCCTGATGTGGCTCGAGGAGCCGCTGCCGGCGGAGAACGTCGACGCGCTGGTGCGGGTGCGCGCGCAGACCCGCACCCCGATCTGCGCCGGAGAAAACCTTTACCTGCGCTGGGGGTTCCGCGAGCTGCTCGAGCGCGGCGCGGTGGACGTCATCGAACCGGACGTGCCGAAGTGCGGCGGCCTGGCCGAGGCCAAGAAGATCGCCAACCTCGCGGAACTCCACTACATCCCGTTCGCTCCGCACCTGGTGTCGACGCCGCTCGGCACGATGGCCACGGCGCACCAGTGCGCCGCGATCCCGAACTTCTATGTCCAGGAATGGCACGCGCTGGAGGAGCGCGCGGTGTGGGACAGCTACGTCCACGCCCCCGACGGCAGCGGCTCGATCGTCAAGGACGGCTACCTCACGCTTCCCGAAACCCCGGGCATCGGCGTGGAACTCGACATGGACGGCGTCCGGGCGAACGCCGTGGCGGGCTTCGGGGTCTTCGAGTAGCGGCGAGGGCTCGAAAGTCGATCGAAAGTCTTTGCGGGCGGGCGATCCGCCGTGTTCTTCTGCTTGCGGTAAGTGACGGCGTGAATGTTAGCGCTAACAGCACCTCGAGCAGGAGAGGCCACCATGAACAGAGCAGGTACCAGCCGCAGGGTCGCGGCGCTCGCCGCCGCGGCGACGGTCGCGGCGGCCGTGGCGACGGCGGTGACGCTGGGAGCCGGGCCGGCCTCGGCCGACGTCACCGGCTCCTTGCGCGGGGTCGGTTCGGGCCGGTGCCTGGACGTGCCGAACGCGAGTCAAACCGACGGGACGTACCTGCAGATCTACGACTGCTGGGGCGGTTCCGGCCAGCAGTGGACGGCGACGTCGAGCGGTCAGCTGACGGTGTTCGGCAGCAAGTGCCTCGACGTGCCGGGCAGCGCGACCACCGCCGGGACCCGGGTGCAGACGTGGACCTGCCACGGCGGGGCCAACCAGCAGTGGCGGGTGAACTCCGACGGCACGGTGGTCGGGGTGCAGTCCGGGCTCTGCCTGGACGTCACCGGCGCCGGCACGGCCAACGGCACCGCGGTGCAGCTCTGGACGTGCAACGGCGGCAGCAACCAGAAGTGGACCGGCCTGTCGGGCACGACACCGACGACCACGCCCACGACCACGACCCCCGGCACCGGCTGCGCGCTTCCGTCGACCTACCGCTGGTCGTCGACGGGGGTGCTCGCGACGCCGAAGAACGGCTGGGTCTCGCTCAAGGACTTCACCAACGTCGTCTACAACGGCCAGCACCTCGTCTACGCCTCGAACGTCTCGGGGTCCACCTACGGCTCGATGGCCTTCAGCCCGTTCACCAACTGGTCCGACATGGCCTCGGCGGGCCAGACCGGGATGAACCAGGCCGCGGTGGCGCCGACGCTGTTCTACTTCGCGCCCAAGAACATCTGGGTGCTGGCCTACCAGTGGGGCGCATGGCCGTTCATCTACCGCACGTCCAGCGACCCCACGAACCCGAACGGCTGGTCCTCGCCGCAGCCGTTGTTCACGGGCAGCATCTCCGGTTCCGGCACCGGCCCGATCGACCAGACCCTGATCGCCGACGGCTCGAACATGTACCTGTTCTTCGCCGGTGACAACGGCAAGATCTACCGGGCGAGCATGCCGATCGGGAACTTCCCCGGCAGCTTCGGCTCGAGCTACACGACCGTCATGAGCGACTCGACGAACAACCTGTTCGAGGCCGTCCAGGTCTACAAGGTCCAGGGCCAGAACCAGTACCTGATGATCGTCGAGGCGATCGGCGCGAACGGGCGTTACTTCCGCTCGTTCACCTCGAGCAGCCTGAGCGGTTCGTGGACCCCGCAGGCCGCCAGCGAGAGCACCCCCTTCGCGGGCAAGGCCAACAGCGGTGCCGGCTGGACCAACGACATCAGCCACGGTGACCTCGTCCGCGCGAACCCGGACCAGACCATGACCGTCGACCCGTGCAACCTCCAGCTGCTGTACCAGGGCAAGTCCCCCAGCGCCGGCGGACCCTACGACCAGCTGCCGTGGCGGCCGGGGGTGCTGACGTTGCAGCGGTAGCACGCGAGGACTCCCGTGCCGCCGTCGACGGGGTGTCGACGGGTTGTCGACGACCTTCGCCATGGTGAGCGGACGCCGGACGTTGCCGGTCCGGCAGCCGAATCCACGGGAGGTTCCCAGATGAGAAAGCGGATCGTCACGGCAGCGCTCGCGTCGGCGGCGGCCACGGTACTGACCGTGGGCGCCGCCGCGCCCGCGTTCGCCGACGACCACTTCGACGTCACCGTCCGGAACACGGCCAGCGGGAAGTGCCTGGCACCGCAGGGCGAGTCGTCGGCCGACGGCGTGCCCATCGTGCAGGTCACCTGCACCGGCAGCCCGTTCCAGCGGTGGGACTTCGTCGACCACGACGACCACATCTTCCAGATCCGCAACGCGGTCACGCTCAAGTGCATGGACGCGGCGGGGCTCAACACCAACCAGGTGCCCGTCATCCAGTGGCCGTGCTCCGGCATCAGCAACCAGCGGTTCCAGGCGAGCCGGGACCTGCCGGACTTCGTGACCCTCCGGTCGCGCGTCGCGGGCACGAACACCCACTGCCTCGACGTGCCGGGCGGGCTGGCCACCGAGGGCGCTGCGATGCAGCTGTGGGTCTGCAACGGCACCGCCGCGCAGGCTTTCGGCGTGTTCCCGGTCTGACGCACGGGCCACTCCGGCCGCGGCGGCCCGTGCGGTCGCCGCGGCCGGGCCACCTGCCGCTAATCGGGCGCGGGTGGCTCGAGCAGCCGTTGCCGCACCTCGGCGGCGTCCGGCATGCGCAGCTCCTCGTAGATGGGGAGCGCTTCCGACCAGAGCCGGCGTGCCTCCGCGACCGCGCCGGAACGGGCGTGCGCGGCGGCCATCCCGTCGAGCGACTGGGCTTCCTGTTCCCGGTCTTCGATCGTCCGGGCGTGGTGCAGGGCCTGCCGGTGGTATCCCAGCGCCTCGTCGCACCGGCCGGCCGCGCACGCCACCCGGCCCTGTCCGTTGAGAGCGGCGCATTCGAGCCGCCGGTCGCCGAGCTTCGCGGCCAGGGTCTGGGCCTGCTGGTGCGCGTCGGCCGCGTCGGTGTGGCGGCCCATGCGTTCGTAGGCGGTGCCGAGGTTGACGAGGACTTCGGTTTCCCCGACCGGGTCGCCGATCCCGCGGAACACGGCGATCGCCTGGCGGTGGTGCTCGAGCGCCTCGGTGTGCCGGCCCCAGCGCGAGCAGATCCGGCCGAGCTCGGTGCGCGCGACCGACTCGGCCGCGCGGTCGCCGATGTCGTGCAGGATCCGCAGGGCGCGCTGGTGATGGTCGTGGGCCTCGGTCAGCCGCCCGTAGCCCTGCAGGGCGGTGCCGAGGTCGTTGAGGATCCGGCCCTGGCCGACGCGCTGGCCGGTCTCCTCGTAGATCGTGGCGGCCAGGCGGTAGCACGCCACGGCGTCCTCGTGCCGACCCAGGCTGTGCTGCACCTGGCCGATGCTGGCCAGCGCCACGGCTTCCTGGGCGCGGTCGCCGATTTCGCGGCTGTGGGCGAGCGCCTGGCGGTAGCTGGCGAGCGCGTCGTGGTAGCGGCGGACGCGGCCTTCGTTGTGGCCCAGCGCGATCAGCGTGCGCGCCTCGCCCGCGCGGTCGCCCAGCCGCCGGAACAGCTCCAGCGCTCGCCGGTAGTGGTCGTCGGCGTCCCCGTAGGCGCCCGCCCGGGCGTGCGACCGCCCGAGTTCCAGCAGCCCGCGCGCCTGGCCGGGCCGGTCACCGAGCCGCTCGGCCGCCCAGAGCGCGCGCCGGTGCACGGAAAACGCGTCCGCGTTGTGGTAGCCGACGGTCAGGTACTGGTCGATCGCCCGCGCCAGTTTCACGGCATACCCGGAAAGTTCGCCGTCCGCGGTGCGGGTGATCGCGACGAGGGTCAGCCTTTCGGTGTCCAGCCACGCCTTCGCGGCGACCGGCGACATCGGCGCGGACCGAGGAGGCTCCGCGCCCGCGTGGCGCCACCGCGCCGTTTCCGGGAACAGGGCGTCCATCGCGGCCAGTGCGTGCGCCAGGTAGAACTCGTAGAGGTTCTTCAGCGCGCTTCGCCGTTCGAGCTCGGTGAGCCGCTCGTGTGCGCGCTCCCGGGCGAAGGCCCGCAACAGGTCGTGCACCCGACGGCGGTTCCCGCCGGCCGCCTCCACGAGGTGGGCGCCGGCCAGCACGTCGAGCAGGTGCCGGCCGCCGCGGACGTCGACCCCGGCCAGCGCGGCGAGCGCGTCGTCGCCGGCGTCCTGACCGGGGTGCAGGCCCAGCAGCCAGAACAGGCGGATCGCCGCGGGCGGCAGGTGCCGTTCCGACCAGGAGAACACGGCCCGCACGGCGGTCTCGGCATCGGCCCCGGCCTCGAGCATGTCCAGCCGGTGCCGCTCGTCGGCGAGGTCCTCGAGCCCCACCCGGCCCCGCCGGGCGACGAGCTCGGCCGCGACCCGCAGCGCGAGCGGGAGCCGGACGCAGTGCGCGGCCAGGTCCTCGAGCTCCGCGGGCCCGGCGATCCGGTCACCGATGAGCTGCCGCAGCAGCTCGACCGCCTCGTCCCCGCCCAGCACGTCGAGCTCGATCCGGCGGGCCCCGTCGCGGGCCACGAGCCCGGCCAGCGAATCGCGGCTGGTGACGACCGCCGTGCTGCCCGGGCCGGCCGGGAGCAGCGGGCGGACGTGCGCGGCGTCGCGGGCGTTGTCCAGCACCACCAGCACGCGCTTCCCGGCGGTCAGGCTCCGGTACAGCGCGACTTGCTCCGGCAGGGTGCCGGGCTGGTGCTCGGTGACGCCGAACGTGGTCAGGAACCCGCGAAGGGCTTCTTCGGCCGGGAGCACCCCGTCGGGGTCGAAGCCCCGCAGGTCGACGTAGAGCTGCCCGTCCGGGAACCGGGCCGCGACGCGGTGCGACCAGCGCACCGCCAGCGCCGTCTTGCCGACACCCGCCGTGCCGCACACCGCGACGACGACCCCCGCGTCCGGATCCTCCGCGGCGGCGTCGAGGGCCGCGAGCTCGCGTGGCCGCCCGACGAACCCCCGCACCGCGGGCGGCAGCTGCGCCGGCCGCGCGAGCGCCGGTCCGGGCCGGACCGCCGCGAGCAGCCGGGGATCGTGCGCGAGGATCCGGCGCTGGAGGTCGGTCAGCGCGGGCGAGGGGTCGACCCCGGCCTGCTCGGCCAGCTCGTGCCGGGCCCGCCGGAAGGTCTCCAGCGCGTCCGCCTGCCGTCCCGCGCGGTACAGGGCCGTCATCAGCTGACCCCACAGGCGTTCGTGCCCGGGGTGCGCCACCGTCAGATCCGTCAGCTCGGCGATGAGCTCGCCGCCGAGCCCGGCGGCGAGATCGGCGTCGATGCGGCCCTGGACGGCATCGAGGCGTTCCCGCGTCAGCCGGGTGCGCTCCATTTCCAGGGCGGCGATCCCGTCGAACTCGGGGTAGGCCGTGCCGCGCCAGAGTTCCAGCGCCGCGGTCAGCCGTTCGCGGGCGAGCCGGGCCGCACCGTCGGCCAGTGCCGCGTGCCCGTCCCTGGCCAGCCGCCGGAACCGCACGGCGTCCACGGTTTCCGGGTCCACCAGCACGTACCCCGGCGTCCGGGTCCGGATCAGGGAGGCGACCGCCGGCAGCGCCCGGCGCAGCCGGGAGACGTAGGTGCGCACGGTCCGCTCGGCATCCGGCGGCGGTTCGGGACCCCAGAGCTGGGACACGAGCAGGGAAACGCTCACGGGCCGGCCGGCGTAGGCGGCGAGCAGCGCGAGTGTCGCCCGCAACCGCGGCCCGCCGGGATCGAGCGGACTGCCCCCGGCTTCGACTTCGAACGGTCCCAGCACCCGGATGTCGATGTCCGGGGCCTGCCGACCCGCCATCCGGTCCTCCGCGCAGCCACGTTCCGCCGTGGTGAGGAAGCACCGGCCCGGCGCGGAGATACACCGCTGGTCCGAACAGAGCAGCCGGCGGTGCGAACCCCCTCGCCGGACAGCGCCCGGCGGCCCGGTGATCGTAGCGGCAAACCGCGG
Organism: Amycolatopsis sp. NPDC003865; assembly: GCF_053605345.1. NCBI lineage: Bacteria > Bacillati > Actinomycetota > Actinomycetes > Pseudonocardiales > Pseudonocardiaceae > Amycolatopsis > Amycolatopsis sp. NPDC003865. The sequence goes on along the minus strand of NZ_JBSGJA010000021.1, from coordinate 53,324 downwards.
CCCGGAGCTTGGGCCGTTCGAAGCAGTTCCCGTCAAGCCACTCGTTGCCCGCGAAGCTCGCGTAACGCCTTCCGCGCGCCGAAGACGCCGGCATCGCAGGCACGGCGAAGCATGGTCTCGGCCCCGGCGAGATCGCCCGCGCCCTTACGCAGCTGCGCCAGTTTCAGCAACGCGTCGACGTGTCCGGAGTCCACCAACGCACGGAGTAGTCGTTCGGCGCCGTCGCGGTCACCGCGCTCCGCTCGGGCTCCGGCGAGCGTCGGCACGAGCTCCTTCGGTTTGGTCATCGCAAGTGCTTGGGCACGCGCGCAACGCCCGGCATTCTCGTAGACGCGAACGAGGCCTCGTAACGCCACCTCAGGAGAAGCGTTCTCCCGGACGCACCGCCGGTAGATGCGCTCGGCCTTGCGCCAGGCACCAGCCTTCTCGTGCAACTCGCCGATCTGCGGCAGAACCCAGGACAACCCGGCGTTGTAGGCTCGCCAGAACAGCGCTCTCGCTCCTTCGGTGTCTCCGGCGCTCGCACGGATCATCCCGAGCCCGCGCAGAGTATTGATCTCGCCGCAGGCGACAGCGAGCTCGCAGTACACCTCGGCGGCTTCGCGGTCGCCATCCTCCTCCATTGCCCACGCCAGCTCACGCAAAGCGTTGACGTCACCGGCTTCGACGGCGTGCTGGAAAACTTCGATGGCACGGTCGTGGTCGCTGTACATGTACCGCCACGCGAGCCCCGTGAACGCTTCGGTGTTCCCCTCCTCGAACGAACGACGGGTCAGCGCCAACGCCAGCTCGTGGTCGCCCCTTCCGGCCAGGTGGCGTGCCTGGTACTCGACGGACCGCGCATGACCGTTGCCGAGCGCCTCCTCGTACAGGTCCATCGCCGCTTCGTGCTCCCCTTGCTTCCAGAGCACGGAAGCCAGGCCCACGACGGCATCGGACCGCTCACCCCCGTCGATCGCCGCGCGATACCACCGCTCGGCCTCTTCGATGCGCTCGACCTTCTCGTACCGCCAGGCGAGTTTGACTTGAGCGGAACCGTCGCCGGACTCCGCAGCGCGTGCGAACAAGGCCAACGCGTCCTGATCGGGGAATTCCTCCTCCAGGTGTTCCGCGACCAGTACCAGGCCACGGGGGTTGCCCAGCTCCGCCGCCCGTGCCGCCAACCGCTCGGCCGCCTCGAGCCGACCCCGTTCGAGAGCCGCGCGAACCAGGACGACGCGGTCACGTGCGTTCGCGGCGAAGCGCTCGGCCGCCAGCCAGAAGCCTTCGGCCGGGCAAAGTTGTTCTCGACGACGGGAAACGACCTGTTCGAGGTAGTCCGCGAGGCGCAGGCCCTCCGCCGGCTCGGCTTCTTCGAGCAGTGAGCGACGAACGCGGCTCAACGCACCGCGCGCGCCGCGGCACGGCGCGCTGGTGTAGGCGATCACCTTGTCGAACCAGTCATCGGCGAGCAAGTCGCGCTGCAGACCGGTGAGCGCCGACTCCGCCGCCGCCGCCAAGAACTGTTCGGTGAGCCGGAATCCGTTGCCGAGACGACGCGCGTCGATCGCCGCGTCGAGCACGGCCCGCTCAGGCGGTGGCGCCAGTTCATAGCGCCGCAACTGCGCCGGGCCGCCGGCCAGGTACTGGACGACGTGCCGATCTTCGGCGTGTTCGGCGGCCTCTTCCCATCGTTCGTCGCGGCCGGCGGGCCCGGCCAGCAGCTCTGCGAGCTCCTCGTCGCTGAAGTACTCGGGGACGTCGATGCGACACCCCTCCAGCAGAGTGCGGCTCTGCTTGCGGTCGTCGACGGCTCCCGGCACGAGCGTCATCCGGATCCAGTGTTCATGCCACGCGGTGCCCAGCAGCAGAACGGGTGCGCACCCCGGATCGCGAACCAGCCTGCCGAGCGCGGCGGCCACCCGTTCGTCGGCCGCGGTGTCACCGGAGAGCAGCACATCCTTTGTTTCGTCGAGCCAAATCACCGTGCGCGGCGCGATCCGGCCCCGTTCGTCGAGGATTTCGGGGCCGGAACGAGGATGCCAGACGCGCCAGTCGCCGGGTAATCCTCGCACCGCCTCCCAGGCCGCCCTGCTCTTGCCGGTGGAGGAATTTCCGACCAAGATCGCCATCGCGCTGTCGCCGCGTCGCGCGCACTCCACGACATCGTCGAGCAGCGAATCGAACGCACGCCGGAAATACATCGGAAGAGCGCTCCCCCGCGCGGCGCGGCGAGGTGCCTCGATCGACTCGTGAACGCCGAGGGTGAGCGGGTCGGCCTGCGCGAGCGCGATCCCCACCGCCGGCATCGCCCGGTCCGGGGACCGGTAGGCCGAGAGCACGTCGGCGTCGCAGAACCGCCAGGCGACACCGTCCCCGAAGTACCGGCCGACAATGCGCGGATGGCGTCTCAGCACACTGCTGAGGTGTTCGGCGTCCCAGACTTGCTCGAACTCCAACCCGGGGTACCTGGTCCGGTAGTCGTAGATCAAGTCGCTGACCTCGGCACGCGTCCCCTTGCACGCGGTGGCGACGACGAGCCGGCGTGCGTCGAAGGGCCGGCGGCCCGCGACGAAGGTGTCGAGGGCGGTCCGCATCTGCGCGCGGCTCAGCCGAGTGACCTTCTTGGCCTGATAGGCGTACCAGGACCCGTCGGCGCCACGACCCACTACGTCGATGCCCGCCTGTTCCTGGCCGGACACACCGTAGCGCCGAGCTTCGACGAGCTCGTCGACCGCTTGCGCGACATCCAGCAGCAAGCGCTCGAAGTCTTCCCAGCGCAGGGCGTCGAACGGCAGAACCGCGATCTTCGGATCGGTCACCTCCGGGCAACTGCTGGGCGGTTCCGGACCGGCGAGATCAACGGGCAGGTAGTCTTCCGCCCAGGTTTCGGATGCGCCGGCCACCCCACTGCTCCCCATCGTGCTGTCGCGCGGGGATCGAGCCTAGCAAGCTCCGCGATCGGCGGCCTGAGGTGTGCCCGGAAGATCGCGGCACGGACTCGGGCGCATTGCGTTTCGCCTCCCCGGGGAGTCCACCTGTAACGGTTGCCCCGTTCGAACGACTTTTCCTGCTATCCGCACACACGTGAGGCAGCACCATGGAATTGCTCGAACAGTGGGCAGTGAGAACGCGCGATCCCGGAAACGTCGTGCGGACGTTGCGTGCCACCGAAAGTGTGCTCGCCGGCATCGCAGTCGAGGAGTACAGAAGAGACCGAGCACGCGAACGCGGCCGTGACCTCGATCGGCGGCGTGTGCGACGCGAACCTTTGCCGCGGTCATGGCTCGACGCTCCGGGAATCGCCGGGTTTTATGGCGTAGGCCTGTGGCTGCCCGACCGCTACGAGACACCACTGCCGGCGCTCTTCGTCGATACGAGCCTGGACAGCAGCGAGGAAGGCCGGCCACTCCGTCGCTCTTCCGAGGTTGGCGGACGAATCCGGGAGCTGAACCTGCCCGTGGCATTTTCGGATCTCGATGTCTGGGTCGTCGGCCGTACGCGTCCACGCATGCAGCACTGCTCCCCCGGCGAGGCGGTCACTGTGGCCGCGAAAACCGGAACCCTGGGCTGCCGGGTTCGCTTCCCCCGCGGTGAGCGGGGTATCACGACTGCCGGGCACACCGGATCGCGCGGCGCGAGAGCGGTTGTGGACGGCTACCGGATCGGGCGCATCGCACAGTCGATCGATCCGCGCCGTGAGGCACCGGGAACCGCGTCCGCCGACGTCGCGGTGATCAAACTCGACCGGAGGCACGAGGACGCCCTGTCTCGCCCCTTCTTCTCCTACCACTGTCCCCGGCAGGGCGAGGATCTCGTCGTCAATGTCCGTTCAGGACCGCAGGAGGTCTGGGCACGAGCGGTCAGATCGACGATCCTGCTCGATCGATCCCATGCGGCGTGGGGCAACGTGCTGGAGACCGACCGCCTCGTGAGCGAGTCGGGAGACTCCGGATCGACGGTCGAGCCGGCCGACTCGCCAGGGGCGCTCGTCGGTCACGTCGTGGCCGGCGACGCCGTCCGCACACTCGTGCAGGACCTCGACTACCAGTTGCACGCGCTCGAACTCCGACTGCGCTGACCCGAAGGGACCCACTGATGCAAGCGCTCATCTGGTTCGTCACGCTCGCCGGAGTCGCGGCCGCTCTGGCAATGCTCGTAATCGGCGTCAAACAGGACCTCACTTACGGCAAGCCCGTCCGCGACGCGGCTCGTGCGGTGCTGGAGTCCGGCAAGACCTCGGTCGAGGCCAATGCGGACCTGATCAAGCAGTCCTCCTCCGATGGCAGCAAGACACAGACGCTCGAAGCTCAAGCCAACGCTCTCGACACCCTCGGATCGACCTTCGAAGGCATCGCGAAATTCGCCACGGCGCTCAAGGACCTCGACGCCGCCACACGTGCATACCTGATATCGGTGGCGTTCCTGGTGATCGCCGCGACTACGGCCTCGATCGGATTCATCGCCGGCTAGAGCTTGCTGACCGCCGACGTCGGGCACGTCGGGCCGGAAGGACCGGCACCTTTGCCCAAAAGAGCGAGCCGCTTCTTCGCCCGCGCGGCTTTCCCCGGCCCGCTCAGTCGTCGAGCCCCGCGTGCTCGAGGTCGAGCAGCCGCTGGATCCGGCGGCGGGTGCCGTCGGTGATCTCGCCTGCCTCGAACAGCCGGGTCAGCTCGGCGGCCTCGATCGCGATCAGCTCCCGGCGCAGGGCCCGGTAGTCGACTCCGCGCAGCGGGTCGCCGGATTCGTCCTCGCCGTCGCCGCGGATGCGGTCCAGCCGGGCCTGCCAGCTCGCGCGCAGCTGGTCCACGGCGAACGCCGCGGCCGACTCGGTTTCGGCCAGGTGGTCCAGGTGGCTCAGCCCGGCCTCGGCGAGCTTGCGGCGCGCGGTGGCGTACTCCGTGCGGAGGTCGGCCGGGTCGAGCGCGATTCCGGCCCGCCGCACCAGCGGGGCCAGTGTGAAGCCCTGGACCACGAGCGTCAGCACGATCACCGCCGTGGTCAGCAGCAGCACCAGGTCGCGTGCGGGCAGCGCCGAACCGTCGGCGACGACCACCGGCAACGACAGCGCCGCCGCCAGGGGCACCACACCCCGCGCGCCCGCCCACGAGACCACCGCCGGTACCTGCCAGGAGATCCGGCCCGCCTCACGGCGTTGCCGCAGGGCCGAAAGGACGAAGACCAGCACCAACCGGGCCAGGAGCAGCGTCGCCGCGATCGCCACGGCCTGCAGCAGCCACCACGCGCCGCCGCCGGCGACCCGGCGCACCAGGGCGGGCAGCTGCAGCCCGATCAGGCCGAACACGACGCTCTCCAGCAGGAACACGACGGTCTGATAGACCGCGCCGACCTGCAGCCGGATCCGCGCGGTCGTCAGCCGCTCGGCCTGGGTCCCGAGGATCACGCTCGCCACGACCACCGCGGTCACGCCCGACCCGCCGACGGACTCGGCCAGAACGTACGCCGCATACGGCGTGACCAGGGAGATCACCGTCTCCAGCACCGGGTCCTCGGTGCGCCGCCGGATCACGAACGCGCCGAGCGCGGTCAGCACGCCGACCGCCACCCCGCCGCCCGCGAGCACGCCGAACTCCGCGAGCGTCCGGCCCCACGACGCGGCGCCCCCGGCGACGGCCAGGAACAACGCCACCCGGAACAGCAGCAGGCTGGTCGCGTCGTTGAACAAGCTCTCCGCCTGGATCAGCGCCTGCACCCGCGGCGGCAACGCCAGCCGCCGCGCCAGCGCCGTCACCGCGACCGGGTCCGTGCTCGCCAGCACCGCACCCAGCACGAACGCCATCCCGACCGGCAAGGGCGTCACCGCGACGGCCGTCCCGATCACCGCCGCCGCCGACAGCAGCACCAGCCCGACCGACAGCACCGCGACCGGCCGACCGACCGCGCGCAGGTCCCGCCACGGGAGTTCCTCCCCCGCCGCGAACAGCAGCGGCGGGAGCACGACGAGGCTGATCACCTCCGGCGTCACCTGCACGGCCGGGACGCCGGGCAGGAGCCCCACGACCACCCCGACGACGACCAGCAGCGACGGCGCCGGGACCCGCAGCCGCCGGGCGAAGGTGGCCACCACCGTCGCCACCACGACGAGGAACAGTACGGTTTCGACCCCGCGCATCAGCCGGCCCTTCCGATCCGAATCCGGATGCCGACCAGACTTCCCGGCGCGCCGCGCTCAGCCTACGCGAGCCACCCGTTCGGTGACATCCCGGACGGCGTGGCCAGGACGCGCCGGGCTGGGAAGGGGCGTTGACGCAACCCTGACGAGCCGCCCCGCCCCCTTTACGGTTTCCCTACGCGCAGCCCCGAATCTTGACGGTTTCCATATGCCGCTCCCTTCGGCGGTCAGGCACGCTGCCGTACGTGCCGGCACCCACCTCATGGCTCAAACGGCTGGTACTCGGACGGCCGTTCCGCAGCGACACCCTCGGCGAGACGCTCCTGCCGAAGTGGCTCGCCCTGCCGATCTTCGCCAGCGACCCGCTCTCCTCGGTGGCCTACGCGACCCAGGAGATCCTCCTGATCCTGAGCATCGGCGGCCTGGCGTACCTGACGCTGGCGCCCTGGGTCGGGCTGGCCGTCGCGGTGCTGCTCACCGTCGTGGTCGTCTCCTACCGCCAGGTGGTCAAGGCCTACCCCAGCGGCGGTGGCTCCTACGAGGTCGCCTCGCGCAACCTCGGCGGCTCGGCGGGGCTCGTCGTGGCCGGCGCGCTGATGGTGGACTACATCATGACCGTCGCCGTGTCGGTCGCGTCCGGTGTGGACAACATCATCTCCGCGGTGCCCGGGCTCAACGACTACCGCATCGAGCTGAACCTGGGTTTCGTCCTGCTGCTGATGGCGATGAACCTGCGCGGCATCCGGGAGTCCGGCCGCGCGTTCGCCATCCCGACCTACCTGTTCATCGGCGGGGTGGTGCTGATGATCGCGCTCGGCCTCGGCCAGGCGATCGCCGGCCACCCGCCGGTCGCCGAGAGCGCCGGCTACGACGTCCGGCCCGAACAGGCCGGGCTGACCGGCCTGGCGCTGGTGTTCCTCCTGCTGCGGTCGTTCTCCTCCGGCTGCACCGCGCTCACCGGCGTCGAAGCGATTTCCAACGGCGTGCCCGCGTTCCGCAAGCCCAAGAGCGCCAACGCCGCCAAGACGATGACCGCGATGGGCGCGACCGCCGTCGCCATGTTCGGCGGCATCACCGCGCTCGCCATGGTCAGCCACGTCCGGATCGCCGAAAACACGTGCGACCTGACCGGGTTCCGCGGCGACTGCGCCACCGACCCGCAGCGCACGGTGATCAGCCAGGTCGCCGCGGCGGTGTTCGGCGGCGACCACTCCGTGCTGTTCTACTTCCTCCAGGCCGCCACGGCGCTGATCCTGATCCTCGCCGCGAACACCGCGTTCAACGGGTTCCCGCTGCTGGCCTCGATCCTGGCCCAGGACCGCTACCTGCCGCGCCAGCTGCACACCCGCGGCGACCGGCTCGCCTTCTCCAACGGGATCGTCGCGCTCGCCCTCGTCGCCGGGATCCTGATCTTCGCCTTCGACGGCTCGACCACGCGCCTGATCCAGCTCTACATCCTCGGGGTGTTCACGTCGTTCACGCTGTGCCAGGCCGGTATGGTCCGGCACTGGAACCGCGCGCTCGCCGGCAGCACCGACGCCCGCGAACGCCGGTCGTTCCACCGGTCCCGGCTGATCAACGCCGTCGGGGCGGTCCTGACCGCGATCGTCCTGATCGTCGTGCTGATCACGAAGTTCACCCACGGCGCCTACCTGGTCGTCATCGCCATCCCGGCGCTGTTCGTGCTGATGCGGACGATCCACCGGCACTACACCCACGTCCGCGAAGAACTCCAGCCGGACGACGAGTTCGAGCTGCTCCCCAGCCGCGTCCACGCGATCGTGCTCGTGTCCACTTTGCACAAGCCGAGCCAGCGCGCGATCGCGTTCGCCCGCGCCACCCGGCCCGACACCCTCACCGCGATCACCGTCAACGTCGACGACACCGACACCCGGGCGCTGCAGCGGCAGTGGGAGCAGCGCGGGATGAAGATCCCGCTCAAGGTCCTCGAGTCGCCCTACCGCGAGATCACGCGGCCCGTCGTGCAGCACGTCAAGAACATCCGCCGCGCCAGCCCCCGCGACGTCGTCAGCGTCTACATCCCCGAGTACGTCGTCGGCCGCTGGTGGGAGAACATCCTGCACAACCAGAGTTCGCTGCGGCTGAAGGGGCGGCTGCTGTTCGAGCCCGGCGTCATGGTCACCAGCGTCCCCTGGCAGCTGCGCTCCACCAGCCGCCGCGACCTCCAGCGCGTCCGCCCGCTGCCCGGCGACCTGCGCCGCGGGGTCACGGCGCAGCGTCAGACGTCGTCGTCCTGACGCCCGGCTGCGCCGGCCCGGCCGGTCTACTATGCTGCATAGTGAGATGGTGACGGCGAACCGGTTCGGCAACGCGCGGCGGATCGTTCTGCTGTGCGCGCTGGCTTTCTGCGTCGTCGCGATGCACCACGTGCCGTCGGCACACGGGATGCCGGCCACCACCGAGACGTCGATGCACGCCGCCGAGCTCCCGGTCGCCGCCTCCGGTGACCACGGACCGGGCATGCCGGCCGGCCTGCACGACGTCCTGCACCTCTGCCTGGCCGTGCTGGCGGCCGCCGGTGCCCTCCTCGCCGCCTTGCTGGTGTGGTCCCAGCTCCGGACCCCGCTCTTCCGGCCCGCCCGGCCCCGCGGCTCACCGGCCCCGGGACGGCCGCCCGACCGAGCCGGCCGGACCGTCCTGGCTTCTTTGTGCGTGTCGCGCACGTGATCGACCCGGCTCGACCGCCGATCGATCCACGTACCCCCAAGCACGAAGAAGGAATTGTCATGCGCAAAAACGTCCTCATCAGCGGCATCGCCGTGCTCTGCGCCGTGGTGCTCGGCGCCTGCGGCAGCAGCACCGCGAGCGAGCACAACGACGACGACGTCATGTTCGCCCAGCAGATGGTCCCGCACCACAGCCAGGCGCTCGACATGGCGAAGCTCGTCCCGTCCCGCAGCACGAACCCGAAGGTGATCGACCTCGCGAGCCGGATCGCGAAGGCCCAGGACCCCGAGATCCAGCAGATGCGGACCTGGCTGACCACCTGGGGCGCCGGGCCGTCCGGCATGCCGGGCATGACCCACGAGCCGATGCCCGGCATGATGCCCGACGCCGACCTGAAGAAGCTCGAGGCCGCCAAGGGCACCGAGTTCGACGAGCTGTGGCTGGACATGATGGTCGAGCACCACCAGGGTGCGATCGACATGGCCGGGACCGAGCTGGCCCGGGGCGCCAACGCCGACGCCAAGGCCCTCGCCCGCAGGATCGTCGACGCCCAGCAGGCGGAGATCACCGAGATGCGGGGCCTGCGCACGCGGAGCTGAGCACCGGTCGCCGGGGCGGCGGATCCCGCCCCGGCGCCCCTCGGCCGCCCGCCGCGTGGGAAGTATCCTGGCCCGCGGAGGTGCCATGCTGGGTCTGGGCGAGCTCGAAGCGTCGGTGATGGACGTGCTCTGGGACGCAGCGGAGCCCCTGCGGGTCCGGCAGGTGCTCGACGAGCTCAACCGGCACCGGGACCTGGCCTACACCACGGTGCTGACCGTCCTGGACAACCTGCACCGCAAAGGCCGGGTCACCCGCGAACTGGAGAACCGCGCCTACCGCTACCGGCCCGTCGCCACGCGCGCGGAGGCCACCGCGCAGAGCCTGCGCGAGGTGCTCGACTCCGTCGACGACCGCGAATCCGTGCTGCTGCACTTCGTCAGCACCGTCACCGAAGAGGAGTCGGACGTCCTCCGCCGGGCGCTGCGCCGGAAGCCGGGGAAGCGGTGATCCTCGCGGCCGCGCTGCTGCTCGGCACCTTCGCGGTCGCCTGGTGGTCTCCGGTACCGCTGAGCAGGCTCGCCACGCGGATCGACCCCGGGACGGCGATCGCCTGGTGGCTGCTGACCGCCGCCGGGGTGGTCGCCGGGACGATCGCCGGCGTGCTGGTGCTCGTCCTGCCGGGACACGGCCCCGCCGACGCGGTCGTCGGCGTGCTCCACGGCTGCTGGTCGGCGCTGAACCACGACGACCTCCCCGGCCTCGACCCGCTGGTCGGGACGGTCGCGGGGACCGTCCTCACCGCCGCGCTCGGCCGGCTGGCGCTGGCTTCGCTGCGCCGGCGACGGAGGCGGCACGTGCTGCACCGGCGCCACCTGACCGCGCTGCGGCTCGCCGGCACCCGCGACACCAAGCCGTTGCCCACGTTGTGGCTGCCGGAAGAGCAGCCGATCGCGTACAGCCTCGGCGGCCGCCGGGCGCTGGTGGTCGCCAGCGACGGGCTCGCGGCGCGGCTGACCGACCGGGAACTGCGCGCGGTGCTGGCGCACGAGCGAGCCCACGTCCACGGCCACCACCACCTGCTCACCGGCTGGTCGGAGGTGCTCGGCCGGACGCTGCGGTTCGTCCCGCTGATGCGCGAGCTGCCGGGCGCGACGCGGCTGCTGGTGGAACTGGCCGCCGACCGCGTAGCGGCCGCGCGGTGCGGGCGCGAGCCGCTGCGGTCCGCGCTCCTGACGATCAAGGCGGTGGCCGGACCGCGGCGCGCCCTCGCGATGGCCGGCGGCGACGCGGCGATCCGGCTGAGCCGGCTCGACACCGGCTCGTCGCCGGCACCGCGGCTGACGGCCGTGGCCGGCGGGCTCGCCGCGTTCCTCGCGCCGCCGGCGATCGCGGCGGTCCTGGTGCTGGCCGGCGGCTTCGTCTTCTGCCGCTGAGCCGCGGGTCAGGCCGTCGCGCGCGAGGTGAAACCGCGCAGCCGCAGGCTGTTGCCGACCACGAACACCGAGCTGAACGCCATCGCCGCGCCCGCGATCATCGGGTTCAGCAACCCGGCCGCGGCCAGCGGCAGCGCCGCCAGGTTGTAGGCGAACGCCCAGAACAGGTTGCCCTTGATCGTCCGCAGCGTCCGCCGGGACAGCCGGATCGCGTCGGCCACCGCCCGCAGGTCGCCGCGGACCAGCGTGAGGTCGCTCGCCTCGATGGCGACGTCCGTGCCGGTGCCCATGGCCAGCCCGAGGTCGGCCTGGGCCAGCGCCGGCGCGTCGTTGACGCCGTCCCCGACCATCGCGACGACCTTGCCCTCGTCCTGCAGCCGCTTGACGACGTCCAGCTTGTCCGCGGGCAGCACCTCGGCGATCACCTCGTCGATGCCGACCTCGGCCGCGACGGCGTCGGCGACGGCCGTGTTGTCCCCGGTCAGCAGCACCGGGGTCAGCCCGAGGTCCCGGAGCTGGGCGATCGCTTCGGCCGAGGTCGGCTTGACCGTGTCGGCGACCACCAGGACGCCCCGGGCCGCGCCGTCCCACGCCACCGCGACCGCGGTGTGCCCCCGTGCCTCCGCCCCGGCCTTCGCTTCGGCCAAGCCCGCGGGCAGCGGCAGGCTCCAGTCCTCCAGCAGCGCAGTGCGTCCCACGAGGACGGCGTGCCCCTCGACGATCCCCTGCACGCCAAGGCCTTCCACGTTCGTGAAGTCCTCGGCGCGCGGCAGCTCGACGCGGTCCCCGGCCCCGCGGGCGATCGCCGCCGCGATCGGGTGCTCCGACGCGTCCTCCAGCGCGCCCGCCAACCGCAGCAGCTCGGCCTCGTCGACGCCCTCGCCCGCGTGCACGCCGACGAGCGTCATCCGCCCGGTGGTGACCGTGCCGGTCTTGTCCAGCACCACCGTGTCGACGCGGCGCGTGGACTCCAGCACCTCCGGGCCCTTGATCAGGATCCCGAGCTGGGCGCCGCGGCCGGTCCCGACGAGCAGCGCCGTCGGCGTCGCCAGTCCGAGCGCGCACGGGCAGGCGATGATCAGCACCGCGACGGCGGCGGTGAACGCGGCGGCCGGGCCGACGCCGGTGCCGAGCCAGAAGCCGAGCGTGGCCGCGGCCAGCCCGATGACGATCGGCACGAACACCCCGGACACGCGGTCGGCCAGGCGCTGCACGTCGGCCTTCCCGCTCTGGGCGGCTTCGACCAGCGCGGCCATCTGCGCCAGCTGCGTGTCCGCCCCGACCCGGGTGGCCCGCACGACCAGCCGGCCGCCGGCGTTGACGGTCGCGCCGGTGACGGCGTCGCCTTCGCCGACCTCGACGGGCACCGACTCGCCGGTGAGCATCGACGCGTCGACCGCGGATCTGCCCTCCTCGACCACGCCGTCGGTGGCGATCTTCTCGCCGGGCCGCACGACGAACCGGTCCCCTGCCGCCAGTTCCGCGGTCGGGATCCGGACCTCGGCGCCGTCGCGCAGGACGGCGACCTCCTTCGCGCCCAGCTCCAGCAGCGCCCGCAGCGCGGCGCCCGCGCGGCGCTTGGACCGGGCCTCGAAGTAGCGGCCGGCCAGGATGAACGTGGTGACCCCCGCGGCGACCTCGAGGTAGATGTTGCCGGCGCCGTCCGAGGGCGCCACCGTCAGCTCGAAGGGGTGCACCATCCCCGGCGTCCCGGCCGTGCCGAACAGCAGCGCCCACACCGACCACGCGAACGCGGCCAGCACGCCCATCGACACCAGCGTGTCCATGGTCGCGGCGCCGTGGCGCAGGTTCGTCCAGGCCGCCCGGTGGAACGGCCACGCGCCCCAGGTGACCACCGGCGCGGCGAGCGTCAGCGAAATCCACTGCCAGTAGGTGAACTGCAGCGCCGGCACCATGGCGAGCACGACCACCGGCACCGCGAGGACCACGCTGGTGACCAGCCGCTGCCGCAGCGACCGCGTCGGGTCCGCTTCGGCCACTTCGTCCACTTCGGACTCGGGCTTCGCCGGCCGAGGCAGCGTCGCCTGGTAGCCGGCGGCTTCGACCGTGGCCACCAGGGTGGCCGGGTCGACGCCTTCGGGGGCGCGCACGTGCGCTTTCTCGGTGGCGTAGTTGACCGAAGCGGTGACGCCGTCGAGCTTGTTGAGCTTGCGCTCGATGCGGTTGGCGCACGACGCGCAGGTCATGCCACCGATCGCGAGTTCGATCTCGGTCATGATCGGCTCTCCTTCCGCGGTCAGTGGCCGTGGCCGGTGGTGAGGGTGAACTCGGCCGTCCGCACGACGTCGCCGTGCCGGAAGTCGAGGAACAGCCGGTAGGTCCCCGCGCTGGGCACCTCGGCGGCAAACTTCACCTCGGGGCCGGGCACGGGAGCGCCGTCGGGGTGGACGTGCAGGTAGGCGAGGTCGCCTTCGCGCAGGGCGACCAGGTGACCGTAGGCGCCGAGGTAGGGCTGCAGGTCGGTGACGGGGGCGCCGCCGCGGGTGACGGTCAGCGTCAGCGGGGACGTCCGCCCGGCCGTGAGGTCCCCGGCGAGCTCGACGGTGTAGCCGTCGACCTGGGCCGTGCGGCTGGTCGCGTAGGTCGCGGGCCGGTAGTCGCCCGCGACGGACAGGTCGGTGCCGAGGGTCATCCCCTGGCCGCCGGCCGGGGTGAAGTCGGCGAACGCGCGGTAGGAACCCGCCGCCGCCAGGGTCAGCGGGACGCTCCACGTGCCGTCCGGCGCCAGTTCCGGGTGGACGTGCCGGAAGCCGGCGGTGTCCCGGCGCACCACGATCAGGTGCAGCTTCTTCTCGTGCTCGACGTCGAACGCCGTCACCGGCTTGCCGTCCGGCCCGGTGATCGTGAACGAAAACCGGCCCGGCTCCGGGGTCGCGTCGGCCACGGTGAACGTGTAGCCGTCCTTGCTCGAGGCCAGCCCGCCCGGCAGGCCGGCCGCCGGCGCGGTCATGCCCGCGTGCTCGCCGGCCAGGTCTTCGTGCTCGCTGGTGGCGGCGGAGCCGGGGCCGGCCGCGGTCCCCACGGCGAATCCCCCGGCGGCCAGCAGGACGAGCGCGCCGCCGGACGCGGCGAGCCGTGCTGTGGTGTTCATGTGCGTTTCCTCGCGTGAAGGCCGGTGCTACCCGGCGAGCGTGTACCCGGCCTCCTCGACGGCGGCGCGGACCCGCGCGTCGTCGACCGGCCGGCTGCTGGTGACGGTGACGGCCCCGGTGGGCAGGTCGACGGCGACGTCGGTGACCCCGTCGATGGCGCCGACCTCTTCGCCGACGGAAGCCACGCAGTGCGAGCAGGTCATGCCGGTGACGGTGTAGCTGCTGGTGATCATGGCTCGACCATACCCCTAGGGGGTACGGGTTTCAAGAGCGTGCGTGACGCGGGTCTCCGCCGTCGACCGCAGAATCGACGTTGTGTCGATTAAAATCGACGTAGTGTAGTTTCGGTGGCGACGACAGCTCAGGACAGGAGCACCCGATGTCCCCCAAGACCTTTCTCATCACCGGCGTCAGCAGCGGCCTCGGCCGGGCGTTCGCGCGCGGTGCGCTCGACGCCGGGCACACCGTCGTCGGCACCGTGCGGCGGGAGGACGACCTCGGCGCCTTCGAAGCCCTCGCACCCGGGCGCGCGCACGCCCGGCGGCTCGACGTCACCGACGACGAGGCCGTGTTCGCGCTCGTCCGGGACGTCGAAGCCGAGGTCGGGCCGATCGAGGTGCTCGTCGCCAACGCCGGCTACGGCCACGAAGGCGTCTTCGAAGAATCCCCGCTCGCCGAGCTGCGGGCGCAGTTCGCCACCAACGTCTTCGGCGTCGCCGCGACCGTGCAGGCCGTGCTGCCCCACATGCGGCGGCGCCGGGCCGGGCACATCTTCGCCGTCAGCTCCATGGGCGGGCTGATGACGGTGCCCGGGCTCGCCTTCTACTGCGGCAGCAAGTACGCCGTCGAAGGCATGCTCGAAACCGTCGGCAAGGAGGTCGCCGCGTTCGGCGTGCACGTCACCCTGGTCGAACCCGGCTCCTTCCGCACCGACTGGGCCGGCCGTTCGATGGTGCGCGCGGAACGGTCCATCGCCGACTACGACGAGCTGTTCGCCCCGATCCGCGAGGCGCGCCAGGCCGCGAGCGGCAACCAGCTCGGCGACCCGGCCAAGGCCGCCGACGCCCTCCTCGCGGTCATCGGCGCCGCCGAGCCGCCCACGCACCTGGTGCTCGGTTCCGACGCGCTGAGCCTGGTCGCGGCGGGACGTTCGGCCGTCGACGCCGAAATCGGGAAGTGGGCGGAGCTGTCCCGCTCGACGGACTTCCCCGACGGGCACCGGATCGCCGCGAACTAGGATCCGGCCATGGCCACCACGCGCAAGCGGCGCGACGCACCGCGCAAGGGCGACCTGCGGGAACAGGCGATCCTGGACACCGCCGAAGCCCTGCTCGAGCGCGAGCACGTCGAGCCGATGACCGTGGAGACCATCGCGAAGGGCGCGGGGATTTCCCGCGCGTCGCTGTACTTCTACTTCGGGTCCAAACAGGACGTGCTCACGGCGCTCGTCGCCCGCACGGTCGCCGTCCTCGGCGAGGACGCCCGCACCGCTTCGGTGGACACCGGTTCGCCGCCCGCGGAGACGGCGCGGGCGGCCGTGCGGCTGACCGCGAAGATGTGGCGCGAACACGGGCCGGTGATGCGGGCGGCGGTCGAGCTGTCCCCCACGGTCCCCGAAATCGCCCGGCTGTGGAACGGCACCGTCGACCGCTACGCCGAGGCGATGACCGCCGTCCTGGAACGGGCCGGGGTGCCGGCGGGCGACGAGCCGGCCGCGCTGGCCCGCGCGTTGTGCTGGATGACCGAACGCGTCTTCTACCACGCGTCGCGGACCGGGGAGCCACGCGAACTCGACACCGCCGCCGGGACCTGTGCCGAGATCTGGCGTCGCACCCTCACCGCGAGCTGAGCGCCCGTCCGAACGGGCGCACCCCCTTCCCCGATCCCTCCCGCACGGCTACCATTCCGGATCACTGGGAGCGCTCCCAGTCGTCTCGGGCGCGGCGATGACGGAACACTTCACGGTCGTTCAAAGGAGAACGTGCATGCGAAGCAGAACCGTGGCCGCCGGTGCGGTCGCCGCCCTGGCTGTGGGCAGCGTCGTCGCCTTGACGACCGGCGCCGAAGCCGCCGGGTCCGCCTTCTACGTCGATCCGACCACCAATGCCGCTCAGTGGGTGGCCGCGAACCCCGGTGACTCGCGCGCCGCCGTCATCCGGGACCGGATCGCCTCCGTGCCGCAGGCCAAGTGGTTCACCACCACCAACACCTCGGCCGTGCGCGGCGAAGTCGACGCCTACACCGGCGCCGCGGCCGCCGCCGGGAAGATCCCCATCCTGGTCGTCTACGACATCCCCAACCGCGACTGCGGTGGCGCGAGCGGGGGCGGGGCGCCGTCGCACGACGCCTACCGGGCCTGGATCGACCAGGTCGCGGCGGGCCTGGCCGGGCGGCCCGCGGCCATCGTGCTCGAGCCCGACGTGCTCGCGCTCATGACGAACTGCCAGAGCGGCGACCAGCAGAGCCAGACCACCGCGTCGATCGCCTACGCGGGCAAGCGGCTCAAGGCCGGCTCGTCCCAGGCGAAGGTGTACTTCGACATCGGGCACTCCGCCTGGCTTTCCGCCGGTGACGCGGCCGCGCGGCTGCGGGCCGCGGACATCTCGAACAGCGCCGACGGCATCTCCACCAACGTCTCCAACTACCGCGCCACCGCCGACGAAGTCGCCTACGACAAGGCGGTCCTCGGCCAGCTCGGCGACTCGCGGCTGAAGGCCGTGGTCGACACCAGCCGCAACGGCAACGGGCCGCAGGGCAGCGAGTGGTGCGACCCCGCCGGGCGCGCGATCGGCACGGCCAGCACCGACCAGACCGGCGACAGCGCGATCGCCGCCTTCCTCTGGGTCAAGCCGCCGGGCGAAGCGGACGGCTGCCTGGCCGCCGCCGGCCAGTTCGTGCCCCAGCGGGCCTACGACCTCGCCGTCGCCGCCGGTCCGGTGCAGACCACGACGCCCACCACGCCCACCACGCCCACGACCCCCACCAGCAGCACCCCGCAGCCGACCGGTGGCTGCAAGGTGACGCACCGGGTGGTCAGCAGCTGGGCGAACGGGTACACCGGCGAGATCGTCCTGGAAAACCGCGGCGCGCCGGTCACCCGGTGGACGCTCACGTTCTCCGCTCCCGGGGTGACCGTCAGCCAGGGCTGGAACGGCACCTGGACCGACACCGGCGACGTCGTCAAGGTCGACAACGCCGCCTGGAACGGCAGCCTCGCCACGAACGCGACCGCCACGATCGGCTACAACGCGAGCTACACCGGCTCGGCGCCGCCGTTCCAGGCCCCGGCGCTCAACGGGACGTCCTGCGACTGACCTGATCACCCGGCCGCGCACGCCTTCGTGGGGAACCACGGCATCGACCGGCCCGGGGCCGGGCCGCGCTGCCCCTGGCAGCGGGACCCGGCCTCGCCCGGGTGCGCCTCGAAGGGCTCGTCGCCCTCCCGCTCGACGAGCGAGGCCGGTCAGCTCGTCCCGGCGCGGGTCGACCCGGTCGCGCCGGACGTCGACGCGCGGGTGGCCCGCGCGGCCAGGTCCCCGAAAGCCGCCCGCAGCTCGGGCGGCCCGACCACCTCGATGTCGGCGTCGAACCGCGCCAGGCCGGCGGCCAGCGCGGCCCACGACCACGACCCGGTGCGCAGCCGGGTCCGGCCCGGTTCGACCTCCTCGGCGACGCCGTCCCCGGCGAACGGCGCGACCGCGGACAGCGGGAGGTCCAGAACCACTTCGCCCTGGCACGGCCACGCGTCGACGGTGGCGGAGCCCTTGAACCGGGCGGCGAGGAACGTCGCGACGTCGCCGCCCGGTACCTCGCGCGGGGTGAACCGCGGGCCGTTCGGCACGCGCAGGTCCATCCGGTCGGCCCGGTAGGTCCGCCAGTCCGCGCGCTCGGCGTCCCAGCCGACCAGGTACCAGCGGCCGCCGCGGACGACCAGGTGGTGCGGCTGCACCCGGCGACGGCGGGGCGGGGTGCCGTAGTCGAACCGCACTTCCTCGGTGGCGCGGATGGCCGAGCTGAGCGCGAGCAGGACGTCGGTGCCGACCTGCGTGTCCCGGGGAGCCGCGGTGATCTCGAGCTGGTCGACGCGCTGCCGCAGCCGTGACGGCATCACCTGGCGCACCGTAGCCAGCGCCCGGGCGGCGGCTTCCTCGATGCCCGCGCCGGTCCCGACGGCGATCCGCAGCGCCACCGCGAGCGCGACCGCCTGCTCTTCGTCGAACAGCAGCGGCGGCATCTGACGGCCGGCTTCGAGCCGGTAGCCGCCGTCCGGCCCCTTGACCGCCTGGACCGGGTAGCCGAGCTCGCGCAGCCGGTCCACGTCGCGGCGCACGGTCCGTTCGCTGACGCCGAGCCGGCCGGCCAGCAGCGCGCCCGGCCAGTCCCGGCGGACCTGCAGCAGGGACAGCAGCGAGAGCAGGCGACCCGAGGTCGCCGTCGAGGAGGCGGTCGGCACGGTTTCCATGGTGCCACGAGAAGCGGACGTTCCCTGACCGCTACTGCTGACACCGTGGCGTTCGTCGGATCACCACTCGCAAAGGAACGCCATGTCTCTCACCACTGCCGCCCACCTCAACTTCACCGGCCAGGCCCGCGCGGCCCTCGAGTTCTACGCGTCGGTCTTCGGCGGCCGGGCCACGATCGTCACCTACGGCGACTTCGGGATGCCGGCCGAGCTGCCCGACGCCGGCAAGGTGGTTTTCGGCCAGGTCACCGCGGACAACGGCTTCAGCGTCCTGGCCTACGACGTCCCGGGCACCGACGGCCCGGCCACCCCGGCCACGCCCACCACCCGCCGCGAGAACGGCACCACGATCACGAAGGAGCCGTTCTTCCTGTCGGTCCGCGGCGCGACCGTCGACGAGGTCTCGCCGGTGTGGAAGGGCCTCGCCGAAGGCGCGACGGTCATCGAGGAGTTCGGCCCGGCCCCGTGGGCGCCCGCCTTCGGGATGCTCGCCGACCGGTTCGGCGTCACGTGGATCGTCGACGTCGCCCAGGGCTGACCACTTCGCGGTGGGGTGCGCCCGCGCACCCCACCGCGACCGACCGCTGGAGATCGCTTTGCAGACCCGTCCCCTGGGCCGGACCGGCATCCAGGTCAGCGCCTACACGCTCGGCACCATGATGTTCGGACCGTACGGCAACCCCGACGCGCACGCGTGCGTCCGCATCGTCCACCGCGCGCTCGACCACGGCATCACCACCATCGACACCGCCGACGTCTACGGCGGCGACGGCGAGAGCGAGCGGATCGTCGGGAAGGCGCTGCGCGGCCGCCGCGACGACGTCGTGCTCGCGACCAAGGGCAACGGCCCGATGGGGCCCGGCCCGAACCGGCGCGGCAACTCGCGGCGCTGGATCGTCTCCGCCGTCGAAGGGTCGCTGCGCCGCCTCGGCGTCGACCACCTCGACCTCTACCAGCTCCACCACCCCGAGCCCGGCACCGACATCGAGGAACCGCTGAGCGCGCTGACCGACCTGCTGCGCGCGGGCAAGGTGCGCGCCATCGGCCACTCCAACCTGCCGGCGTCGGAGATCGTCGAGGCCCAGTGGGTCGCGGAACGACGGGGCCTGGCCCGGTTCCGCACCGAGCAGCTGCACTACTCGATCCTCAACCGCGGCGTGGAGCGCGAAATCCTGCCGGTCTGCCGGCGCCACGGCCTGGGCGTGCTCGTGTGGAGCCCGTTGTCGATGGGGCTGCTCTCCGGCCGCTACCGCCCGGAAACGGCCTCGCCCGGCCGCCTGCACTGGGTGCCGAAGCACCTGACCGACCGTCGCAAGCTCGACGCCGTCGAAGCCCTGCTCCCCCTCGCCGACCAGGCCGGGATCCCCCTGCGGCACCTGGCTTTGGCGTTCGTCACGGCGCACCCGGCGGTCGCTTCGGCGATCATCGGACCCCGGACCGAGGAGCAGCTGGACGACCTGGTCGCCGGCGCCGGCGCGGCACTCGACGACGACCTGCTCGACCGGATCGGCGAAATCGTCGCGCCGGGCACCGACCTCGGCCCGGTCGACGTCGCCTACGAACCGCCCCACCTGCGCCGCGCGAGGGGCTGATGCGGCCGGGGCCGTCACTTGGCAGACTGTCGGCATGGCCGAAATCGAGGGTATCGACGTCACCGCCACGCCGAGCGGGACCGGCTGCGCGGAATGCCTCGCCGCCGAGGGGTGGTGGGTGCACCTGCGGCGCTGTGCCCAGTGCGGCCACATCGGGTGCTGCGACACCTCGCCCGCGCAGCACGCGACGGCGCACTACAAGGCGACCGGGCACCCGCTCATCCGCAGTTTCGAGCCGGGTGAGGACTGGTTCTACAGCTTCGAGACGGGCGAGGCCTACGACGGTCCCGCGCTGGCACCGCCGGAGCACCGGCCGGTCACCCAGCCGGTGCCGGGCCCCGAGGGCCGCGTACCGGACGACTGGCAGACACACATCCACTAGCCCGGGAGCACCGTGAGGGTCAGCCACGACCGGCCGTCCACGTGGACCCGGTTCGTGGCCACCACTTTGCGCCGGTCGCCCACTTCCCGGGCGCCGGTGCCGGTGTTGACGTCGAAGCGGGGGAAGTTGCTGGAGCTGACGTCGAGCCGGATGCGGTGGCCCGCGCGGAACAGGTTGGCCGTGTCCGGTGCCGCCACCGTGATGTCGTAGACCTCGCCGGGCACCAGCGGCGCCGGTTCGGCGAACGAGTCGCGGTAGCGGCAGCGCAGGATGCCGTCGGTCAGGTTCATCGCGAACCCCTGCGGGTAGTCCGCGCTCGGCGGGTGGACGTCGATCAGCTTGACCGTGAAGTCGGTGTCCGCGGCCGTGGACGAGACCGCCAGCCGGACCGTCACCGGCCCCGCGACCGCCACGTCGCGGGCCAGCGGCGGGGTCTGGAACACGAGCACGTCCGGCCGGCTCTCCAGCGGCAGGAACGGCGGCGCCGCCCCGAAGAACCGCTCGTCGGGACGCTGGTGGAACGCGCCGCCGCTCATCACCGGCTCGCCCGAGGTGACCTGCCCGCCGAGCGTCGGGACCGGGTCCGCCGGGTCGAAGTCGTACTCCAGGTACGTGCCCTCCGGTCGCGTGCGCGTGAGACCGCCGTCGGCGCTCAGGTGGAACACCCGCTGCTCGGCCGTTTCCGGCGGCCACGCCGTCGCCGTGCGCCACCGGCCGCCGTGGTCGAGGCGCCCGTCGGCGGTCCGGCGCCCGGAGCCGCCGCCCATCAGGAAGTACCGCACCGGCGGCGGGGGCTCGCCCGCGCCGGCGAGGTGGGCGTCGAACCAGCGCAGCCGCATCGTCACGTAGTCGTCGTCGAGGTTCCCGTCGAGCGGTGCCTCGGGGCCGAAGTCGACGTCGCCGGCGTGCCGGACGCTGCGCGCGCCGTGCGTCCACGGCCCGAGCACGAGGTAGGCCGGGCTGTGCTTCTTGCGGTCCAGCTCGCGGAAGTTCTCGGTGGCCGTGCGGATGTAGGGGTCGTACCAGCTGGAGATGTGCAGGCTGGGCACGTCCGGGAACCGGTCGTAGAACCCGCGGGCGAAGATGCCGGGCTGGCGCCAGTAGTCGTCGAAGACGCCGTGTTCCCACTGCTCCAGCAGGTAGTCCTCGTAGCCGGGGACGAACCGCAGCGGCGTCGCACCGCGCCGCCACGGCATCCGCGTGAACCACGCCCGCAGGTCCTCGGAGTCCAAAGTGGCCCGCAGCACCGGGTCCGCACGCACCTCGGTGCTCGTGCGGGCGCGGTGGAACGCCCAGGTCACCTGCTTGAGCTCGAACGCGCCGCCCATTCGCGTACCCGCTTCGTAAGCGCTGGCGAAGCCACCGGAATCGAGGAACATCGCGGCCAGGTGCGGCGCGCCCAGTGACGCGAGCGCGGCTTGGGCGTGCGCCGAGTAGGAGACGCCCATCGTCGCCACGCGCCCGTCGCACCAGTCCTGCGCGGCGATCCACTCGACGGTGTCGTAGCCGTCTTCGGCCTCGTTGAGGTACTTGGTGAACGTGCCGCCCGAGTCGCCGCGGCCGCGGCAGTCCTGGCGCACCACCAGGTAGCCGCCGTCGACGAACCGCCGGGCGACCGCCTCGGGCGACGGCGGCCCGGCGCCGTCGGACGGCCGCGTGAGCCGGCGGCCGTAGGGCGTGCGTTCCAGCAGCACCGGCCCGGCGGGTGGCTCGGGCCGCGCCGCGTAGAGGTCGGCGACCAGGGTCGTGCCGTCGCGGGCGGGGACGTCGAGCACGAGCCGCCAGCAGTCGCGGCTCAGCTGTTCCCAGCCCATCAGAGACCACCCGCGAACTGCGCCCCGAGCGCGGGCCAGGCGGCGACCAGCTGCGGCAGCGGCGCGGTCGTGAAGTACTTGCGGTACAGCCGGGCGTACGTCCCGTCGGCGACCATCGCGCCGAGCTGCTGGTCCAGCGCGGTCAGCAGGGCGCCGTGGTCCTTCGGCACGGCCATCGACGTCGGGTGCTCCACCGGCGCCGAGGCGGCCTGCCGCAGGGCCGGGTACTGCTTGAGGAACTGCGCGGCATCGGGACCGCCGACGACGAACGCGTCGAGGCTGCCGCCCAGCAGCTGGCTCACCGCGGCGTTGGCGTTGGGGAAGCCGATCGGCAGCGCGCCCGGCATCTTGGCCGGTACGAACGGTTCCTGCGTCGATCCGGTGACCACGCCCACCTTGTGGCCGGCGAAGTCGGTCAGCTTCGCGGCGGCGCTCTTCGCCGGTGTGAGGACCGCCGTCGTGCTCCAGAACAGCGGCTTGGTGAAGGAAACGGTCTTCTGCCGTTCCTCGGTGACACCGAGACCGGCCGCGGCGAGGTCGTACTGGTGGCTGGTCAGCCCGGCCAGCGACGACGTCACCGACGTCGCCTTGTAGTCGACCTTCAAACCGAGGCGTTTCGCGGCCTCGTCGGTGAGGTCGATGACGAACCCGACCGGCTTCCCCGTCGGGTCGCCGTAGGCGAACGGTGGCTGGCTGGTCTGGGTGGCGGCCCGGATGGTGCCCGGTTCGAGCAGGCCGTACGGGTCGTCGGCGGACGACGTGGCGCCGCAGCCGGTGAGCAGGAGGGCGCCGGCGAGCGCGGCGAAGACAGGGCGCAGCATAGGAGTGTCCCTTCCGGACTGATCAGAGGACGCGGGCGAGGAAGTCGCGCAGCCGCGGGGTTTCCGGGTCGTCGAGGGTGGCGCGGGCCGGGCCGGACTCGGCGACGCGGCCGTCGTCCATGAACACCACGCGGTCGGCGACCTCGCGGGCGAAGCCGATTTCGTGCGTGACGGCCAGCATCGTCATGCCCGAGCCGGCCAGCGAGCGCATCACGTCGAGGACGTCCTTCACCAGCTCGGGGTCGAGCGCGGAAGTCGCCTCGTCGAACAGCATCACTTCGGGTTCCATCGCGAGCGCGCGGGCGATCGCGACGCGTTGCTGCTGCCCCCCGGAGAGCCGGCCGGGCCGCTGGTGGGCCAGGTGCGCCAGGCCGAGCCGCTCCAGCTGGGTCATCGCCGCGGCGTCGGCGGCGTCGCGGCCGAGGCGGCGGACGTGCCGTAGCCCGGCGGTGACGTTCTTGAGCACGCTCAGGTGCGGGAAGAGGTTGAAGTGCTGGAACACCATGCCGACGCGGGCGCGGACCGCGTCGACGTCCACGCCGGGGCCGGTGATCGCCGTGCCGGCGAGGTGGATCTCCCCGGCGGTCGGCTCCTCGAGCAGGTTGAGGCACTTGAGCAACGTCGACTTCCCGGAGCCGGACCGGCCGATCACGCAGACGGTCTCGCCGGCGGCGACGTCGAGGTCGACCTCGCGGAGCACTTCCAGCGGGCCGTAGCGTTTGCGCAGCCCGCGCACGGACACCGCGGGCATCACACGGCCGCCTTCGCCGGGACGGCGACCGGGGCCGCGGCCGCGGTGAAGCGCCGGCCTTCACGCATCCGCCGGTCGAGCCGGTTCACCGCGTACGTGAGGGGAATCGTCAGCAGCAGGTAGCAGAGCCCCGCCGCGACCAGCGCCGACGAGTTGTACGTCGCCGCTTGCCGTTCCTGGGCGATGAAATAGAGCTCCCGCTGGCCGAAGCCGAGTCCGAGCAGGTACACCAGGGCGCTCTCCTTGACGTCGATGATGAACTGGCCGGCCAGCGCGGGCAGGACGTTGCGCACGCCCTGCGGCACGACGACCACGCGCATGGCCGTCAGGTAGGGCATGCCGAGGCTGCGTGCCGCGTGCAGCTGCCCGGCCGGCACGGCCTGGATGCCGGAGCGGAAGATCTCGGCCGAGTAGGCCGCGGAGATCAGCGCGATGGCGAGCACGGCGTAGCCGAGCGGCTCGCGGCCGAACGGCCGCAAGCCCGCGGCGGGCAGGCCGACGCCGACCAGGCTGACGGTGACGATCGCGGGCAGCCCGCGGAAGACGTCGACGTAGATCCGGGCGGGCAGCCGGACCAGCCGCCGCCGGGAGAGCAGCAGCATCGCCAGCAGCACGCCGGCGACGACGCCGAAGACGATCGCCAGCGCGGCGATCAGCAGGGTGTTGCGCAGCCCTTCGGTGAGCAGGGCGGGCAGCACGTCCAGGATCTCCCGGAGATCGAAGAAGGTGCGCAGGAAGTCGTGCATGGCCTGGCCTCTCGTGTGACGTTCCGGGAAGGCTAGGTCCGTTTCACGGCCGTGCTGCCGACGTTTACCGCGACCGCGGTAAGGATGGGTCGTACGCTGGGCGCATGTCGGTGGTGCTGACCGTTCAGGGCGCGCGGGCGGCCGACCTCGTCGCCGGGGTGTCGCCGGTGGCCGAGCTGCTCGCGTGCCTGCACTCGATCGCCGAGCCCGAGCACCACTTCGAGGTGCGGCCGTGGCTCACCCGCGTCCGCGCGGATACTTCGGCCGCCCTGCACGGCAGGCTGAACACCTACGCGCCGCTGTGGGCGCGCCGCCGCTGCCGGCTGCTCCTGCCGTTCGAGCTGCCGCTCGGGCAGACCTTCGAAGACGAGCTGCGCCGGATCGAGGCGCTGCCCCTGGACCGCTTCACCGCCACCGCGGCCGACGCGATCCACGGCGGCCTGGCGGAGGTCGGCGACCTGCTGGGCGACGCTTACGCGAGGGACGCCTACGTGACTTCGTGCGAGCGGCGCTCCTTCGGCCGCGGCGAGCTGGCCCGGCACCTGGTGGCCGATCCGGAAGCGTTCCGCGCCGACCTGCTGGACGTCCTGCGTGCCTGCGCCGAGGAGTTCTTCGCCGACGAGTGGGCACGGGTTTCCCACCGGCTGGAAAGCGAATGCGCGACCGTGCGGGCGCGGCTCAGCGCGCTGCCGGTCGCCGAGGCGCTGGCGTCGCTGAGCACGAACGCGGCGGTCCGGCACGACCCGGCGTCGGTGGTGTTCGACAAGCTCCAGTCCCTGCACGCCGACCTGCGCGGCCGCCGCTGCCTGCTGGTGCCGTCCGTGCACGCCCGGCCGCACCTGATCGTCAAGGTCGACCCGGAGTTCCCGGTGGTCGTGCACTTCCCGGTCGAAGGCGACGGCGCCCGCGACACCCTCGCCCAGGTGCGCCTGCGGCTGGCGATCCTCGCCGACCCGGCCCGGCTGTCGCTGTGCCGCCACCTGGTGAACGAGCCGATCACGACGTCCGACCTGGCGGCCCGGACGGGGATGACGGTGCCGCAGGTGTCCCGCCACCTCGGCCGGCTGCGGGAGGCCGGCCTGCTGGTCTCCCGCCGCGACGGCCGGATGATCCAGCACCGCCTCGACCTGCAGCGGCTGATGCAGCTCGGCGTGGACGTGCTGACCACGATCATGCGGTGACCGCGGTCAGCTCGGCCGAGACCGGAGTCAGAGGATCGGCTTGCCGCCGGTGACCGCGACGCGCGCGCCCGACACGTAGCTGCCGTCGTCGGAGGCCAGCAGCACGTACACCGGGGCCAGCTCCGCCGGCTGGCCCGCTCGGCCCAGCGGCACCTGCCGGCCGAACGACTCCACCTGCTCCGCCGGCATCGTCGACGGGATCAGCGGTGTCCAGATCGGCCCCGGCGCCACGCTGTTCACGCGGATTCCCTTCGGCCCGAGCAGCTGCGCCAGCGCCGCGCACATGTTCGCGACGCCGGCCTTCGTGACGTCGTAGGGCATCAGCTGCGGGGTCGGGTTGTCGGAGTTCACCGACGAGCTGCCGATGATCGACGCCCCGGGCTTCAGGTGTGGCACGGCCGCCTTGGCGAGGTGGAAGAACGCGCTGAGGTTCGTCGCGAGCGTGTGGTCCCACTCCTCGTCCGGGATCTCTTCCAGGGTTTCGTGCGTCATCTGGAAGGCGGCGTTGTTCACCAGGACGTCGAGCCGGCCGAACTCCTCGACCGCCCGGGCGACCAGGGCGCGGCAGTGCGCCGGGTCGGCGACGTCACCCGGGACGACGACGGCCTTTCGCCCCGCTTCTTCCACCCAGCGCCGCGTCTCTTCGGCGTCGTCGTGCTCGTTCAGGTACGAGATCAGGACGTCGGCGCCTTCGCGGGCGTACGCGATCGCCACCGCGCGGCCGATCCCGCTGTCCGCGCCGGTGATCAGGGCCGCCTTCCCGGTCAGCTTCCCGGAGCCGCGGTAGGAGTGTTCGCCGTGGTCGGGCCGCGGCGACATCTCCGCGGTGGATCCGGGCGGGCTCTGCTGCTGGGCGGGCTGGGACACGGCTGGCTCCTCGGCTGCGGGGGCAGGACCAGTTCCGTGTACCCGGGGAGCCGCCGTTGACACCGCCCGCTCGGCCACGCGGCCGGATACCCTGCTCGACATCGGCATCCTCGGCAAGCAAGGCCGGGCCGGGCGGAAGCGGCTGTCGGCCGCGGCGGACCGCATCGGTGCCCGCGAAGGTGTCGTGCTCGACGACTCCTTCTCCCGCGGTGGGTGGTCCACCAGTCCCCTGGTGCTGGGCGTGATCACCCTCCGGAGCGGCGCGCTGACCGACGTCCTCCGCGCCCTGATCGACGCGGCGATGGGGCCCGCGGGTCCGTGTCGTAGCCCACAGGGCCGACAGGACGTAACGCATCACCCACTCGGTCGATAACCCGTTCGTGTCCGGAACACCCGGACCTTCACGAGGGGACTCTTCTCCATGTCTCGTTTCCACCTGGGAGCGCTCATCGCCACCGGGGCGGTCGCCGCCCTCGTCAGCGCCGGGTGCGCCGGCAGCACCGGTACCGCGGAGCCGGCCGCCGCCTCCTCCGCGCCGACGTCCGCGAGCCCCGCGGCCGCCTCGCTCGACGCCGCCAAGGCGGGCTCCGCCGTCGTCGACGCGGCCAAGCAGGCCAAGGCCGTCCACGTCCGCGGCGTCGTCTCCGAGGGCGGGAACCTCAACCTCGACCTGCAGCTCAACCCGGACAGCGCGAGCGGCACCGTGGTGCAGGACGGCCTGGAGATCCCGGTCCTGCGCACCGGCGACAAGTACTTCTTCCGGTTCAGCGACTCGCTGGTCAAGAAGGCCGGCGTCCCGGCGTCGGTCGGCAAGCTGCTGAAGGACAAGTGGGTGCCCTCGACCTCGCAGATCGGCGCCGGCATCGGCGAGGCGTTCAAGCAGTTCCTCGACTACAAGACGTTCACCGACAACACCGTCGGCCAGCTGGACTCGGCGACGTTCACCGCGAGCGGCCAGACCACGACCGACGGCATCCCGGCCCTGACCTTCACCAGCCCCGACGGCACGGCGACCATCGCCGCCGCCGAGCCGCACTACCTGCTGCGCATGCAGGAGCCCAAGAGCGGCACGCTCGAGTTCTCCGACTGGGACAAGCCGACGACCGTCACCGCCCCCAAGGCCTCGGAGATCTACTCCGGCCCCGGGGCCTGACCCGCTCAGTGCAGCTCGGTCGTGTAGCCGCCGTCGACGGTGACCGTGGTGCCGGTGATGTTCGCCGCCACCCGGTCACTGGCCAGGAAGACGGCCAGGTTCGCGATCTCGGCCGGCCGGGTGAAGCGGCCGGTCACGGCGTGGGCGGCGGCCTCGTCGGCGACGGCCGCGGGGTTCGCCCCGGTGGTCGCCGCGATCGTCTCGGCGACGCCGCCCGCGCCGAGCCACAGGTCCGTCGCGACCGGGCCCGGGTTGATCGCGTTGGCGCGGACGCCGCGCGGGCCGAACTCCTTCGACACCGACTTCGTGAAGCTGACCAGTGCGGCCTTCGCCGCGCTGTAGTCGATGACGCCGGGGTCGGGCAGGGTGGCGTTGATCGACGCGATCGTGACGACGCTGCCCCGCCCGGCCGTCACCATCGACGGCAGCACCGCCCGCGTGGCGCGGACCGCGCTCAGCAGGTTCAGCGTGAGCGACCGCGTCCATTCCTCGTCGGTGACCAGCAGGAAGCCGTCCGGCCGCGGGGTGACCGCGCCGACGTTGTTGACGAGGACGTCGACGCGCCCGAGTTCGGCCAGCGCCAGCTCCACGAGCCGGGCCGGACCTTCGGCCGTCCCGAGGTCGACGGCCAGCGCGTGCGCCTTCCCGGCGCGGACGAGCGCCTCCAGGCCCGGCCCCGGCGCGCGGGCGCCGGCCACGACGTGGGCGCCCTCGGCCACGAGGGCTTCGGCGACGGCGAGGCCGATACCGCGGCTGGCGCCGGTGACGACGGCGACCGCGCCGTCCAGACCCAGGTCCACGCCTAGACCCCGTGCTCGCGCAGCCAGCCGAGCACGGCGTCGGCGACGTCGCGCCAGCCGCTGTCGATGGTCAGCGAGTGGCCGCGGCCCTCGAACTGCTTCAGCTCGGTGACCGCGGTGGAGTCCCGGTACTGCTTGAAGGTCGAGCGCGTGACCACGTCCGGGACGGTGTGGTCGGCGGTGCCGGAGATCAGCAGCAACGGGCCGCGGTCCGCGCGGCCGGTGTCGACCGCGGCCTGCGAGTGCAGGACGAAGTTGGCGGCCGCGGCCTGGAACAGCGACCGGGCCGGCGACGGGATCGTCCAGCGCCGGAACAGCTCCGCCGACTCCTCGTCGCTCAGCGCGTTGCCGAAGCCGAACCGGAACTCCTTCTCGGTCAGCGAAACCGACCGGTGGAGGTTGGCCGGGTTGCCCAGCGCGGGCAGGCCGGCGCGCAGCTGCGCCAGCGGCAGCGGCAGGACGCCCTTGATCTGCGCGGGGTCGATCGCGACGCCGGCGAGCCCGATGCCCTGGCCGAGCAGCTTCTCGGTGATCAGGCCACCGAACGAGTGGCCCACGATGACCGGCGGCCGGTCGAGCGCGGCGATGATCGACGCGTAGTGGTCGGTCGCGTCGTCGATGGAGATGTCCGCGACGGCGTCGGGGTTGTCCCGCGCCGCCTCGACGGTGCCGGGTTCGTTCGGCCAGCCGGGCGCGACGGGCGCGTACCCGGCGGCCCGGAAGTGGTCGAGCCAGGGGTCCCACGACGTGGCGTGCAGCCACAGACCGTGGATGAACACGACCGGGGTTCCCGTGTCCGCCATCGCATCCTCCGCTTCGCGCCGGTTCTTCCGTGCAGCCAACCGGTCCGCGGCCCCGGCGTCCAAGACCTGGTGCGTGCGCATCGATAGCCGGGATGGCATCGTTGGCGCTCTGCTCCCCTCGCGCGGGAAGGCCCGGATGGACCTCGACCTCAGGCTGGTGCGGTACTTCGTCACGGTCGCCGACGAACTCCACTTCGGGCGGGCCGCCGCCAAGCTGTTCATCAGCCAGCCGGCGCTGTCCAAGCAGATCCGCCGGCTCGAAGCCGACGTCGGCGCGCCGCTGCTGGTGCGCGACAGCCGCCACGTCACGCTGACCCCGCGCGGCGAGCGGTTCCTGCACCACGCGCGGCAGCTGCTGGCCACCGCGGAGCAGATGCTGCGCGAGCCCGCGCCGAACCGCGTGCGGATCGCGCACATCTTCGAGCTGGACACCAGCCGCGTGGTCGCCGACGCGTTCGTCGCCGCGCACCCCGGCGTCCAGCTGGTGCAGAGCCAGATGGACAGCGCGCGCCAGCTCGCCGCGCTGCTCGACGACCACCTCGACGTCGCCGTCCTCCGCGTCACCGCCGCGCTGACGGCCGAGCACCCGGCGGGCTGGCGGCACGAGCGGCTGCGGCTCGAGCCGTTCCGGCTGGTCGGCCGGCCCGGCGACCCGCGGCGGGCGGACGCGTCGCTGCACGAGCGTCCCCTCGAGGTCTTCGCTGACGCGCCCGGCACGGCGCTCTACAACATCCACGGCCGGTACTTGACCGCGCTGGAGCAGCAGACCGGCCTGGCCCTGCGCTGGCTGGGCAACCCCGGCACGTTCGAGCACTGCCACGCCGCGCTCCGCCGCGCCACGGACAGCGCGTTCCTGCTGGAGTTCGACAGCTACGCCCGCCGGTACGCCGGCCACGGCGTCCCGGTCCACCGGCCCCGCGAACTGCAGCCGGTCTACCCGTGGTCGCTGGCGTGGCGGGACGGCGAGCCGCCGGAGGCCGTCCGCGAGTACCTCCGGATCGCCCGCGAAACCGCGAGCCGGCACCGCTGGCTGCACCCCGAGCGGGCCGAGGCGGCCCCGCTGTGGGCACCGCCGGAGGACCTGTCAGCGCCCGGCTGAGCCGTGTCAGGCCGGTGGCCGCCGGGTGTCAGGACGGCCGGACATCGTGGTTCTCGTCCCCACCGACGGGGACACACCGGAACCCAGGAGACCACGATGCCGAACTTCACCACCCCCGCCCCGATCACCGCCGTCCTGGACCTGCCCGCCGGGCGCGTCCACCTCACCGCAGGCGACCGCACCGACACCACCGTCGAGGTCCGGCCCGCCGATCCGGCCAAGAGCCGCGACGTCAAGGCCGCCGAGCAGACGACGGTCAGCTACGCCGACGGCGTGCTGCGCGTGACGGCCCCGCGGGGCAAGACCAAGTACTTCGGCCCCACCGGCGCGATCGAGGTCGTCGTCGGCCTGCCGGCGGGTTCGGACGTGCGGGCCACGACCGACGCCTCGGAGCTCGTCGGCACCGGCCGCCTCGGCGACGTCGCCTTCGAGGGTGCCTACCGCCGCATCCAGCTCGACGAAGCGGCCGCCGTCGAGCTCACCGCGACCGACGGCGACATCGAGGTCGGCCGCCTGGACGGCCCGGCGCGGATCAGCACGGCCCGGGGCGACATCCGCATCGCCGAAGCGGTGCGCGGCGACGTCGTGCTGGACACCCAGCAGGGCGCGATCACCGTCGGCGCGGCCCCGGGCGTCTCGGCGTCCCTGGACGCGGGCACGTCCTACGGCCGCATCGACAACGGCCTGAAGAACACCGGAACACCCGAGCTGGCCATCCGGGCGACCACGTCGTACGGCGACATCGTGGCGCGGAGCAAGTGACTAGCGCGCTCCCGCGCCGATGCACACGAAACCGGCCGACGCCGCCAGCCCGGCGGGGCCGTCCGAGGCCACCTTCTGCTGTGCGGACGCCAGCGCGGCCGCCGGTGCCTCGCCCGCCGCGAGGCGCCGGTGGACCTCGGTCATCAGCGGCGTCGTGGCGAGGTCCGGCACCGGCACCACCGAAGCGATGAGCTGGGCCGTGCCGCGTTCGATGAATGTGGCGCTCAGGCCGAGCAGCTCGTTGCCCGGGCACACCACCGACCGGCCGACGTCGCACGCGGCGAGCAGCACGGTCTCCGGTACCCGGGGCAGCCGCCGCACGTCGTGAACCAGGAGCGGGCCGTCGTGCAGGCGCAACGCCGAGAACAGCGGGTTGTCCACCGCCAGCCTGCCGTGCGCGGCCAGGTGCACGGTGCCCGCCGTGGTGAGCGCGGCCAGCACGGCCTCGACCGTCGCGGCTTCGTCCACCAAGGCGGTCCGCCGGTGGATCTCCGCGACCGCCAGCGCTTCTTCGCGAGCACCGGCGAGTCCCGGGCCGCCGGCCACGGCGACGTCGCGCACCGGTCCCGGCGGGCGCGTCGCCGCCGCGTGCCAGAGCGTCGCCGACGGCGAGACGGCCACCGGGCGGCCCGCGCACGACGGCAGCACCGCCCACGGAACGTTGTGCAGGATCCCGGTCGGGACCACGACCAGCGGGCGGTCGCCGATCTCCGCCAGCGGGCCCAGCACCAGGTCGTCGAGGCGCGCGCCCGCGCCGTGCAGGAACTGCTCCACCGGCAGCCGCGACCGGCCGGCCGCCTGCGCGGCGAGCTTGCGCAGGGCGAAGGGGACGCGCTCCAGCAGGCCGGCCACCTCGGCCACCGGACCGAGGGTGTGCAGCCGCAGCCTGCCCTCGACCAGGCACAGCCCCAGTACTGTCCCGTCGGCTTCGACGAACTCCAGCAGGGCGCGCTCGCCGAGGGCCCCGGCGAGGTCGTCGACGGCCACCGGGCCGGACGCGGTGTCCCCGCCCGCGGCGGGCAGCAGGCGGCTGCGGTCGCGGATCCGCCGTTCGAGCTCGACCTGCCGGTGCAGCAGCCGTCCGGTGGGCGCCCCCGCGGCCCTGGCCTGTTCGAGCGCCCCGGCGGTGGCCCGCAGCCGGGGCAGAAGCGCGGCCAGCTCGGGATCGTCCGGGGGCAGGCCGGAGCGGTGCAGCAACCGGCTCGCCCGCCCGCGCTCGGCCCACTCGAAGACCCCGCGCACGCGGCCCTCGTCCAGCGCGACGCGCAGCCCGAGGCCGGCCAGGTCCGCGCGGTGCGACGCCGAGTACGCCCGCAGGTCGCTCGCGCCGAGCGCGGCGTGGTGCTCGTCGAGGATCCGCAGTCCGGTCCGGGCGGCGGCGAGCGCGCCGCGGGGGTTGTCCGGACGGCGCAGCAACGCCTCGGCGTACCAGCCGCGCGCCCGCAACGTCGCCGGGCCCGATCCCCGCCGGGCCCGCGCCGCCACGGCGAGGTGCTCCGCGGCCACGGCCGTCCGCCCGCGGGCCTCGGCGAGCCGGGCCGCGTCCAGCCGGGCCTGCACCGCCGCCAGCGGCCTGCCGTTCGAGTCCAATGTGGACACCATGGCTTCGGCCGCCGCGCCGCTGAGCCGGCTGCGCTCGCCGGCGCCCAGGTGCGCGCGCAACCGCGCCGAGCGCGCGAGCGCGGCCCACTGCTCCCGGCCCTGCGCGGTGAACGCGCGCAACGCGGTGCGGGCCTGCTCCGCGGCCGTCGGCCAGTCTTCGTCCAGCAACGCGATCTGAGCCAGCAGCAATCTCGTTTCGGGGACCTTCAGCCGCCGGTTCTCGGCGGCGAACACGCCCACCGCGCGCCCGGCGGTCCGGCGCGCCTCGGTCACGAGCCCGACGGACAACAGGAGCTCCGCCCGGTCCTGCAGCACGGGTGCGAGCTGGCCGCCGTGCGCGCCGATGATCTCTTCGGCCCGGTCCAGGCAGGCGAGCGCGGCCGGGACGTCACCGCGCTGGCTCTCCACGAACCCCAGGTTCTCCGCGATGATCCCGACCACGAGGTCGCGGCCGAGCTCCCGCGCGAGGACGTCGGCCTCGGCCAGATCGCGCACCGCCGCATCGAATTCGTAGCGCTCGGCGTGCAGGATCCCGCGGTTCATCAGCGCGCGCTGCAGCCCGAGCCGGTCGTCGCCGCGCCGCAGCTCCCGGACCGCGGCCTGGTAGTCCACGGCCGCTTCGTCGAGCCGGCCCACGTGGTAGCGGATCACCGCGCGCTGGGCGCGCACCTTTCCGGTGGCGATTCCGTCGAGCTCGCGCACGGCGACGTCGATCTCGCGCAGCGCGGCCCGCGAGCTGCCCCGCTGCACCAGCGCGAACGCCAGCTTCATCCGGCTTTCCCCGGCGAGCTCGCGCCGCCCGGCGCGTTCGCCGTGCCGCACCGCGCGACGCAGGTGCCGCACGGCCTCGCCGACTTCGCTGCACTGCAGCAGCGCGTGCCCCCACGCCTGCTCGGCGACCGCGGCCGCGTGGGGATCGCGCTCGCGCAACGCCCGCCGGACGGCCCCGGCCGCGGCCGGGACGGCCCTTCCGGGCCGCAGATCGGCCAGCCGCATGGCCGCCAGGGCTTCGGCGAGGGCCGAGTCCGCCACCATGGGGTTCAGCATTCCCGGCGGCGCGGTCCTCCGCCAGCGCGTATCAGAACGAGCCCCGTGCGCGTCTGAAGAGGTGCCACCACATCGAGGAGGGGATTGCGGTGTCCGAAAACGGTCCTTACCAGCCCGACGCGGCCGAACACGTCGAGCCCGACGAGCTGATCGTCGACTCGCGCGAAAGCGACCTCGTGAAGGACGCGCTCCGGAAACTGGGTGTCGTCGTCACCGATGAAGACGAAGCAGAGCCCTTCGACCTGACGAAGCTGAAGCTGGCGTACGAGCAGGACCTCGGCTTCGAGATGGCCATCGACCCGGTGGTGGCCGAACTGCGCCGCCGGTTCGCCGCGCGGTGCGGCGGCTGGGTCCCGCTGCTGGGGAAGAACCGGACGCTGAGCAACCAGTTCGGGGCCTACCCGCAGACCCGGTCGCAGTCGGACTTCGACCCCGCCCCCGCGGAGCGGCCGGAGGGTACGGCCGCCGGGCCGGCGGCGGGCCACGGTGTCCGGGTCGGGATCCTCGACACCAAGCTCTACCGCCACCCCGATCTCGAGGGTCACTACGAAACACCGGACACCGGCACCACCTTCGAAACCCCGGCCCCGGGGACGGCGACCCCCTGGGAGAACGGGCACGCCACGTTCGTGGCGGGGCTGATCCTCGCCCAGGCCCCGGCGGCGACCCTGGTGGTGCGCGACGTCCTGAAGGCGGACGGCCGGGCCCCGGTGTGGGCCACCGTCAAGCGGCTGGCCGAGTTCCTCGACGACGACATCGACATCCTCAACCTCGCCATGGGCACGCGGGCGGCGCAGGACGAGGACGGTGACTGCCCGGTGGCCGTGCGACGCGCGATCGAGCGGCTGAGCCCCCACATGGTGATCGTCGCCGCGGCGGGCAACCACGGCGAGATCCCCGGCCTCCGCAACGGCCTCACGCGGACCGCGCCGACCTGGCCGGCGGCGCTCACCGGCGTCGTCGCGGTCGGGGCGACCCGGGCGGACGGCACCCGGGCGCCGTACAGCCCGGACCTGCCGTGGGTCTCCTGCGCCGCTCCGGGCGACGGGCTCACCAGCACCTACCTTCCCGGCGACGTCCGGCTCCGCACCGGTCAGGTGCAGGAGTTCCACGGCTACGCCACCTGGAAGGGCACCTCCTTCGCCACCGCCACGGTCAGCGGGGCCATCGCGGCCCGCACCCGGCGCGGCGAGGTGACCGCGGCCGGGGCCTTCCACGCCGCGCTGGCGGCCGGCGACGTCGTCAAGGCGTACTCCTGGAAGGACGAGGCGGTGTTCGGCTGACGTCAGGGGATGACGACCAGCTTCCCGCTCGCCTGGTCGTCCTCCATGTACCGGTGGGCGTCGGCGATCTCGTCCAGCCGGAAGACCCGGTCGACGTTCGGCCGGTAGACCCCCGCCTCCACCTCGCCGACGATCCGCTGCAGCACGTCGGTGCGGCCCTTCATGTCGTCGCTGTGGAAGGCCGTCAGGCGGGTGCCGGACGGGATCATCGCCACCGGCTGGAAGTCCGCGATCGACCAGCCGCTCAGCGACCCGGCCACGCAGACCGTGCCGCCGCGGCG
Source organism: Amycolatopsis sp. NPDC003865 (assembly GCF_053605345.1). Taxonomy (NCBI): domain Bacteria; kingdom Bacillati; phylum Actinomycetota; class Actinomycetes; order Pseudonocardiales; family Pseudonocardiaceae; genus Amycolatopsis; species Amycolatopsis sp. NPDC003865. Next base: position 17,992 of record NZ_JBSGJA010000021.1, on the reverse strand, counting down.
GACCAGCTTCAGCGAGTCCACCGCCGTGCGCGCGCCGACGAGGTCCAGCACGTGGTCGGGGCCGTCGGGCCACGGCAGCTCCAGCGGCCCGCCATCGTCGACGAGGACGTGGGTGACGCCGGCCGCGGTCAGCGCGGCCGCCTTGTCTGGGCGGCGGGTCGTCGCCGCGATCTCGGCGCCGTGGCCGGCCGCGATCGACGCCGCCGCCAGCCCGACCGACGACGTCCCGCCGCGGATCAGCAGCCGGGTCCGCCCGATGCCGAGGGTGTCCAGCGCGCCTTGAGCCGTCAGGTACGTCTCGGGCAGCGCGGCCAGGACGTCCCACGGCAGCGCCGTCGTGAGCGGCATCAGCAAAGCGTTGGGCAGCACCGCGTATTCCGCGTAGCCGCCGTCGAACTCCCGCCCCATCTCGCCCATCACCGCAGCGACGGTCGTGCCGTCCGGCAGCGCCGGATCGGTCGACTCGGCCACGACGCCCACGCATTCGATCCCGAGCACGCGCGGGAACCGCACGTTCGGCGAATGCCCTTGCCGGGTCCGCAGTTCCGACCGGTTCAGGCCCGCGCCCAGCACCCGAACGAGACTCCAGCCGTCCCGCACCGACGGCACCGGCACCTCGCGGATCTCCAGCACCTCCGGGCCACCGGCTCCGACACAGACCGCCGCGCGCATAGTCGTCACGGACGCGACCGTGCCACGGCAAGATCGGGTACGGCAACGCCTTTTCGCACGGTGGTGCCAGCGCTACCGGCGATCCGGTAGCTCGCGCTACTGATCTTCGGGCCGGATTCGAGCAGCATTTCCGTTACCGATCCGGACATGGAGGAGAAACGATGCGCAAGGGTGTGGCGATCCTGACCGTGGCGGGCCTGCTGGGCACCGTCACCACGGCCGCGGCGGCCGCGGACCCGAAGTCCCCGGTGCAGGACAGCCTCGACGCACTGGTGAGCCAGGAGAAGTTCCCCGCGGCCCTCGCGTGGGTGGGTGACACCGGCTCCTCGGCGTCGCTGGTCGCCGGGTCCGCGCGGCTGGACCGCCGGGTGCCCGTGCCGCGCGACGGCCGGGTCCGCGCCGGCAGCAACACGAAGACGTTCACCGCGGTCGTCGTCCTGCAGCTGGTGGCCGAGGGCGAGGTCGGGCTGGACGAGCCGATCGAGGCGTACCTGCCGGGCCTGGTGCGCGGCGAGGGCATCGACGGCCGCGCCATCACCGTCCGGCAGCTGCTGCAGCACACCAGCGGGCTGCCGAACTACACCGAGTACCTCGGGGTCGAGAACTTCGAAGACGTGCAGCACAAGTTCTTCCAGCCGCACGACCTGCTCGCCGCGGCGCTGGCCCACCCGGCGAAGTTCGCGCCCGGGACGAAGTGGGAGTACAGCAACACCAACTACCTGCTGGCCGGCCTGCTGGTCGAGCACGTGACCGGGCGACCGGTGCAGGAGCAGATCACCGACCGCGTGATCCGGAAGGCGGGGCTGCGCGACACGTATTGGCCGCAGCCCGGCGACCAGACGATCCAGGGACCGCACCCGCACGGCTACGCGCTCGCGAACAGCACGGGCACGAAGGTCGTCGACGCGACCGAAATGGACCCGTCGTGGGGCGGGGCGGCCGGGCAGCTGATCTCGACCCCGAGCGACCTCGCGAAAGTCGCGCGGGCCCTGCTCGAGGGCCGGCTGCTGCCGCCCGCCCAGCTGGCGGAAATGCGCAAGACGGTCGACGCGCCGCTGTTCCCGGGCTGGCAGTACGGTCTCGGCGTCTTCCGCGTCCCGCTCAGCTGCGGCGGCGTGTACTGGGGCCACGGCGGTGACATCGACGGCTACGAGACCCGCGGCGGCGCCACCGAGGACGGCCGGTCGGTCGGCCTGGCGGTGACCGCGCTGCCGGGCACGTTCGGCGACGGCGAAAAGGCGGCGAAGGCCGTCCTGTCCGCAGTGGACACCGCGTTCTGCTCGTGACGGGCTTGGCGCGGCGGTTCCCGGGTAACCGGCTCCCATGACCGAAGCCGAGAACGGACCCATCACCCCCGACGCGCCGCGCCCGCCCGGCACGCCGGAGCTCGACCTCGACGTTCCCGTCCCGGAGACGGACCGCGCGGAGCCCGAGCACCAGGACGTCGACGACGACGCCGGGCAGCCCGAACCGCCGAGCTGATCACCGGATCGAGCGAAATCGCGGTGCCGTCGGGGGTCTTCGGGCTGCCCGCGCCCGGCGCGCCGTGCTTGGGTGTTCCCGGGTTGCCGGGGAACACGGAGGGAAGCTGCGGTGCGGACGTCCAAAGCGGGGCTGGCGATCGCCGTCTCGATCCTGGTGGCGGCGACGGCGCCGGCCGCGGCGACCACGCCCGATCCGCTCGCGCCCTACCTGACGCAGAAGGTCGAGTGGGGCAGCTGCCCGTTCAAGGGCGGCAAGGCCCAGTGCGCGCGGATCACCGTGCCGCGGGACTGGTCCGCGCCGTCGCCGGGGACCGACCTCAAGGTGGCGATCAGCCGCGCCGCCGCCACCGGCGAGCGGCGGGGCGCGATCCTGGTCAACCCGGGCGGCCCCGGCGGGCAGGGCACGTCGCTCGCGGGCGCGCTGGCCGGCCTGGAACCGGCGGTGAACGAGCACTACGACTTCGTCGGCATGGACCCGCGCGGCACCGGCCAGGAAGGCGGCGACGACGCGGGGTTCGTCTGCCGGGTACCGACCGGGCGGCTGCCGGCCGAAGCCGATCTCGACGCGCGCGACCGCTCGCCCGCCAGCATCGCCGCCCACCAGCGGACCCCCCGCGCGGTCGCCGAAGCCTGCCAGAGCGACGCGCTCGCGCCGTTCGTCACGACCTGGCAGACCGCGCACGACATGGACCTGATCCGCGCGCTGCTGGACGACGGGAAGCTGAACTACCTCGGCTACTCCTACGGCACCTGGCTCGGCGCCAAGTACGCGTCGCTGTTCCCGGAGCACGCCGGCCGGGTCGTCCTCGACTCCAGCGTCAACTTCGAGGGCAGGCTGCAGGCCGCGTTCGAGGCCTTCCCGAAGATCGACCAGCGCCAGTTCGACCGGGTCTACGCGCCGTGGCTGGCCCGGCGGTTCCCGGACCGGCTCGGCAAGACCGTCCCCGAGGTCAAGAAGACCTTCGAGCGGGTGCGGAGCTACTTCCGCGGCCAGGGCCTCGCCCCGGACGTCTTCGACCACGTCTTCGTCGGCAACGGCAGCACGAAGCAGTGGCTGGTCGGCGCGCTGGTCCTGACCAAGGGCGTGGCGGCCCTCGACGGCACCGCCGCGGCGCCGCCCGCCGCGCTGGCGGACGACCTCGACCGCGTGTCCCGCGCGGAGTTCGGCGTCCCGGCGGCCCGGCTGACGGCGGCGGACGTGGCGCCGCCCGAGCCCGACTACGCGGACGTGGGCGGCACCCGGCTGGCCGTGGCGTGCGGCGACCAGCCGACCCGCGCGGCGACCTGGTACAAGCTGCTGAGCGACCTGCAGGGACCGCAGTACCCGCTGTTCGGCTGGGCGTACGGGCTGGGCGAGCCGTGCGGGTTCTGGTCCGACCTCCCCCGCCACGAGCTGCCGGCGCTGCCGGCGGAGGCGGCGAAGAACGTGCTGGTGGTGCAGGGCGAGTTCGACCCGCAGACCGGCTACGAGCAGGCCGAGGCCGCGGCCCGCGCCGCCGGGGTCCCGATGGTGTCGGTGGCGGATTCGCCGTTCCACGGCCAGTACGCGGTCAGCGGCAATTCCTGTGTGGACGCTCTGGTGAGCGGCTTCTTCCTGGGCGCCGCCCGTCCCGCGGCGACGATCTGCCCCGGCGTGCCGCTGCCGGGCGAGAAGACGGTGTTCCCGGTGACGGGCCCGGCCGGCGACGCGACCACGCCACCGGAGCCGACTCCCCGGGACGCGCTTTCGCCGGCGCGCCAACGACTCCAGGACCGCATCAGCGCCGTCAACCGCGGCTGACGGTCAGCCCGAGTAGGCGCCCGCGTCGAGGTCCTCGATCAGCGTCGGTCCCTCCGGGGTCCAGCCGAGCAGTTCCCGGGTCGCGGTGCTCGTCGCCGCCAGGTCCATCGCGAAGAACCCGCCGATCCACCCGTAGTGCGCCGCCACGTCGTCCGGGTCCACCGGCTTGACCGGCAGGTCGAACGCCCGGCCGATCGCCTCCGCGATCTCCTTCGTCGGCACGCCCTCCTCGGCCACGGCGTGCAGCCGCGGGCCCGCCGGAGCCTTCTCCAGCCCCAGGACGACCATGCGCGCGGCATCGCGGACGTGGACCGCCGCCCAGCGGTTGGTGCCGTCGCCCGGGTAGGCCGACACGCCCTTCTCCCGGGCGATCGCCGACAGGACCGCGATGAACCCGTGGTCGCGGGTCCCGTGCACGGTCGGCGAGAACCGCAGGCTCACCGGCCGCACGCCGCGGTCGGCGTACTCCAGCGCCAGGTTCTCCGCGCCGCCGCGCGGGGAGTCCGGGCCGTGGAACGGGGACGCGTCCGCTTCGGTCGCGGGGCGGCCCTGCCGGATGCCGGCGATCCCGGACGCCAGGAGGAACGGACGGCCGCTGCCGGACAGGGCGTCGCCGATGGTCTCGACCGCGGCCCGCTCGGCCGCGTTCGACACCGCCGGGTTGGCGAAGTCGTGCTTGTTCGCCAGGTGGATGACGGCGTCGGCCGCCTCGGCGCCGGCCCGGATGCCGGCCAGGTCGTCGAGGTCGCCGTGGCGGACCCGGACCCCCTTCGCCTCGAGCTTGGCGGCGGACGCGGCCGACCGGGCCAGCCCGTCGACCTCGTGGCCGGTGGCGAGCAGCTCGTCGACGACGGCGGAGCCGATCCAGCCGGAGGCTCCGGTGACGAAAACGCGCATGGCGTGAACTCCTTGAAGAAGAGAGACGATGTCAGTGGCTGACATCCCTACCCTACGCCTCCATGTCAGCGGCTGTCATCACCTAGACTCGAGCGCATGGTGCGCTGGGAACCCGGAACCGCGGAACGGCTGCAGAAGGCCGCACTCGAGCTGTTCGCCACCCGCGGCTACGAGCAGACGACCGCCGCGGAGATCGCGCAGGCCGTCGGCCTCACCGAGCGCACCTTCTTCCGGCACTTCAGCGACAAGCGCGAAGTGCTCTTCCAGGGACAGGAACTGCTGGTCAAGGCGTTCCTCGACGGCATCGACGCCGCTCCAGCGGACGCTTCGCCGTTCGAAGTCGTGGCCTGCGCGCTGCGGTCGGCGGCGACCTTCTTCCCCGACGAGCGCCGCCCGCACTCCCGCACCCGGCAGTCGGTGATCGACCGCAACCCCGCGCTGCAGGAACGCGAGCACCACAAGCTCACGACCCTGGCCAAGACGGTCGCCGCCGCCCTGCGCGACCGGGGCGTCGACGACGTCGCGGCGACGCTGGCGGCGGAGTCGGGCGCCACTGTGTTCGGGATCGCGTTCACCCGCTGGCTGCGCGAAGAGCGGTCGATGGCCGACATCGCGGCCGAGGTGCTGACCGAGCTGCTGACGCTGGCCGCTCAGGCCTTGCGCCCGACGAGGTGAAAGACGCGGCTGAGCCCGCGGCAGGGATCGCGCCGGCCGGCCTCGAACGCGACGGCCGCGACCCGTTCCGCGTCGGCCGGGTCCACTTCGGCGCCGCCGAACCCGAGCCAGTCGACGAACAGCCAGACCCCGTACCACCGCACGGGTTCCACGCCGCGGGCCCGGAGCAGCCCGCTCAGCTCTTCCACGGTGTCGGCCCGGGTCGGGACGCCCAGCACGCCGATCTCGCCGCGGGCGCCGAACGCCGCCAGCGCGTCCTCCCACCGCTGCTCCAGCACCGGCCGGACCGCCGTGGCGTGGGCGTTGCCCGCCATGATCGAGACGACACCCCCGGGCGCGGCGAGCCGGCACAGCCGGCCGACCACCGGCTCCGGCCGCTCGAGGTACCCGAGGACGCCGTGGCACAGGACGGCGTCGAAGCGCCGGCCGCCCACCGCCTCCTCGGCGTGCTCACCCGCTGCCTGGAGGAACATCACGCGCTCGGCGCCCGGCCGTTGCCGCGCCTTGGCCGGCGGGAAGGACTGGTGGCAGGTGCTCCAGCAGCCGGCGGGGGCAGGACGTAGGTGCGCACGCGGCCCTTCACCGACGCGTAGGCGTCGTCGGCGAACCGGCCGGCCGGCGCGGCCCAGGTGTCGCCGGCCACGCGGCTCACGGTACCGGCGCGCGCCTGGTGACTCGGGTGCCACGCGGGGGTAGTGTCGTCGTCGCTGCGGTTGAGCACAGCAGCCGCCTCCTGGAACCCCGAAGGCCCGCGCACTCCCGCGCCGGCCGGGACCGAGGTGAGAAACCATGCAAGCCACCGTCATCCGCCCGGGCATCGCCCTGCTGGCGAACGCACCGTCCCGCACCGCGATCACCACGACGGCCGACCGCACGGTCGTGGCCGTCACGGGCGACCTCGACCTGGCGCGGACGGACCACCTGGCGTCGTTGCTGGGCGAAGAGCTCGAGCTGGCGCCGAGAGCGCTGGTCATCGACCTGACCGGACTGGACTTCTGCTCGGCCCGCGGGCTGGGGGTGGTGCTCGACGCGGTGTCGGCGGCCCGCGCGGCGGGCGTGCCGGTGGCCGTCGTCGCCGGGAACCGGGCGGTGCTGCGCCCGGTACAGGCCCTGGGGCTGGCGGACGAGCTGCCGCTGCACCGGACCCTCGCCGAAGCGACGGGGCACCATGACCTGTGAGCGGGAATGGCAGCGCGACAAGGAAACCTTCGTCGCCGGCGAAACCCGGCCCGGTCCGCTCGCCGGGGAGTTCGCCCGGCTGACCGCCCGGCTGCTGACCGCACCCAGCGTCGAGGACGTGCTGGAGCGCGTCCTGGAGGCCACCACCCTGATGGTTCCGTCCGCCGACCTCGCCAGCTTCACGCTGATCGACGCCGACGGGCTGTTCCACACCCCGGCCGAGACCGGCACGGTGGCCATCGAGCTGGACCTGCTGCAGTACCGGTTCCGGGAAGGGCCGTGCGTCGAGGCGGCCGAGCCCGCCGGGCCCGCGGTCGCGATCGCACCCGACCTCGCCGACGAGCCCCGCTGGCCGCGGTGGGCCCCCGCCGCGGCGGGGCTGGGGGTGCGCGCCGTCGTCTCCACCGCGCTCATCCCCGGCGCGCCCACCGGCCGGTCCATCGGCGCGCTCAACGTGTACTCGCGCTCCCCGAACGGGCTGGACGAAGCCGACCGCGACGTCCTGCTGCTGCTGGCCACTCACGCGTCGCTGGCCCTCGCGGCCACCGACGCCGTCACCCGCGGCGAGCTGCAGGCCGCGCACCTGCGCAAGGCGATCGACAGCCGGGACGTGATCGGCCAGGCCAAGGGCATCATCATGGCCCGCCGCGGCGTTTCGGCCGACGAAGCGTTCGACGTCCTGCGGCGCACGTCCCAGGACCTGAACGTCAAGCTGGCGGAGCTGGCCGCGACCCTCGCCGACCGGCACGCCGAAATCGACCTGCCCGGCTGAGGTCATCACATAGACGACTTCCCTCTTGTCATCGTTGCGATGACATGTTAGAACGGTGGTGCGTGTTGACACCCCGATCGTCGAACAGGAGGAGAACGATGTTGATGCGCACCGACCCGTTCCGCGAGCTCGACCGCTTCGCCCAGCAGGTCTTCGGCAGCCCCGGCACCTGGTCGAAGCCGGCCGCGATGCCGATGGACGCCTACCGCGCCGGTGACGAGTTCGTCGTCTGCTTCGACCTGCCCGGCGTCACCAAGGACGCCATCGAGCTCGACATCGAGCGCAACGTCCTGACCGTCAAGGCCGAACGGCGGCCCCTGCCCGGCGGCGACGACGTCCAGATGCAGGTTTCCGAGCGTCCCCTCGGCGTCTTCTCGCGCCAGCTCTTCCTCGGCGACACCCTCGACGCCGACCACATCAAGGCCGACTACGAGGCCGGCGTCCTGACCCTCCGCATCCCGGTCGCCGAGAAGGCGAAGCCGCGCCGCATCGAGATCGCCGGCGCGGACTCCGACCGGAAGCAGATCAAGGCCTGACCCACCCGCACGCGGCGGACCGGCACCGGCCGGTCCGCCGCGAAGGGCTTCCGAGGAACACCATGACCGATCCCGTCCAGGCCGCGGCGGACCGGATCTTCGCCGCGGCCGAAGAACTCGGCACCACCCGCCAAGAAGCCGTCCTCGTCACGCGCGCGGTGCACGCGGTCAAAAACGGCCGCAGCACCGACGTCGCGCTCACCGACTCCGCCACGCACCGGCGGCGCCGGCTCGCCCACGTCGCCGGCTGCGCGCTGTGGGACCCGGCCCTCGACGCGGACGCCGTGCTGGCCGCCGTCACCGGCGCCGCGCGGAAGCCGCGCGCGGCCGCCTGACGTATCGTCCACAGTGGACGTCCACTGCGGACTTACGGTCGGTCGCGGAGCCACGCGCAGGCGTCGTCCACGGACGCGTGCACGGCGAACGCCTCGTTCAGCCGGCTGATCCGCACCACGCGCAGCACCGGGTACCCGTCGGCGACCACGGCCAGCGGCACGCCGTCCGCCGTGGTCGCCGCCGCGAGTTCGGCCAGCACCTGCAGGCCCGCCGAACCGCAGAACCCGATCCCGTCCAGGTCGACGATGAGCGCACCCGGCCGGTCGTCCAGCACGGCCCTGGCCCGGGCACGCAGCACCGGCGCGGTGCCGAGGTCCAGGTCGCCCGCGGCCGCGACGACGACGGCTCCGGGCACCGTGCGCACCCGCACGGTCAGTGTCCGGTCGTCGGTCACCGAGCCTCCTTCCGCCGCCGCCCGACTTTATGCGGCCCGCATCGTTTTGTCATCGATTCCCCGGGTAACCGGACCTCGACCACATCAGGAAGGAGACGCCCACGATGAGCACCGTGACCGAGACCGTCGACGTCGAAACCGATGTCAGCACCGCTTACAACCAGTGGACCCAGTTCGAGTCCTTCCCGCACTTCATGGAAGGCGTCGACGAGATCCGGCAGCTCGACGACACGCACACGCACTGGAAGATCAGCGTCGGCGGGCAGACGCGCGAGTTCGACGCGACGATCACCGAGCAGCACCCCGACGAGCGCGTCGCGTGGAAGTCCGACACCGGCCCGAACCACGCCGGGGTGGTGACGTTCCACCGCCTCGACGACCGGCACACGCGGGTCACCGCGCAGCTGGACATCGACCCCGAGGGCTTCGTCGAGAACGTGGCCGACAAGCTCGGCGTCCTCGACCGCCGGGTCAAGGGCGACCTGGGCCGGTTCAAGACCTTCATCGAGGAACGCGGCGGCCGCGAGACCGGCGCGTGGCGCGGTGACGTCCAGCGCCCCGGGACCTGATCGGGCGGACCCTTGCCGGATCCCACCGCGACCGCCCCCGCCGTCACCTGGACGGCGGGGGCGGTCGCGCGCATGCTCGGCCTGCCGCCGTCGACGCTGCGCGCGTGGCACCGCCGCTACGACCTGCGGCTCACCACGCCCCAGCCGGGCCGCCACCGCCGGTACGGCCAGTCCGACGTCGACGCGCTGCTGCGCATGAAGCACCTGATCGACCAGGGGCTCGGCGCGGAGTCCGCGGCCGCCCGGGCGTTCCACGGCGGCCGCACCGACGTCGCGACGCTGCTGGCCGCGGTCCGGCAGCTGAAGATCGACACGGCGACCGCCCTGCTGGACGCCCACCTGGGCGGCCACGGCGTCACCGGGACGTGGGAGCAGCTCTGCCGGCCCGCCCTGGGCGCGCTGGACGGCGACCGGTGCATCGACCTGACGCACGGGCTGTCGTGGGCCATCGCCGCGGCCCTGCACCGCGTCCCGACGCCGGGCGGCGCGGCCGCGCCGGTCCTGCTGGCCTGCGCGGACGGGGACCGGCACACCCTGGCGCCGGAGGCGCTGCGCGCGGCGTTGGCGGAGCGCGGCCGGGCAGCGCTGTTCCTGGGCGCGTCCATTCCGGACACCGCGCTGCGGGACGCGGTGGCCCGCGTGCACCCGGCGGCCGTGGTGCTGTGGGCGAGCCGCGCGGCGGCCCCTCCACGCGGGTTGCGCGTGCCGCGGCTCGTCCTGGCCGGGCCCGGCTGGCCGGCCCGCACCGGCCGCCCGGCGCGCCCGGCGACCCTCGGCGACGCGCTCCGCTGTCTGGCCGGGCGACCGGGCTGACCACGCTCGTCCGGCGGTGATCGCCACCTGCGCGAACGGTCCCCCGCGCGTCGGGCATATTGGTGCCCGGAGTTGTCGGGCGATGAGGGGACGAGGATGGGTGCTTCACCCGAGGTGACCGTGCCGGCGAGCGTCGAGAGCCCCGTGCCGCCGAAGCCACCGGCCTCCGGTCTGGCCCGGTGGCTGCTGGAGCACCGGGTGGCGCCCGTCGGCAGGCAGGGCGGCGAAGATCACGGTACCCCGCAGGCCTGGTGGAAGGTCATGTGCCTGACCGGCGTCGACTATTTCTCCACCCTCTCCTACCTGCCCGGCATCGCCGCGCTCGCCGCCGGGGCGCTCTCGCCGCTGGCGACCCTGCTGATCGTCGCGCTGACGCTGCTCGGCATGCTGCCGATGTACCGCCGGGTCGCCCGCGAAAGCCCGCACGGGCAGGGCTCGGTCGCGATGCTGGAGGACCTGCTGCCGTTCTGGCGCGGGAAGCTGTTCGTCCTCACGCTCCTCGGCTTCGTCGCGACGTCGTGGATCATCACCATCACGCTGTCCTCGGCCGACGCGACCGTGCACATGCTGGAGAACCCGTACCTGCCGGGCTTCCTGCACGGTCACGCCGTGCTCATCACCGTCGTGCTGCTGCTCATCCTCGGCGGGGTCTTCCTGCTGGGCTTCAGCGAGGCGGTCGGCGTCGCCATCCCGCTCGTCGCGGTCTTCCTGCTGCTCAACGCGATCGTCACGGTCGCCGGCGTCTTCGACCTGCTCGGCAACTCCGCGGCGCTGTCGCACTGGACCGACGCGCTCACCGCGAACGGCGGCGGGTTCGGCGGCATCGTCGGGCCCGCCGTGATCGCCTTCCCGCTGCTGGTGCTGGGTCTTTCCGGGTTCGAAACCGGGGTCAGCATGATGCCGCTGGTCGCCGCGAAGGGGAAGACGCCGGAGGAGAAGCTCGAGTCGCGGATCCGCAACACGCGCAAGCTGCTGACCGCCGCCGCGCTGATCATGTCGGTCTTCCTGATCGCCACCAGCTTCATCACGACCGTGCTGATCCCGGCGGACGCGTTCAAGGAAGGCGGCGAGGCCAACGGCCGGGCCATGGCCTACCTCGCCCACCACGAGCTGGGCGAGATCTTCGGCACCGCCTACGACATCTCGAGCGTCCTGATCCTGTGGTTCGCCGGCGCGTCGGCGATGGCCGGGCTGATCAACATCGTCCCGCGCTACCTGCCGTCCTACGGCATGGCGCCGGAGTGGGGCCGCGCGGTGCGGCCGGTGGTGATCGTCTACACGGTGATCAGCGTCCTCATCACCGTCGCCTTCGGCGCCGACGTCAACGCGCAGGCCGGGGCCTACGCCACCGGGATCCTCGCGATGATGGTGTCCGGCTCGGTCGCGGTCAGCATCTCGGCGATCCGGCGCCACCAGCGCGGTGCGGCGATCGGGTTCGTCGTGCTGACGCTCGTCCTGGTGTACGCGCTCGTCGAGAACGTCATCGAGAAGCCGGACGGCATCGCCATCTCGGCGTTGTTCATCCTCGGCATCATCGTGGTTTCGCTGGTGTCGCGGGTCTCGCGGACGACGGAGCTGCGGGCCGAGCGCATCGAGTTCGACGAAGAGGCCCGCCGGTTCGTCGCCGACTCCCTCGCCAACGACGGCGCGCTGCACATCGTGGCGAACCGCCGCCAGGGCGGCGACGAAGCCGAGTACTCGGCCAAGGAAGCCGAACAGCGCGGGATGAACCCGGTGCCCGGCGCGGCCGACATCCTGTTCCTCGAGATCGACGTGGTGGACCCGTCGGAGTTCAGCAACGTGCTGAAGGTCCGCGGCGTCGACGTCGACGGTTACCGCATCCTGCGCGCGGACAGCCCCGCGGCGCCGAACGCGATCGCGGCGATCCTGCTGGCCCTGCGCGACGTCACGGGCGTCCGGCCGCAGTGCCACTTCGAGTGGTCGGAGGGCAACCCGCTCGGGCACCTGTTCCGCTACCTGATCCTGGGCCGCGGCGACACCGCCCCGGTGGTCAGGGAGATCATCCGCAGCGCGGAGAAGGACCCGGCGCGCAGGCCGGGCATCCACGTCGGCGGCTGACGGCGGCTTTCCCTCCCATCGACCACCTCCGCGAGCGGGGCTACCCCGTTCCCGGCCGGACACGCATGCCCGTTTATGCCGGTTCCGCCCGGGTAGCCCGCCGCCCTACGAGGCCGGGGGCACCGGATGTGCCTCTCCCGCAAGGAGGTCGAGATGACACAGGGATCCGGCGGCCAGTCGCCGCCGTCGACGACGGACACCGCCAAGCACGAAGCCCGCGAAGTGGCCACGACGGCCACGGACCGCGGGGGCGAGGTCGCGCAAACCGCCGCGCAGGAAGCGAAACACGTCGCCGAGCACGCTCAGCACGAAGCGCGCGACCTCCTTCGCGAAGGCCGCGCGCAGCTCGAGGCGCAAGCCAAGGACGGCCAGCGGAAGGCGGCCCGGAGCCTCCACCAGCTGGCGGGCCAGCTGGTGGATGGCCGAACAGACCGACTCCCCCGGCGTCGCCGCCGACGTCGCGCGGCAGGTGTCCGACCGGACGCGCTCGGTGGCGGACTGGCTGGAGCACCGCGAACCCGGCGACCTCCTCGACGAGGTGCGGCGCTTCGCCCGCCGCCGTCCCGGCACCTTCCTGGTGGGCGCGGCGGTGGCCGGCGCCCTCGTCGGACGGCTCACCCGCGGCGTCGTCGCCCAGCAGCAGCAGGAAAACTCCGCGAACGGCCAGGCCGCCGCGGCCACCCCGCCGCCGCACCCCGGTCCGGCCGGAGTCCCGCCGGTGCCGCCGGCTCCCGGCCCGGGCGGGCCGGGCTACCCGCCGCCGGTCGCGCCGGGCGGGTACACCGCGCCCCAGCCGGGTGGGCCGGTCGGTCCCGATGGCCTCATCGCGCCCCAGCCGGGCCCGGGTGGCCTCACCGCGCCGCAGCCCGGTTCCGGTGCGGCCGACGCGCCGCCGACCACGCCCGGCGGGTTCGCCGCGCCGCCCCTGCCGCAGCCCAGCCGCGGGCAGGTGCCGTGATGACGCAGCCACCCGGGCCCCCGCCACAGGCGAGCCCGCCCGTCGACGTCGCCGACAGCTCGGTCGGCGAGCTGCTGTCCAACGTGATGAAGGACCTCTCCACCCTGGTGCGCCAGGAAGTGGAGCTGGCCAAGGCCGAGACGAAAGCCGAAGCCACGAAGGCGGCCAAGGGCGCCGGCATGTTCGGCGGCGCCGGGTTCGCCGGCTACATGGTCCTGCTGTTCCTGTCCGTCGCGCTCTGGCAAGCCCTCGAGAACGTGATGGACGGCGGCTGGGCGGCGCTCGTCGTGGCCGCGGTCTGGGCGATCGCCGGCGCGGTCCTGTACGCCACCGGGCGCAGCGAGTTCCGCCGGATCAACCCGAAACCCGAACGCACCGTCGAGACCCTGCAGCAGGTCCCGGACGCACTGAAAGGCGAACGACCATGACCGAACCGGACCGGATCCGCCGGGAAATCGAAGGCACGCAACGGAACCTGAGCACCGACGTCAACGCGCTGACCGAGAAGGTGAGCCCCGGCCGCATCGTCGAGCGCCGGGTCGGCCGGGTGCGGACGGCGTTCGGCAACGCCAAGGACCGTGTCATGGGCGCCGCCGACCACCACGCGTCGGTCGCGGGTGACAAGGCGGGTTCGGTCGCCTCGACCGCCCAGGACAAGGTGAGCTCCGCGGCCGACGCGGTGTCCGAAGCACCGCAGCAGATCCGCCGCGGCACGCAGGGCAACCCGCTGGCGGCCGGCCTGATCGCGTTCGGCGCCGGCTGGCTGGTGTCGTCCCTGCTGCCGGCGAGCGAGCCGGAGCGCAGGCTGGCGAGCCAGGCGACGGACCTGGCCCGCGAGCAGCTCGCCCCGGTCGCCCAGCAGGCGGCGGAGGAGCTCAAGGACAACCTCCGCGAGCCGGCGCAGCAGGCGGTCGCGTCGGTGAAGTCCGAAGCGGCCGACAGCGCCTCGACGGTGAAGGAGGAGGCGCGCTCGGCGACGGGCGACGTCACCGGCCGGGCGCAGGAAGCACAGCAGAACGTCCGCTCGTCGTGACCTTCCGGGGCACGGCGGTCGCGCCGTGCCCCGGGAGTTCAACCGGAACCCACGCGCGGTCCACCCCGGCGGGGTAGCTTGCTCCGCGTGAAGACACCGGCGCCGCTCGCCCTGACCCTGTCCGCCGTGCTCACCCTCGCGCTGAGCTCCCCGGCTTCGGCCGCCGGGGAGGTTCTCGCGCCGGGGCTGACCGTCTCCACCACCGCCACCGGTGACGGCACCGGGCACAACTCCTGGACCGTCACCACGCAGGTGCCCGGCGGGTCGAGCCCCGATCCGGACGCGCCGCCGTCCGCGCTCGGGTCCCGCGAGCACGCCGACGCACTCGTCACCGCCTTGCACGGCAAGGGTTTCGCCGCGCGCGCCGAAGAGGTCGACTGGCCCGCCTTCGCCGACACTCCCCGCGGTCCCCTCGGCTGGCGGGTCCGCGTCGGCTCCTTCGCCGACCGCGCGCAGGCCTCCGCGACCGCGAGCGCCATGGCCGCCAACGGCTTCACCGGGGCCGTCGAGTGGACCGGTCAGGACGGGCCGGAAGCCCAAGGGCCGCAACGCGTCCGCGTCGCCGTCGTCGATCCGCGGCGGTTCCGCGGCGACATCGTGGCCTCGCACGGCGAGTCCGTCGCGGGCCGGCGCACGACCTCGGCGCTCGCGGCCGCGGCCGGGGCGCTCGTCGGGACCAACGGCGGCTTCTTCGTCATCGACCCGCGCGACGGCATTCCCGGCGAACCGGCCGGCATCGGCGTCTACCAAGGCCTCCTCCAAAGCGAAGCCACCGCCGGGCGGCCCGCGCTGCTGCTCGGCGAGCGGCCGTCGATCGGCGTCCCGCGAACCGTGCTCACCGTCGGCGGCCGCGAGGTCAACGGCGTCAACCGCAAGCCCGGCCTGATCCGCAACTGCGGCGAGCCCGGCGACGTCCCGACGGACCGGCCGCTGCACGACACGACCTGCACCCACCCGGACGAACTCGTGCTCTTCACCCCGCAGCTCGGCACGCCGACCCCGGCCGACGCCGGCGTCGAGGCCGTGCTGGACGCCCGCGACGTCGTCACGGCGATGCGTCCGGCCGGCGGCGACGTGCCCGCCGGCGGGCACACCGTGCAGGGCATCGGCGCGGCGGCGACGTGGCTGACCGCGCACGCGCGGCCGGGCGGGAAACTGCCGGTCGGCACGCACGTCTTCGACGCCGGCCGCCCGGTCCACCCCACCGGCGTCGTCAACGGCGGGCCGTGGCTGGTCCGCGACGGGCGGATCGCGGTGAACGCGGCTTCGGACGGCATCGTGCACCCGGGCGACCCGTCCTTCGTGTACGGCTGGGGCGTCAAGCGCAACCCGCGCACGATGGTCGGCCTCGACCGGCGGGGACGGCTGCTGATCGTCACCGCGGACGGGCGTCAGCCGGGCTTCGCCGAAGGACTTTCCCTCATCGAGGGCGCGCGGCTGATGGCCCGGCTGGGCGCGGTGACGGCGATCAACCTCGACGGCGGCGGCTCGACGGCGATGGCGATCGGCGGCAAGCTGGTCAGCTCCCCGTCGGACGTGACGGGCGAGCGCCCGGTGGGCGACGCGGTGCTGGTGGTGCCGCGGCGCTGACCCCCGGGATCGTGGTGTTGGATGCTCGCGTGGAGCAGAAGAAGTCGGCCGAGCGCTTGGTGTTCTTCACCGACGCCGTGGTCGCGATCGCCCTGACGCTGCTGGTCCTGCCGCTCACCGACCTGGTGCCCGAACTCGTGGCGGAGCACAAGCCCGCGGTGGAGGCGGTGACCGGCAACTGGTCGAAGATCGTCAGCTTCGTGCTCAGCTTCGTCGTGATCGGCCGGTTCTGGGGCGTCCACCACCGGATCTTCGAGCACGTGCGCTCGTACAGCAGCGCGCTCGTCCGCGTCAACTTCTGCTGGCTGCTGACGATCGCCCTGCTGCCCTTCCCCACCGAGCTGATCGGCGCGTACCAGTCCGAGCGCTTCACCGTGCTGTTCTACCTCGGGACGCTGCTGGCCAGCAGCCTGTGCCACACGACGATGGTGTTCATCATCCGCCGCGACCCGGCGATCCGCGGGGACGCCGAGCCCGTGTCGGACGAGGTGTTCTGGAACCACGCGCTGAGCTCGGTCGTGTTCGCGCTCGCGGTCGTGGTCGGGTTCGTCAAGCCCGCTTTCGGCTACTACGTGCTGTTGCTGCTGCTTTTCCCGGCCCGGATCGCCTTCTGGCTGCGGGAGCGCCGCACCGCCCGGTAAATCGGTTGGGCGCGCGGATACCGGAGCGCTATCGTGCCGGAGACCGTGACTCGACACCGGGAGGTGAGCCCCATGAACGCTGTTTCGATGTGGGTGCTCCCCTCGTCGTCACGGTCGGGCGACTGACGTAGGGGTCGCCGGGAGCGCTTCGAGCACTCCCGAGAGGTACGAACCCCATGCAAACCACGCATTTCGTCGCGGGCGAACCCGCGGCGGTGATCACGCGGGTGACGCCACGGCATTGGCACGCGCTGGAGGACGACGTCGTCGTCGGCCGCGGCGAAGCCACCACCCGGCCCGACGGGCGCGTCTTCCTGAGCATCGACACCTGGCACCGCTCGGTCTTCGACCAGCTCGCCGCCGCGATGCGCACGGACCTGCCCGCCCCTCTGCACACGGTGGTCGACGAAGTCCACACCGACCTGACGGCGGGGTGGGAACGAGCCGGCTTCACGATCCGGCGTCGCGAGTGGGAGTACCTGGTGCCCACCGATCAGCCGGCCGCCGCCCCGCCGCCGGGCGTGACGATCGTGCCCCGCGGCTCGGCTTCCGAAGGTCCGCTGCGCGAGCTGGACCGCGTGATCCGGGCCGAGGTCGAGGCGAGCGTCGGCTGGCGGGAAATGCCGGCCGAGGTGCTGCCCCGGCCGGCCGGGGACACGATCGTCGACCCGGCGTTGTACGCCGCGGCGGCCGAGGGCGGTTCCTACGTCGGCCTGGTCCGGGTGGTCCAGGTGACGCGGCTGCCGCGGATCGGCCTGGTCGCGGTCCGCGCGGACCGGCAGCGCCGCGGCATCGCCCGCGCGTTGCTGGCCGAGGTACTGGGTTCGTTGCGCGCGGCGGGGATCCCCACGGCCACGGCGGAAGTGAGCGAGGCCGACCCGGCGGCGACGGCGCTGTTCGAGAGCGTCGGCGCCCGGCGGGCGAGCAGCACCCTGGAGCTGGTGCACCATGGCGAATAAGGGCGGCATCGAAGTCGAGGGCACCGTGATCGAGTGCCTGCGCAACGCCACCTTCAAGGTGGAACTGCCGAACGGGCACCACGTCCTGGCCCACATCAGCGGGAAGATCCGGAAGAACTACATCAAGATCCTGCCGTTCGACCGGGTCCTGGTGGAGCTGAGCCCGTACGACCTCGCCCGCGGCCGCATCCTGTTCCGCTACCGCACCTAGTCCCGCCGCGGTCGTGGGTGGGAAACGGTGTTCTGACACTGTTTCCCACCCACGACCCTCAGCCGCGGGGACTCCGGTCGGCGAACTCGACGGTGAAGCCGTCCGGGTCGCGCAGCTGGAGCTCGCGGGCGAGGAAGTCTTCGTACAGCTCGACGACGTCGCCGGCGAGCAGTTCGACCTGGACGAACTGCCGCAGCCGCCCGGCTTCCCGTGCGACGACGGCGCCGAGTTCGAGCAGGCCGAGCGTGCCGGAGCCCAGGCGCAGCAAGGCGAACCGGCCGTTGCGGACTTCGGTGGTGTGCACCCGCTTGCGGCCGGCCTAGCTGTATTGCCCTGTGAGGTTGGGGACGCGGCTGGCGGGTGGGTGGCCTGCGAGTGCGGTGTGTCCGCGGTGGTGATTGTAGGTGTGTAGCC
>NZ_JBSGJA010000020.1:0-232309 GCF_053605345.1 Amycolatopsis sp. NPDC003865 | reverse complement strand
CCGCCAACTTCCACCCCAGCGGGCACCGGACCCGCTTTGTAGCATGTCCGGCGGGGAGGAAAATCGATCATGAAACAGGGTTGGAACACTGTTTCTCACTCACGACGGCCGGCGCGCACTAGGAACTCGTCATGACCCGCTATGTCCTGCGACGGCTGCTCCAGCTGATCCCGGTGTTCTTCGGCACCACCTTCCTCATCTACATCCTGGTCTGGGCCGTGCCCGGCGACCCGTTCTCCGGCAAGTGCGGCCAGACCGCCTGCCCGCCGGCCTACATCGCCCAGATGACCGAGAAGTTCCACCTGGACGACAACATCTTCGTGCAGTACTTCAAGTACCTCGGGAGCCTGCTCACCGGTGACTGGGGCGAGACCTTCAACGGCACGTCCGTCGGCGAGCTGATCGCCACGTCGTACCCGATCACCCTGCGCCTGGCCGTGATCGCCGTCGTCATCGAGGCCCTCATCGGACTCACCGCCGGCGTGCTGACCGGCCTGCGCGGCAAGGGTTTCCTCGACAACCTGGTCCTGGTCTCGACCACGTTCCTGATCTCGCTGCCGGTCTTCGTCACGGCGATCGTGCTGCAGCTCGCCCTGGGCAGCAACGGCCTGGGCCTCATCGAAGCCAGTGTGTCGGACGACCCGACCATCGGCGAGCTGATCGTGCCCGGCATCGCGCTCGGCAGCCTGTCGATGGCCTACGTCGCCCGGCTCGCGAGAACGAGCATCGCCGAAAACCGCCGCGCCGACTACGTGCGGACGGCGATCGCGAAGGGCCAGCCGCAGAGCCGGGTCGTGCTCGTCCACCTGCTGCGCAACTCGGTGATCCCGGTCCTGACGTTCCTCGGCACCGACCTCGGCGCCCTGATGGGCGGCGCGATCGTCACCGAAGGCGTGTTCAACATCAACGGCCTGGGCGGGCTCATCTTCCGCGGCATCCAGAACCGGGAGAGCGCCACCGTCGTCGGCGTCGTCGTCCTGCTGGTGCTGGTGTACCTGCTGATGAGCCTGATCGTCGACCTCCTCTACGCCGTTCTCGACCCGAGGATCCGCTATGACTGACCCGAACCTGGTGGGCGGCGGCGGGGCCGACGCGGCCGAGCTGTCCCGCGTCGACGACTCCGCCACCGGCCCGCAGAAACCCCGCAGCCTCTGGAGCGACGCGTGGCGCCAGCTGCGGCGCAAGCCGGCGTTCGTCGCCTCGGCCGTGATCATCCTGCTGATCGTGCTGATCGCCATCGCGCCCGGCCTGTTCAGCTCGCGCGACGCGGGCTTCAGCGACCTGACGCACGCCAACGAGGGCCCGTCCGCGGACGCCTGGTTCGGCTACGACAACCAGGGCCAGGACGTCTACGCCCGCACCATCTACGGCACCCGCGCGTCGGTGCTGGTCGGGGTGTTCGCGACGCTGCTGACCGTCCTCATCGGCTCGATCGTCGGCATCCTCGCCGGCTACTACGGGCGGATCGTCGACAGCCTGCTGTCGCGCTTCGGTGACATCTTCGCCGGCCTGCCGTTCGTGCTCGGCGCGATCGTCATCCTGACGACGTTCAACGCGCCCGGCTCGAACCCCGGCGCGGTCACCATCATCGTCCAGGTGGTCTGCTCGATCGCGGTGCTGAGCTGGCCGGTCGCCATGCGCATCATGCGGTCGGCGACGCTGGTGGCCAAGCAGCTCGACTACGTCAAGGCCGCCCGCGGCCTCGGCGCGAGCACGCCGCGGATCATCTTCCGGCACCTGCTGCCGAACACCCTGGCCCCGGTGCTGGTGTACGCGACCATCGCGCTCGGCGCGTTCATCGGCGCGGAAGCGACGCTGGCCTACCTCGGCATCGGCGTGCGCCCGCCGGTGATCTCGTGGGGCGTGATGATCAGCGACTCGCGGGACTACTTCCGCAACGACCCGCACATGCTGCTGTTCCCCGGCGCCTTCGTCACCCTGACCGTGCTGGCCTTCGTGATGCTGGGCGACGGCATCCGCGACGCGCTCGATCCGAAGTCGAGGTAGATCCTCTTGTCCGACAACGAACTCCTGCTCGAAGTAGAGGACCTGCACGTCGAGTTCCGCACGTCCGACGGCGTGGCCAACGTGCTCAACGGCGTCGGCTACTCGGTGCACGCCGGGGAAACCCTGGCCGTGCTGGGCGAATCCGGGTCCGGCAAGAGCGTCACCGCGCAGACGGTGATGGGCATCCTCGACATGCCGCCCGGCGTGATCACTGCCGGTGCCGTCCGCTGGCGCGGCGAGGACCTGCTGACCGCGTCCGACGAACGCCGTCGCGAAGTCCGCGGCAGCGAGATCGCGATGATCTTCCAGGACGCGCTGTCCGCACTGAACCCCGTGTTCACCGTGGGCTTCCAGATCGAGGAACAGCTGCGCGTGCGGCTCGGTATGTCCAAAAAGGACGCACGGAAGCGCGCCATCGAGCTGCTTGACATCGTCCGGATCCCGGCCGCCGAACGGCGGATCAAGGACTACCCGCACCAGTTCTCCGGCGGCATGCGCCAGCGCGCGATGATCGCGATGTCCCTGGCGCTCGACCCGGACCTGCTGATCGCCGACGAGCCGACCACCGCGCTTGACGTCACCGTCCAGGCCCAGATCATGGACCTCCTGGGCGAGATCCAGGCCGAACGGAAGATGGGACTCGTGCTCATCACCCACGACCTCGGCGTGGTCGCCGAGGTCGCCGACCGGATCGCCGTGATGTACGCGGGCCGGATCGTCGAGCAGGCCGACGTCGTCGAGCTGTTCCGCGCCCCGGCCCACCCGTACACCGCCGCGCTGATGGACTCCCTGCCCCGGCTCGACCTCAAAGGACAGACGCTGGAAACCATCAAGGGCCTGCCGCCGAGCCTGCTCGACATCCCGCCGGGCTGCCCGTTCCACCCGCGTTGCAAGCGAGCCGAAGCCCGGTGCAGCGAGGAAGTGCCGCCACCGCACGGCATCGGCTTCGGCCGGACCAGCGCGTGCCACTTCGCCGAAGAGGTGGTGAACTCCCGTGCCTGAACCGATCCTTTCGGTCACCGACCTCAAGAAGTACTTCCCGGTCCGCACCGGCATCCTGTTCAAGCGCACGATCGGCCAGGTCAAGGCCGTCGACGGCGTCTCGTTCGACCTCATGCCGGGTGAGACGCTCGGCGTCGTCGGCGAGTCCGGGTGCGGCAAGTCGACCCTCGCCCAGGTGCTGATGCGCCTGGAAGAACCGACCGGCGGCACCGCGACCTTCGAGGGCCGCGACATCTTTTCGATGCGCGGCAACGAACTGCGGAAGCTGCGGCGCGAGATCCAGATCGTGCTGCAGGACCCGTACACGTCGCTGAACCCGCGGATGACCGTCGGCGACATCGTCGGCGAGCCCTTCGAGATCCACCCCGAGGTGGCGCCCAAGGGATCGCGGGCGACGAAGGTGCAGGAGCTGCTCGAAGTCGTCGGGCTCAACCCCGAGCACCTCAACCGCTACCCGCACCAGTTCTCCGGCGGCCAGCGCCAGCGCATCGGCATCGCCCGGGCGCTGGCCCTGCGGCCCAAGGTGATCATCTGCGACGAGCCGGTGTCCGCATTGGACGTCTCGATCCAGGCGCAGGTGATGAACCTGCTCGGCGACCTGCAGACCGAGTTCGGGCTGTCCTACGTGTTCATCGCCCACGACCTCTCCGTCGTGCGGCACCTGTCCAACCGGGTCGCGGTGATGTACCTCGGCAAGGTCGTCGAAATCGGGACGGACGAGGAGATCTACGAACGACCGTCCCACCCGTACACCCAGGCGCTGCTGTCGGCGGTGCCGGTGGCCGACCCGGCCGTGCGCGGGCAGCGGCAGGTGATCCGGCTGACCGGCGACGTGCCGAGTCCCCTGGATCCCCCGTCCGGGTGCCGGTTCCGCACGCGCTGCTGGAAGGCGCAGGACCGGTGCGCGACGGAGGTCCCGGAGCTGGTTCCCAGGACGGACGGCCACTTGTCAGCTTGTCACTTCGCGGAGCAGAAGTCGGTTGTTCCATAACGTACGTTTGGCCGTTGTTTGCGCAATGTCCGATCTATACGGTGCAGGAACCGCTTTCCCGAGGAGGAGAATCGTGAAGAGACCCAGGCTTCTCGCCGCGGCCATGGCCGTCCCGCTGTTCGGGGCGATCTCGGCCGTCGCGGTCCCGGTCGCGTCGGCGCAGCCCGCGCTGTCCGGCCCGGCGACCGAGTTCACCGTGCTCGCCAAGGACACGCAGAGCATCGCCACCGCCCAGCAGGCGATCAAGGCCGCCGGCGGCACCGTGCTGGAGACCAACACCGCCGTCGGCCTCATCAAGGCCAGCGCACCGGCCACCGGGTTCACCGAGCGCGTCTCGGCGAACCGGGCCGTGTTCGGCGCGGCCAAGTCCCAGGTCATCGGCTCGCTGCCGAAGAACGGCAAGAAGGCCAAGAGCGACAACGCGGAGAAGGAAGGCCGCGGCACGGCGTCTTCGTCGAAGAAGGCCGCCGCGAACAAGGCCGTCGGGATGGACCCGCTGGACGACCAGCTCTGGGGCCTCAAGTCCGTCCGCTCGGACCTTTCGCGCACCAAGCAGGCGGGCAGCAAGCAGGTCAAGGTCGGCGTCATCGACACCGGCATCGACGGCACGCACCCGGACATCGCGCCGAACTTCGACGCGGCCGACTCGCG
Source organism: Amycolatopsis sp. NPDC003865 (assembly GCF_053605345.1). Lineage (NCBI taxonomy): Bacteria > Bacillati > Actinomycetota > Actinomycetes > Pseudonocardiales > Pseudonocardiaceae > Amycolatopsis > Amycolatopsis sp. NPDC003865. The sequence continues at coordinate 227,658 of NZ_JBSGJA010000020.1, read as the reverse complement.
CAACTTCACCAAGGACATCCCGTTCGACGTCAACGGCGTCGAGGTCGACGGGCCCTGTGAGTTCCGCGGCTGCGTCGACCCGGCCAACCACGACGACGGCGGCCACGGCACGCACGTCGCCGGCACCATCGCCGCCGCGGCCAACGGCTTCGGCGTCTCGGGCGTCGCGCCGAACGTGACGCTGGTGAACATCCGCGCCGGCCAGGACTCGGGGTACTTCTTCCTGCAGCCGACCGTCGACGCGCTGACCTACGCCGGCGACGCGGGCATCGACGTGGTCAACATGTCGTTCTACACCGACCCCTGGCTGTACAACTGCACGGCGAACCCGGCGGACTCGCCCGCCGAGCAGGCCGAGCAGCGCACGATCATCGAGGCGACCCAGCGCGCGCTGAACTACGCGCACCGCAAGGGCGTCACGATGGTGGTCGCGCTGGGCAACCAGCACACCGACCTCGGCGCGCCGCAGCCGGACACCACCAGCCCGGACTACCCGGCCAACTCGACGCACCCGCGCACGGTCGACAACAGCTCGTGCCTCAACCTGCCGGTCGAGGGCAACCACACGATCGGCGTCGGCGCGTTCGGCCCGTCGCAGGCGAAGGCGGACTACTCGAACTACGGCACCGAGCAGATCTCGGTTTCCGCGCCGGGCGGCTACTTCCGCGACGGCTTCGGCACGCCGTGGTTCCGCACGGTCGAGAACGAGATCCTCTCGACGTACCCGAAGAACGTGGGTGTGGCCGAGGGCACCATCGACGCCGACGGCAACATCACGCCGGACGGTCTCGCCGCGGGCATCCAGAAGGCGACGGCGGCCGACGGCCGGGTCGGCTACTACCAGTGGCTGCAGGGCACGTCGATGGCGACGCCGCACGCGACCGGCGTCTCGGCGCTGATCATCTCGCAGTACGGCAAGAAGTCCCACGGCGAGTTCGGCATGGACCCGGACAAGGTCCAGCGCGTGCTCGAGGGAACGGCGACCGAGGTCGCCTGCCCGACCCCGCGGACGGTGGACTACCTGAAGGAAGGCCGCGACGCCACGTTCACGGCGACCTGCGTGGGTGACCCGTCGTTCAACGGCTTCTACGGCCACGGCGCGGTCGACGCCTACGCGGCGGTGACGCGCGGAGCGCAGTACCTGAAGTAGGGATTCGGCGTGGACGGCCCACCTCCCGTCGGGGGGTGGGCCGTTCCGCGTTCCGGGGGCAACCTTTTCCGGGGGCCGCGCGTGTCCATCTGGACAAGGGGGAGGTTTCGGGTGGAAGTGCGTGAACCGGCGTTGCCGGTCGGCCCGTGGTTGCCGGGTGAGCCGACGCTCGGGGAGGTGGCTGCCGCCCGGGCGTGGCTGGCCCGGCGCGGTGTCGGCGTGTGGCTGCCGACCCGGCTGCTCTCGCTGCGGCTCGGCTCCCGGGAGTGGGCCGCCCGCACGGTGTCGCCGTGGTTCGGGGCCGTCTACGTGCTCGTGCTCGTCTCGGGAACCTTCCTGGAGGACGTGCCCGGCCGGCTGGGGCTGCTCTTCGTCGTGTTCGCTCTCCTGCTGGTGGTCCGCCCGCGGGAGATCCGCCGCCGCGAAGACGTCGCCGATCGCTGGGCCGGCACCGGCAGCCCACCGGCGCTGCGGGACGCCGCCCGGCAGGTCGGCGGGTGGTACCTGGTCACCACCGCGATCACCTTCACCGGGGGAGCGGCCATGTGCGCGGCGATGATCGTGGTCGATCCGACCTTCGACGCGTTCGCCCAGACCGTCGCGCTGGCCGTGGGTGCCGGGGCGACCGTCGCGGTCGTCGGCCGGATCCTGCGTGCCCCGGTCATCGCGGAGGATGCCACCTCGCGGGCGGTCGACGCCCTGCTCCGGGCCCAGGACGCCTACCGCTACGCACCGTCGGCGGTGTTCGCGCTCGCGGCGCTGCCGGTGACGATGGCCGCCGGGCGGCTGCCCGGCTGGCTGGAGTGGACGGCGGTCGCGTTCGCCGTGGGGGTGGTGGGCGCGCAGCTGACCGGCTTCCTGGTGACCCGCCGCCGCAAGCTGCCGCCGGGCTTCTACGGCCGGTAAACCGTCCCGGCGCTTCGGGCGTGTACGGCGGGACAAGGGGAGGTCCGATGGTCGTGCTGACGGCGGAGGAACGAGCGGCGGCGAAGTGGCTGGGCCGGCACGGCGTGAGCGTGGCCGAGCCGGCGACGCTGCTGACGGCGCGGCTGAGCCCGCGCGGCGGCAAGGGCGTTCCGGAGGCGGTCGCCCCGGTCGCCGCCGTGGCCGCGGTGAGCTGCGGCGCCCTCTTGGGCTACCCGTTGCTGCGGCTCCTTCCCGAAGTGGAGGGAGCCGACCTGCCGGCCGGCTGGGTCACGACGTTCATGGCCGCGCTCGTGCTGACGACCATGTGGCTCCACCGACGCGCCGGCGACCGCCGGGCGGCGGTGCAGTTGGGGACCCGGCGCCTGGACCGGCCGCGGCCGCCGTGGCACGAGGTGGTCGGCGGCTGGTACGTGACGTCGCTGGTGGTCACCTTCGGCGGGGGCGCCGCCCTCGGCGTCGCGCTGGTGGCCGCCGGTGCGCTGTGGGGTGTCTTCTGGCTCGGCCTGCTGGCGGTCGGCGCCGTAGTGGACGCGGTGATCCTGACCGGGGTGATCCGCCGGCCCGTCCTCGCCGAGGACGAAGGTTCGCTGGCGGTCGACGTCGTGACGCGGCTGGAGGACGTCCACCTGGCCATGCCGTCGTTGTTCGCGGTGCCGGTGGTCGTCGACGTCGTCTTCGAGAACCCGCCGGGCAGGCCGTGGCTCGCCGGTTACGTCGTGCTGGCGGTTGCCACGCACGCCGTCGCGTTGTTCGCCCAGCGCCGCCGGGTTCCGGCGTTGCCCGCGGCAGGCCACTACGGAGAGCCGGCATGAGGGCGGCCGAGCGTGCGGCGGCGCTGCGCTGGCCGGCGATCCGGACCCAGCCGTGGCCGGGTGCCGCCGGCCGCCCCGGCGCCGGCCTTCGCGACCGGCCGGCTGATCCTGCTCGGGGTCTACGCGCTCGGCGGCGCGGCGATCGTCACGAGCTTCCTGCGGGCCCCGGTGCTCGCCGTGGACGAGGCGTCGCTCGCGGTGTACCGCGGGCTGCGGGCGGAGAACGTCCACGCGGCGTCCCCGGCCCTGGTGGCGGTGCCGCCGCACTACGGCGACCCGGTGCCGCGGGGGTCCGAGGTCGGCTGGTCGCCGCCGGACCCCCGCTGATCAGCGGTTCGACGCCTTCTTGACGAACTTCGCGAGGTCCTTCGACTGCTGCACCCGCGTCGGCTCGTGGACGTACATCATGTGCCCGGCCGGGTAGTACGCCGTGTCGATGTTGTCGCGCAGCTCCTCCGGGATCTGCAGGTGAGCCAGCACGTGCTCGGCCGCGTAGTAGGCCGTCGCGCCGTCGTAGTGGCCGAACGCCACGTGGACCCGCAGGTGCGGGTTCGCGCGCATCGCCGCGCTCACCGAGTCCACCACCGACACCGAGCGGCCCTCGAAGTCCGAGTACGACCAGGCCTTGAACGTGTCCTCGTGGATGAGCTCGTACGGCAGGTCGCTGGCGTACCCGAGCTCGGCCCGCACGTAGTGGTTGAACGCCGCCGCGTACGCGCCGATCACGCGGGAGATCGACGGGTCGTCGCTCATGTGCTCGCGGCCGCCGTCCGGCTCCCACGTCGTGAAGCGGCCGTCCATCCGGCCGACCGTCAGGCCGCGGTCGCGCAGCAGCTCGGTGAAGAACCGGACGTGCTCGATCCGCAGGTTCACCCGGTCCACATAGGACTCGGTGAGGCCGGTCAGCGACGCCAGCGTGGCCACCGCCTCCGCCCGGTCCTGTGTGGACAGCCGCGCGCCGCGCGAAAGCACGTACGGCAGCTCCTTCGCGGCGAAGTCCTCGGCGTCGGCGAGGACGTCGTCGAGCGGGCGCTCGCCGTGCAGGCCGTGGTAGTGCGCGATCGCCGCGTACGTCGGCACGTACAGCGAGTACGGCAGGTCGTTGCCCTCGGTGAACCGCAGCGTGCCGAGGTCGAGCACCGACGAGATCAGCAGCAGGCCGTTGAGGTAGAGCCCGTGCCGCTCCTGCAGGTGCGCGGCCAGCCCGGCGGCGCGCAGCGTGCCGTAGGACTCGCCGGCCAGGAACTTCGGCGACAGCCAGCGCTGGTGGCGCGACACCCAGAGCCGGATGACCTCGCCGACCGACTCGATGTCGCCCTTGAAGCTGTGGAAGTCCTTCGTCTCCTCGCCACCCGAAACCCGCGAGTAGCCGGTCGACACCGGGTCGATGAACACCAGGTCGCTGTGCGCGAGCAGCGTCTCGGGGTTGTCGGCCAGCCCGTACGGCGGCGGCACCAGGTCGTCGACGTCGCCGGAGAGCACCCGGCGCGGGCCCAGCAGGCCCATGTGGAGCCAGATGCTCGACGAACCGGGGCCACCGTTGAAGGCGAACGTCACCGGCCGCGTGCCCGGGTCGGCGTCGTCGAGCGTGTAGGAGGTGAGGAACACCTCCGCCTTCGCCTTGAACCCCTCGGACTTGCCGTCCTTGACGATCTCCTTGCGGAGCACGATCCGGCCCGCCTTCGCCGTGTACGCGAGCTTCTTGCGCTTCACGGTGAGCGTGTGCTGGGTCGTGACGATGTCGTCGGTCGGCTCGGCCGGGATCTCGGTGGTGTCCGATGGAGATCCAGTCTTCTTCTCGGGGGCCTCTTCGGGGGTCGTGTCCGCCATGGCCCCAACCTAGTTGTGGCAGGGTGACCTGGTGCACACCGGGGACTGGCCGTCGACGGTCGAGGAGGCGCTGGCCGTGCAGGAACGGCTGCGCGGCCTGGTGGACCCGGCCGACGACCTCCCGGAGCTGCCGCCGACGGTGACCGGCCTCGACGTCGCCTACGACGACACCGGCGCGATCGCCGCGGCCGTCGTCACGCTGGAGACGGCCGGGCTGACGGTCGTCGAGGAGCGGACGCACCGCGCCCGCGCCGTCTTCCCGTACGAGCCGGGCCTGTTCGCCTTCCGCGAGTTGCCGCCGCTGCTGGCCGCGCTCGAGCGGCTGGACCACGAGCCGGACGTCCTGGTCTGCGACGGCCACGGCCTCGCCCACCCGCGGCGCTTCGGCCTGGCCTGTCACCTCGGCGTGCTGACCGGGTGGCCCGCGTTCGGCGTCGGCAAGACGCGCTTCATCGGCTCCTACGTCGCCCCGGCGCGGTCGCGCGGCTCGTCGGAGCCGCTGGTCGACGCCGGGGAAGAGGTGGGCGCGGTGCTGCGGACCCAGGACGGCGTCAAACCGGTGTTCGTCTCGGCGGGCCACCGCGTCGACCTCGCGCACGCCTGCCGGCTCACCCTGGCGCTGACCCCGCGCCACCGCCTGCCCGAGACGACGCGGCGGGCCGACCGGCTGTCCCGGGCGGCGCTGCGATGAGGTCGCTTCCCCAGCTGGACGCGGCCGTCGCGGGGTGCCGCGCCTGCCCGCGGCTGGTGACCTGGCGCGAAGGCGTCGCGGGCACCAAAGCGGCGTTCCGCGGTGAGGAGTACTGGGCGCGCCCGGTGCCGGGCTTCGGCCCGCCGGACGCCTCCCTCGCGGTGGTCGGCCTGGCGCCGTCGGCGCACGGCGCGAACCGCACCGGCCGGATGTTCACCGGTGACCCGTCGGGGGACTTCCTCTTCCGGGTGCTGCACGAGGTCGGGCTCGCGTCCCAGCCGACGTCCGAGCGCATCGGCGACGGCCTCGAGCTGTACGGCACGCGGCTCGTCTCGCCGGTGCGCTGCGCCCCGCCGGAGAACAAGCCGACGCCGGCCGAGCGCGACACGTGCCGTCCGTGGCTCGCGGAGGAGCTGAGGCTGTTACGTCCGACACTGCGCTCGATCGTGGTCCTCGGGGCGTTCGGCTGGCAGGCGTTACTGCCCGTGCTCGCCGAGGCGGGCTGGCCGGTGCCGCAGCCGCGGCCGGCGTTCGCGCACGGCGCCGTCGTGGAGCTGGGCGACCTGCGGCTTTTCGGCTGTTATCACGTGTCGCCGCGGAATGTCCAGACTCGCCGCGTGACCCACGCCATGGTGGCGGACGTGTTCCGCGCCGCGACCTCGGTGACAGGGCCGGACTGAATCGTTACGGAAACCACAGCGACGCTGGTCACAGCCGGATGGGGCCCCCGAGCGAGGTCGCGGCGAAGGTGTCACCATGAGGACATGGCTGCTGCGAAGTCGAAGTCGGAACCGACTCGGATCCTCGTCCTCGGTGGTGGGTACGTCGGGCTCTACACGGCGTACGGCCTCCAGAAGATGCTCCGGGCCAACGAGGCCTCCGTGACCGTCGTTGACCCGCAGCCCCACATGACCTACGCGCCGTTCCTCCCGGAGGCCGCGGCCGGCGCGATCGAGCCCCGGCACGTGGTCGTGCCGCTGCGCCGGGTGCTCAAGCGCTGCCACGTGCTGACCGCGCGCGTCACCAAGATCGAGAACGAGAAGAAGTCGGTCACGGTCGAGGCGGCCGACGGCCACATCGAGCAGCTGGGCTACGACATTCTGGTCGTCGCGCTCGGCGCCGTCGCGCGCATCCTGCCGATCCCGGGCCTGGTCGAGGAGGGCATCGCCTTCAAGACCATCGGCGAGGCGATCTACCTGCGCAACCACATCATGACCAAGCTCGACGAGGCGGCCAGCACGCTCGACCCCGAGCTGCGCAAGCGCCTGCTGACGTTCACCGTCGTCGGCGGCGGGTTCGCCGGCATCGAGGCGCTGGCCGAGCTCGAAGACATGACCCGGTTCGCGGTGGAGAACTACTACCCGAACATCAAGACCTCCGACATCCGCTGGGTGCTCGTCGAGGCGGCCGGCCGGATCCTGCCCGAGGTCCGCGAGACCCTCGGGGTGTACACGGTCGAGCAGCTGGAGAAGCGCGGCATCGAGGTGTACCTGTCGACGGCGGCGAAGTCGTTCGAGAACGGCCACGTCGTGCTGTCGGACGGCACGGAGTTCGACACGGACACGATCATCTGGACGGCCGGCGTGAAGGCCAACCCGGTGCTGGCCAACTCGGACCTGCCGCTGGACAAGCGCGGCCGCCTCGAGGCGACGGCCGCGATGCAGGTCGTGGGTCACCCGGAGGTGTGGACCGCGGGCGACAACGCGGCGATCCCGGACCTGTCGCGCACGGAAGAGGACCCGACGGCGACGTGCCCGCCGAACGCGCAGCACGCGGTCCGCCAGGCGACGCTGCTGGCGAAGAACATCATCAAGGTCCTGCGCGGCGGCAAGCCCAAGGACTATTACCACAAGAACCTCGGCGCCGTGGCCAGCCTGGGTCTGCACAAGGGTGTCGCGGACGCGCTGAACCTGAAGATCAAGGGCTTCCCGGCGTGGCTCTTCCACCGCGCGTACCACCTCAAGGCGATGCCGACGTGGAACCGCCGCATCCGGATCCTGTTCGACTGGATCCTCGGCGGGCTGTTCCGGCGTGAGGTGATTTCGCTGGGGCAGATCAACAACCCGAAGGACGAGTTCGCGCGCGTCTCGAAGTCCTGACGCCGCTTTCGAGAGCCCCCGGCCGCTTTGGCGGCTGGGGGTTTTCGTCGTTTTCGGGGCTATTGCAGGGAAATGCCCGGCTGTGTGCCGGTGAGCGACATGGTCTGGACAACTGGGCCGGTGAGCGGGTAAACCCTTTCTTTACAACGCGGAATAAGTCCGCTCCGGCTCCCTCCCCACGGTCCCCTCCTTGGAGCTCGCATGCGCGTTTCCCGTGCCCTCGCCGCGGCTTTGCCCGCGGTCGTGAGTGCCGCCGTCCTCGCCGCCACCCCGTCCACCGCCGCCGCGGCCGGCGGCGCCTTCCCCGCCCACTACGCGGCGCCGTACCTGCAGATCAGCGACGCCGACGCCGGCCAGATGGCCGCCGACATGAACGCGACCGGCACGAAGTTCTACACGCTGGCGTTCCTGACCCCGCAGTCCGGCTGCACGCCGGTGTGGGAGGCGAACGGCACCGGCGTCGGCTCGTTCAAGTCGCAGATCAGCGCGCTGCAGGCGGCGGGCGGCAACGTGATCCCGTCGTTCGGCGGCGCCGAAGGCGGCGAGCTGGCCCAGACGTGCACGAACACGGCCAGCCTGACCGCGGCCTACGCCAACGTCGTCAACACCTACGGCACCCCGCGCCTGGACTTCGACATCGAAGGCGGCACGCTCGGCGACACGGCGTCCAACCAGCGCCGCAATTCGGCGCTGGCGGCGCTGCAGCAGCAGAACAGCGCGGTCCAGGTCGATTACACGCTGGCAGTCGACCCGACGGGCATCCCGTCGAACGAGCTCGACCTCCTGCGCGACGCGAAGAGCAAGGGCGTCAAGGTCAGCGTGGTCAATTTGATGGTGATGGACTTCTACGACGGCCAGCCGGTGCTGGGCGACGCCCTGTCGGCGGCCCGGGCATCGGCAACGCAGCTGGCGAGCCTGTACGGCATTTCGACATCGGCGGCGTACGCGATGATGGGCTTGACGCCGATCGCGGGCCGCAACGACGACGGCGCCCAGTTCAGCCAGTCGGACGCCCAGCAGCTGGAGACGTTCGCGGCCCAGAACGGAGTGGCGGAGCTGTCGTTCTGGGAGCTCCAGGACTACGACCGGGCAACGGGGTATGCGTACTCGAGGATCTTCAACGCGATCACGGGCGGCACGACCACCCCGCCGCCTTCGTCGGCCGGAACGATCACGGGCTACGGCGGAAAGTGCGTGGACGTGGCCGGCGCTTCTTCGGCCAACGGGACAACGGTCGACCTGTACACGTGCAACGGGACGAACGCCCAGCAGTGGACGTCGACGGCGGGAACGTTGCGAGCGCTGGGCAAGTGCCTGGACGTGAACGCGGCGGGCACGGCGAACGGGACGCGGGTACAGCTGTACGACTGCAATGGGACGGGTGCCCAGCAGTGGACCCACTCGTCGTCGAACCAGCTGGTGAACCCGGCATCGGGCAAGTGCCTGGACGCGACGGGCCCGAGCTCGGCGGACGGCACGCCGTTGCAGATCTGGACGTGCACGGGCACGGCGAACCAGTCCTGGACGCTCAACTGAGGCGATCGCCTAGAGTGTGCGGTGCCCCCGTAGCCCAATCGGCAGAGGCAGTCGACTTAAAATCGATTCAGTGCGGGTTCGAGTCCCGTCGGGGGCACGTACGCAATCCGCACGTTCGTCGTCTGTCCTGGCCAGCCCGCCGGCCGCGTCCGCGACGTCGGCCAGCCGGTCGGCAGGCAGGTGGATGCTGATCGTTGCGCGGCCGCCCGCGCCGTGGAGCCGGACCTGCAGCCGGGTGACCTCGAAGAGCGGTCGCAGGAGGTCTTCTGGGGCTTCCAGCAGGTGAGCAGCCAGGTAGGGCAGTGCGTCGAGCAGTTCCAAGTTCTCCGGCGTGGGCCGGTCGGTCTTAGCGGTCTTCGTGTTGGCGGCCAGCGCCGCCTCGGTGGCTGACTTCTCAGCGTCGAGCTCGTTGTAGGTGGCGCGCAGAGCCCTGGTGAAGGGGTCGTCCGGGTCTCCGTCCATGGCTTGGCGCAGGACGGCGGTTTGGCGGCGTTCGATGTTCGCCACGGTCCGCTTCAAGCGATCTTCGTCAGCTTGCTGCTGACGATCGGCAGTATCGTCAACACTGCTGAGCTCGGCAGCCAGGGCCTCGCGACGGTGTTCGCCGAAGATTCGCTCGGCGAAGAAGCTGGTTACCGCGTCCAGGATGCCGTCTTCGCGGACGTAGATGCTGTGGCTGGTCTGCGCCTTGTTGTTCTTGTCCGGTTTGCACTGGTAGTACGAAGTGGTGCCGCGGCGTCGGCAGCCGAACATGCGGCGGCCGCAGCCGCAGACCACCATTCCGCGGAGCAGGTACTTCCTGCGGGTCTGGGGGTGCTTGCTCAGTCGATGGCCGACCTCGATGGCGCGTCGCCGCGGCCGGCGGCCAGCGGCGATCTCGTCGTACATCCACTTCGGGATCAGAGGCTCGTGGACCGGTTCGGGTGACCAGACCCAGAGCATGGGGTCATTGACCTTGCCGTGCCGTGAGCGGCTGGCCCGGCGGTTGAACACTTGGTATCCGGTGTACTTCGGGTTGCACAGGATCTCGTAGACGCTGGTCTTGCCCCAATGCCCCCGGGCGCGGTCTGGGTTCGGTGGTGTCGGTGGCGGGTACTTCTCGAGGTCTTTATTCAGCCGGTCCGCGATGGTGTTGTAGCCGAGGCCCTCGTGGTGGCGCCACGCTGCGATCTGGGTGACGGTCTCGCCGCATCGTCCGTCCGGTTCGAGCCGCGTCTTGGTCTGTCCTTTGGCAGCCTTGGTCGGGTTGGGATGCCGGTAGGTTTTGGCGCGGTAGCCGTAGGGCGGTTTGCCGATGTTCCAGCCGTCGCGGACGTGGGTGCACAATCCGCCCCAGGACTGTTCCAGGGTGTTGAGGACCTCGTACTCGGCGACGGATTGGTTGATGCGCCGCTGCAGGATCCGCTGGGCGCGGCTGCCGGAGAGTGTGATCGGCTCGTTGGAGGCGAAGAGCGGAACGTCTGCTTGTTCGAGGGCTCGTTCGATTGACAGGCCTTCGAAGGCGCGCCGTGCGACGCGGGAGATGCTCTCGCAGATGACCACGTCGAATCGGCGGTCCTGCCTTCTGCTTTCGGTCAGGAGGTCGGCGATGCCGCCGTTGCGGGCGATCGGGATGTCGAAGCGTTCATAGCCGGAGCCGTGACCTCGGCGGTCGAGTTCCATGCGGCCTGACTCGACGTCGTAGAAGTGAGCGACGATGACCCAGGACGGCGGAATGGTGGTTTTGCAGTTACCGAGCTGACGTATCAAGGACTGGCGTGGGTCCTGCTGGTCCTCAGTGGAGGTTCGCCCCAGGAACGCAACTCGTACTTCGCCGCGCAGGAGAGCAGTCGGCATCCCGAGCGGTGATACCGCGTAGTCCGAGAGGCCGGATGGACCTGAAGTGAAAGAAGAGTCCCCGCTTGTCACTATTCCGCCTCTCTGTTGCTGGCCGTACCGTCCCTGGTTTCTCTCGATGCCCAACGTAGTAGACTCCGAACAGTCGAGACCAAATTATTCTGCAGTTCTTCGCCAGCGCCTCCTTCAATAAATTGTACATCGATGCGAAATTCTGGGAAATCGGTTCCTTGTCGCTTTGTAGTGCGAGTGTTCGACATGGCGGTGCTCCTGGCGGGCGAGGCGTGACGCCTCTGACTCCGCGTTCGAGAGCCTGTGGAGACACGCGGCTGCCAGATCGATAGGTCCGAGAGTTCGAAGGCGAAGCACGTCGAAGCAGCTACCCGGAGGGTTCTTGGTTCGAGTCCAAGCGGGGGAGTAAAGCCCAGGTCACAGACCTGGCGGCCACGCGATTCCCAGAACGCTGACGCAACCTTGGCTGCGTGACGTGGGCTGCCTCCGTGCGTCGCTGCCTGCGGCCGGACCTGCCGAGACCGCGGCCAACGCCACGGCGGCCGCCAACGCAGCCGCCGATGCGGCAGTCTTCGCAGGGAACGCGGCGGACGCCGCCCAGAAGGCCACCGAACACGCCAACGCTGCAACGGCGGCGGCGAACACGGCGGTGACGGCGGCGCAGCAGGCGTCGCAGATCGCGCAGGTGGAGCGCAAAGCCGACGACGACCGGATCGCCCTGGCCGGACAGCAGGCCGACGACGCAGCGCAGGCCGCCGCCGCGGTATACGCGAGCCGGGCCGTTCCGCCACGGTGGGATTTGGACCAGGTCAGCACCTGGGACGCGGAGACCAACCGCCTGATCGCCGAGGCGACCACGCCAGGCACCGCACGCGCCACGGTCGTCGCGGACGCGCGCAAGGTCGCGTTGAAGCTGGCGGACGCGGGCGGCCCGTGGGTCAAGGCCGCGGCTGCGGGGCAGGATGACCGTGTCATCCTCATCCAGCTGTCCGACACCGGTACCTCCGGGTTCAAGACGGCCGCAGCATCTGCGTTGGCCGGCACGGACATCGGCGTGCGGAATTTCCTGCGCAGCCGCGACTACCCGGGCCGGTTGCAGGACGACACGCTGCAGGTCAGCCAGATCATGTCCGCCGCTCGGGCAGCCGGTCGCACCGTGGTCGTCGAACACGGGCAGAAAGCGCTGGACGCCGGTACTGACCAGGCACTGCGCGACTTCCTCGACAGCGGTCAGTACCTCGCTCTGCAGATCGATGACCAGGTCAAGGTGGCGCAGGTGCAGTCCGCCGCCCGGGCCGCCGGCACGCGCGAAGTCGTTGCCGGTGCCCAGGCCGCACTGGACGGACCTCCCACGTTGGCGCGCGAGTTCCTAACCGTCGGCCAATTCACCGCCGCTCGGCGTGACCAAAACACCGCCGCACACAACGCCGCCGTCGACAGCCTGCTCGCCCAAGCCGCCAGCGCCGCGGCCAGTGCCACCCACGACGCCAACGAAGCGCAGGCCGCCGCGGCGCGCGCCCGCAACGCCGCCGACGACGCGGCACGTTACGCCGACCAAGCTGCTGCCGCCGCCGCTCAAGCCGCCGACGCCGCCAACCAGGCCCAAGACGCCGCCAACCGCGCCGCAGCCTCGGCGCGGCAAGCGCAAGCTTCGGCGAACACCGCCGCCGCGGCAGCGGCGACCGCGATCGCCGCCGCTGACAAAGCCGGCCGCTCCGCGGTGCTCGAAGAGCAGATCCACAACCACGACGCCGAAGAGGCCGACAAGGCCGACCGGGTTGCCGACCGTCAATACCGCGGGCTGCATAAGCAGCGCTAACCGTAGCGCGTCGTCAAGTCGTGCGCTGGCGCATCGGGAGGCGTGGTGTGGCGGATCGTGTGCGTGCACGGCATCGGTCAGCAGGTCGCCGGGGAGCAGTCAGTGTTGCGTGACTGGACCCCGCTCTACTGGATCGGCTTACCCACGCCGACCATGCGGTGCGGCCATCGCTGAGGACGTGGTGATGGGCTCCTACGGTGACTTGTTCCGGCCGGCCGGGGAACGATTGGCGGCCGGCGACCCGATGTTCACTGCGGACGACGTCGAGCCTGGTCTGGAAGAGGAGCTGCTGTTGGGGTAGTGGTGGGAGGCCGCGCGGGTGGAGCCGAAGGTGGCACCGCCGAACGCGGATGCCGCTTCGCCGCGGTTCACGGGGACTGTCTGTGCAGGAGTCGAACCTGGTGTTCAATTCCCGCTCGACGACGTAGGGGCACGTATTTACGGGCTTGCAGTGCTAGAAGCCGTACCTGACGGTGCTCTGCTGGGCTTGTCACTCTTGATCTATGGGGACCGTCGGTCGATCCCACAACATCCTGATTCCTGAGCGTTCGAGGTACACGACCTCTGGACGGAGGGCAACATCCCAACATCTTGGCCATCCGACCTTGCTAGGCGGTAGTAACGGCGCAACGTGAACTACGACTTAGAAGATACCCCGTAGGGCACCGGAGCAGTAGTGCATCGCGGACGTGAGTCACCAGAGGAGACAAATGGCCGATATTCTCCACGTCGTAGGAGGCTCCGGGGTGACCCTACTTTGGATCTTCTTGCTGGGGGTCGCGCTCGTGGTCGCTGCGGTAAGCGGCGGTCACCTCATCGTCAAGCGATTTATCGAGAAGAGGAACGACGCCACGCTTCCGAAGTTTGCCGCCTGGACGATCGGACTACTCGGTGTCTTGTGCATCGGAGTGTCCTTCTTTGCCGGCCCGGCCGTTGCAGTCGTGGGTTCATGGTTCAGGCCTTCGGAAAATCCGAATAACGGCAGCGCATCTAGTAGCGGTCCGACCACCTTGTCAAATCAGCCAAGCCTTTCGTCGTCCACGATCACTGAGTCGCCTGCGATCGCGACATCAACTGCACCTCGGCTATCGTCCCCCGTTTCATCTGCGGCAATCAGCAGTCCGGCTGGACGCACAGCAAGCTCGCCGCTGTATCTGGACGTCGACGGGTCACTCAGCCAATACAAGGCCGGACCGAATCAGTATCGCGCCGATCATGACATCAAATTCACTGTTCATGTGTCCGATGACGTCGGTGAGGTTAGTTCGGGCTGTTACGCCAAGGTGACTGTGCTTCGAGCGGGTACTGTGATCATGAAGGATGAAGCGGAGTGCTCTCCCGGTTGGGGATGGATCAATCTTCATCAGGGCAGCTATACCCTTCGATTTGATGTCACAACTGATTGGGGTGCGAATGGGTCGAAGTCCATTAGCATTCAAATGGTTCCCTGAAATCTCTTCTATATGCAATCTGTCACTGTGTATTCGCCGGTCAAGTCTGTCGGAGTGGGGATTATCGAGTTGGAGGTTGCAGGTTGAGGCAGGGCGGGGTCTGCTGGTAGTTGGAAGTCCACCGCCTAAGGTCCTGCGAAGCACCATGCCTACGCGCCGTAGGTCGCGCACGGGAAGTAGTCGGTGTTACAGCGTGGGGTGGCTGTGGGGAAGGTCGGGCGTTTGCACTGAAGGATCCGGATCGCCGAGACGGTCAGGACGACGAACGGGAAGCCGAGCAGGGTCAACGGGCATTACGGTGAGACACGAAGACCTCCGTTGTGTTCGGTGATGGCGTTGATCCAGCTCGCACCAGCCCAGAAAGCCGTCGCCAAAAACTGGGTCACCGCGTTCGACACCGTCGGCTTACGCATCGCCAACGTAAAGCGTGTCTGCGCGACAATCCCATCAGTTGCGTGAGCAGCCACCGCGGGGACGAGGACGGCAACTGACCGTCGCCGGCGCCGACGTCGCCGTCCAGCACACGGCGACACCGCCGCGCACCACCGTGTTTAGGTGAAGCCCGACTTCGCGGCCGCGGGAGCGAGTGTCACCGCGAGCTCTGCTCGCGGCCATGTAAAGAGACGTGGCATGACGTGGGCGTCACAGGTATGTGATGCGGCATGATCACCGCGCCCGAGAAGACCTCGGGTTGGGTGGGTACCCCGTCCGGCTGGGGTCGGGCATCACGCGATGCCAGCCGGACGCTGCCGACAAGGCGGCGTGGAAGTTGCGAGCTATGCGGCGCCTTCTTCGGGGAAGACGGTGATTGTCCAATGCCCGAGGCCAGCCGGGTTGGGGTCATCCAGTGGCGGGGTGAAGGTGCCGGGTTTGGTGGTTTCCGGGTGGTACTGGGCGGCGGCGATGTGGTCGACGATGTCGGAGTACTTGGACCGGGCGGCGCCCATGTTGAGGACGGGTGTGCGGGCGGTGAAGACGCAGCCTTGGGTGGCGCCGGGGATGTAGCTGGCGGTGTCGCAGCGGAAGAAGTCGGTGCGGTCGTTGACGGGGCGGGTGTTGGTGACTGGGTCGTAGAAGGTCTGGCCGACTTCGTAGAAGGCTTTGCCGTCGCGGGCGGTGGTGGTGCCGCTGGGGGTGATGGTCTGCCAGAAGCGGTGTTCGCCGGTGATCCATTCGCCCATGGTTTTGAGGGTCATGTTCGAGGTGGAGCAGCTGGTGCTGATGGCGCTGCACATGACCTGGATGCCGACCTGGGTGCCGTACCACTCCGGCGGCGGGTTGCCTTCGACCTGGCCGTCGTGGATGAGGATGTCGGCGCGCACGCCTTGGGTGCCGTCGGTGGCTGCGGTGTAGGCGGTGGTGACCAGGAAGGTCGGCGAGCCGTCCTCGGGTCGGCCGATGCCGAACCCGTAGGTGCGGCAGCTGGAGAACCGGTCTGTGCTGGAAGTTCGGTTCCCCGGTGTCGATCTCGAGGCATTCGTCGGGGCTGACCGCCGCAGTGGCGCGCGGTTGGCCGGGCACGACGGTGGCGGAGCCGTCCTTGTTGAACAGCTGGGTGGTGAAGGTACGTTCCCGGGTGAGGCGCTGCTGCAGGGTGTCCATCGGCGCGCCGAGCTGGTTCTTCGCCTTACCGTCACCGGCCGGCACCGGGGTGACGCGATCCTTCTCCACGATGAAGTCGCGATTCCCGGTGACGGCGCGGGCGACCACCGACTCGATCCCGTCGAACGCGTGCGAGTACTCCGGCGGCGGCCCTTCAACAGGGGCACGGAAGGCCTCGGCGACCGCGACGACTTGGCTTGAGGTCTCGCCCTTGTCTGGCCTGTTCGGTAGTCGCAACTCGCAAGATGAGACATCAAGTCAATCACGACAAGAAGCTTGCCGGTTGAGCTACTGTTCAGTAGTGATCGGTTTGCCTCCTGAGTGCTTCATGTCGGCGTTTGCGGCCGACCTTGTCATCCTGACCATCCGGAAGGGAGAGCTCCACGTCTTGCTGGTCGTCCGCGGTATCGAACCGTTCCAGAACGAGCGAGCGCTGCCCGGGGGGTTCCGGCGCCAGGGGGAGAGTATCGAGGATGCAGCGATACGCGAGCTTGTCGAAGAGACCGGGATGCCGGATGGTCTCGTTGCGTTGGAACAGGTCGGCGTCTACTCCGCCTCTGATCGGGATCCGCGCGGCTCCGTAGTTTCCTGCGCGTTTTTGGCTATAGCGCCGAATCTTCCGATCCCGGTGCCCGCGCAGGGTTCAGACGTAAAAGATGCCGGCTGGGTCCCGCTGTCGAAGCTGGGTGGCGGTGAGGCTCTGGCGTTTGATCACGACAGGATCCTTCGGGATTCCGTAGACCAGGCGCGAGACAAGCTGCAGTACACGACCATCGCAACTGCCTTCTGTGATGAAGAGTTCACTATCGGTGATCTGCGTGAGGTGTACGAAGTCGTATGGGGCGTGCCGCTAGATCGGGCGAACTTTCATCGGAAGGTCAGGAACGCGACCGAGTTCATCGTGCCGACTGGGCGCACTAGAAGCTCAGGTGGAGCGCTTGGCCGCCCGGCAGAGCTCTATCGGGCAGCAGGGAAGGTTTCCGTTCTGGCTAGTCCGATCTTGCGAGGGTCGCTCGTGGCGCGGAGGTAGGGAACACAGCTTATTAGTCATAGTTGACACATAGTCGCTCGGATGCGTACGGTCATGGAGTCATCCGAGCGTGCGTCGTGGCGTACGCATGGTCGCCAGGAGTGTTGGGCTCGGCTTGGTGCGGCGCTCTGCGTTGCAGGCCAGACCCGCTCCGTTCAGCATTTGCGAGTGCACATGCAATCTCGGCAGAGAACTCTCAAGAGATGGCTGATCTGCGCGATCGCCGCGCTGTTCGCCAGCATCAGCCTGATCGCCGTCGCGTGCGGGGACGGGCAGGGGGAGGCGGTGTCCCCGGACTGCGCGAAGGTCGAATCCGTCGCCGTCCCCACTGACCGCGGCTTGACCGCGCTGGTGGTCGACAACAGTGCGTCCACGGCCGCTGGCGACCTCCCACCCCGGACGGTGACTGAACTCCAGCACGCCCAGAGCCGCGGCGATGCGCTGGCGCTCATCGCAGTCGACGGGGCTGGCAAGCAGCCCGCCGTTGTGAAAAAGATCGCGCTGGAACCCCACCCTGGCGTGGACAGCCCCACCGCGGACCGTGCTCGGCCAATCGTTCTGAACTGCGTTGAGCTGTGGGCTCGCGACGAGCAGATGCAGCCGACGGCACCGGGTAGCGCCATCTTGGACGCGATTGCGGTCGCGGCGAGGCAGAACCCGTCGACGCTGCTCGTGGTCTCGGACGGTCTGAACAACGTCGGGCCGTTCGACCTCAACGTGCTCGGCTTTGACACGCCACCCGGGCCCCTAGCAGACGACCTTCTCGCCGGAAAGAACCTGACTCCGGAGCTCAAAGGCCGCAAGATCATCTGGGCCGGGGCTGGTGAATCCGAGCTAGCGTTGCCGCAGCCCGCGCGCACCAACCTCACTGCACTCTGGACGGCGGTGCTGGTCAAGGCAGGGGCAACCGTGGATTTCGACAGCCAGATGGGCAAGCGGGCGCCTGCACCGGAGCACCTCCCGGCCGATCCGCTGGCTGTCCCCGAGGTCGAGACCGTGCCGTCGGCGTGCGGGGCCAGCAAGTCCATCCCCGCTTCGCTGCTCTTCCCCGCCGATAGCGCGAAACTGCTGCCGGGTGCCGACGAGGTGCTTCGCGAGATCGCCGATGACCTGCGGCAGCGCCCGGGCACATCGGCCTTGATCGAAGGGCACACCGCCGCCGTCGGCGACGAGCCGGGGAGACAGCGGCTGTCCGATAACCGGGCCGAGGAAGTGGCCGCGGCGCTTACCGGAATGGGCATCGAGCGGTCGCGGCTCGCGCCCATCGGGCTCGGGTCCAAACGGCTCAAAGACGCTCAAACGCCGGCAGCGGCGGTTAACCGCCGCGTGGAGATCACTGTGAACGCGAAGGAGTGTGGTCGATGAAGACGAGATGGCTGTCCCGGGGGCTCGCCTCGATGCTCGGACGGCGGACCGGGACCGAGGTGGAGAGTGGCCTCGGCAGGCTGCTCGAAGCCGGGCACCGGCGAAGGCGCGACAACGTCCGCAACGCGCACCCGCGCTCCGACGAGTTGTACAGCGACGAGGTGTCCGTCACCGTCGAAGTGATTAACACTTTGGCGAAGGAAGACCAGCGGGCGGGGCGGAAGTTGCGCGGTCTGATGGTCGAACTCGTCAGCGCCGCGCATCGCAGTGCGCGCTACTGGCACGCGCTCGGCATGTTGCGTGACCACCCGCAGTGGCGGGTCCACCGGCTCCCCGGCCGACCCCAGACCGAGCACATGCGGCACGAGGACGAGACTGGCGAAATGTACGACCGCAACCGCGGCCTCGTGTCCGCGCGCGGCCTGCTCGTGTTCGAGATCGTCTTGACCCTGGTCGAAGTTTTCTTCTGGTATCTCGCTTTCACCAGTGACCTGGACCGGAAGGCGGGATGGGCGGACCCCGCACGCCTCGGGGCGGTCGCGGTCGCCCTCTTCCTGCCGGCGGTGACGCTGCTGGGCGCGCGGCTGGCGGGTGCGCTCGCGCACCGGTGGGTGATGGATTACGCGGGCATCAGTCGGCGTAGGCACCGGGGCGCAGTTGTCGGGCCGGCGGTGTTCGGGGTCCTGCTCCTGGCCACCTTCCTGCTGGTACTGCACCGATATGACGACGCTGCGGTGAGCGTCGGGTCCATGTCGATCCCCGCATGGCCCATGGCGACGATCTTCGCCGGTGCCCTGACAGCCGACGTGGTGGTGCGGACCTACCTGGTCTCGGAGGTCCGTGACCAGTACCGTCTGCGCGCCGAGGAGTTCGAGAAGCTGCGTGACAAGCTGGTCAAGGCGAACGAGAAGCACCTGGCGGTGTGGCTCACGCTCCGCTTGCGTATCCAGTACCACCGCGACCAGAACGCCCGCATCGTGGCGCTGGGGGGAGGGCTGTTGGCCAGGAGTGAAGCTGAACACGGCGACCCCCACACGACGCGGACGCTGCCCGACGCCGGTGAGGGCCTGATCGCCGCTCCACGACCGGTTCACGGCGTCCGATTGCGCAGCCTGCTGCGGCTGCCCGACCCGCGAGCACCGCGTCTGCTCGGCACGACGGGCGTGCTCGTGCCCTCACGGTCCTTGGAGGACGCCGCAGATGCTTTGCACACCCACCGCCCGTGGGACGCCGAGATCCTCGCAGCCGAGCTGCAGGACCTGTGGGACGCACTGCACCAGGACGAACCCGGCGGCGGGCAGGGTGGACAGTGGTCCGGTGAACCGGCGCTGAAGGCGAGCTGATCGGTCATGTCCGGATTGCTGGCGCCGACCACGGACCTAGCGCGTTCCCCTCGTTTCGCACGGAGCCCCGGCAGGTGGCGCATGCTTGCCGTACCCCTGATCGTGTTATGCCTGCTGGGGCTCGGCGGGTGGCAGTTGTTTCGCGACCGCGGACCAGCTGCTTCGCCTCCGGACCTGTTGTCCTCTGTCCTTGTAGGCCCACGTGACGCGGCCTGCCTGCGCCTGGCGATCGGCATGGACGTCTCCGGCTCGATGGCGGAATTCGCGACCGCCCGTGACGCCGCCCTGTCTCAACTGCAGCAGTGGGCGGCGAAACCGGACACGCTGCGAGACGACGACCAGATCGCGATCGTGGACTTCGCGTTCGAGGCGAAGACCCGCCTGCCGCCGGTGCCGGTCGCGCACAGCGCCCTGCCCGCCGCAAACGCCGTCCCCGACGGCCAAGCCACACTGCTGCGCCCGCTGCTCGGCCGGATCAAGGAGTTTCCGGCGGTGAAGCAGCCGTGCGACACCGTCCTGATCCTGTTCTCGGACGCGCAACTTTCGGACCTGCCGGCGACGCCGGCCGAGGGCATCTCGCTGCTTCGAGGCGCCGGGGTGCGCGAGGTGCGGTTCCTCGTGCCCGGCACCAAGATCCAGGTGCCGGGCGAATGGTCGCAGGCGTTCCCCAGCGCACGGCCGATCCGCTTCGACGGTCTCAACGCGGGGGAGACGGCTCTGACGATTGGACGGACGATCGCCGACCTGACCCGCCAGGAACTGGTCTCGGCGCTCGCGCCGGCGACCTGACGGACGAGACGTGAGGCCGATCGGATCCTCGGCCTCACCCGGTTCTGCGGGAGTTGCTCACGGCAGATAGATCTCGTGCAGCTCGGGGTGCTTGCCGAGGCAGTAGTCCGACGGATCGGATGCGGGAGCGCCGGTGCGAGTCGTGAGATCCGGCGCTGCGGCCGCGATGCGCGCCAGTCCCACCGCCGAGTCTACCCGTCCGGCCAGGTAGTCGGTGACGACCAAGTGCGCTTCGATGTAGGCCATCGGGTGATCGCAGAGGATGTCACGCACCTCGTCGGCGAGCGCGATGTTGTCCCGTCCGGCCGCCCGCTCGAGTTCGGCGAGCCCCAGCAGCGCGAACGTTCGGTGCACCGGCTCGTCAGGAGACGAGCCGACGATCCCGTGGTAGAGCTCGACGGCTCGTGCTGGCTCGCCGTGCGTGCGAGCCCACTCCGCCAGCTCCAGACCGATCGAGGCTTCGGTGTACGCCGTCCAACCGGTGGTGCCACGCAGGCTCGCGAGTTTGTCCCGGTGCAGCTGCTCGAATTCGCTCGCGTCGCCCAGCATCCGTCGCGCGGTGAGCTGCACGGTGATCGCCGCCGCCTGGCCGGCGGGTATCCCGTCGACCTCGAACAAGCTTTCCGCACGTTGCAACTCCGCGATCGCCTTGTCGGGGCGGTTGTCGTAAAGGTGCAGGCAGGCCTGGTGCCAGCAGGCCCAAGCGATCCAGCGCACGCCGGCCAGGCCGTCGATGCCCGAGTGCAGGTCGCGCACCAGCATGCGGGCTATGGCTAGTTCTCCCGCCCACATGTGGGCGAAGGCTCGTTCGAACAATGCGTGGGCGAGCAGGTCGACGTCTCCGCTCGCGCGAGCCAACTCGGCCGCTTTGGACGCGTCCGCGATCGCTCCCGGCAGATCACCGGTGAACCGCGCGGCCTTCGCTGTTCCGAGCAGGATTGCCGGGTCGTGTTTGTCGAGCGCGCGATGGGCTCGGGCGCGAGCTTCGGCGTGTAGTCCGTGAGAGCTACTGAGGAGAGTGACGTCGACGCGGTCCAGTCGCCTGCGCAGGGCGAAGGGCAAAATCCAGGCGAGCTTGCTGCCCGCGACGGTGAGGAACGGCTTCGTCCATGGAGCTTCGCCGTACAGCTCGATGGTGCGCAGCCGCGCCGCAGCGGCCTTTAGTCGCTGTCGTTGCGCGGTCAGCCGGGGCAGCAGGATCTCGAGCAGACCTGCCCGGGCGCCAGGGCGATCGCCGATGCGTTCCAGCAGCATCGCGCGCGCCAGCCGGGTGTCGCCTTCCAGGTGCGCGGGCTGCCGGTCATCGCGCCGCGTCACGGCCTCTCGCTGGTAAGGCGTGACGTTTCCGGTCAGCCCTTCGGCGTCTGCCCAGTCCAGAAAGGCAGGACTGAGTGAGTCGGGGCTTTTCTCGCCGTGGAAGGTGTTGTCGCGGTCGAGAATCGGAAACCGTCGGATGAGACCTTCGCGGTCACCGGTGGTCGCAAACCAGGTGATCGTGTTCGCACCCGCCAGCGCATCGTCCAAGACGAGCCGGAGGTCGACGTCGAGCCCCGCGTACCCGATCACGACTACGTCGCGGCCTGCGCAGTCGTCGACGAGCCGGTGAGCCCAGCCGGTCGGCAAAGGCCGCACGACCTGGTCGGACCGGAAAATGTACCGCCCGTTGCTGACCGTGCCGTGTGGTTTGAGCAGTGTGGCGTCCACGTCCGGGACCTCGTCGTCGTACGCGGCGACCTTGAGAGCCACTGGCGACGCTGCTTCGATGAGTTCGTCGACGTTTACTGTCCAGACCTGGTCCCCGGATGCTAGCGCGGTCGCCAGGACCGTGTGCACGGCGTTCGGATGCCCTTGGCGCAACGTGCGAGTGAGCCAGAGTTCGAGGGGCAGTCCGCCCTCGTACAGCGCTCGCATGAAGGTTTCCGGTGCCAGTTGCGTCGCGCCGTCCACGGCCTCCGACGGCAGGTTCAGTTGCTCGATCAGGTAGCTGCGCAGCGCGAAGAACAGCGGAAGCCCAGCAGGCGGGACGACACTCGCGCCCGCGCCGACGAGGAACGTCCGTCGCCCGTGCTCACCGGGCAACAGCGCACACCGTCCACACCCCGACCGTGACCGGCCAGAAGAGCGTCTTCACGATCGACACGCCGAACCACTTGATACCGACGCCGTTCGGGCCGAGGATGGGGATCCTTCTTCCATGCCTGATGCCTGCCTTGCGTCGCAGAATCTCCGACACCACGATCATGCCTAGTACGTAGATCACGGGAAACAACCACGACATCGGTGGGCCTTTCCTTGTATCACTGGTAAAGGTGTGTCCGCAGAGTCGATGGGTGGTCGTCGCCTGTTACGTCGTTCTCACTTTTGGTGGCGGGAAGTCAGGTGAGTGCGGCGATGATCCGGGCTTTGTCCCGGATGATCGCAGTGCACTCGGTCCGGTCGATCAGTCGCGCGACCCCGGCTGGACTGCTGCATGGGACACCCACTTCTTTGAGCTGCAGGAGGATCTTGAGTACCAAGGACGGGCAGCCGAGGTGCAGCGCTGTCCGCAGCGCCAGTTTCAGCTGTGTGGCAGCCCCCTCTCGGTGGGCTTGGGCGGTGTCCGGTTCCTGTCGGCTGCGTGCCGCCAGTGACGAGCCGATGTCGCGCCGGGCGAGTGTTTCGCCCAGGAGATCGCCGATCGCGAGGGCTCGGGCCAACGTGCCTTCGGGGCCGCCGACGCCTGTCTGTTGACGGGACAGGTATTTCGACACGTTGAACACGCCGGTCGTGTAGCCGATCCGAACGCAGTTGTGCTGGATTTGCTGCCATCCTGAGTCGAGCAGAGAGCCAGCGGTTGGGAGCTTCCCGCGGAGTCGTTCCAGCAACGCCATCAGCCGAATAAGGTGCTCCAGGTAGTCGGAGGCAAACCGGTATTGAGCGGTGACCGGGATACCCGCGCTCCGCGTGATCCGTATGATCGACCACAGTCCTAACGGTGCATATAGCGCGGTGACGAGGGGCACGTGGGCCAGAGCCAAGACCTTCTTCACTTGGTCCCGCCGCGCGCGCGGGCCCCCCGGCAGCACCGACAGCCAGTGGTTGGCCACGTGGGCGTAGCTGACGGCGATCGCCGCACGCCCCGCGCTGTAGAAGGAGAGCGTGCGCCAAGCCAGTGTCCGGGCTCGCCGGGCGATCACCAGCGCCGTGCCGAACCGGTCGAGGGACGAATTCGCATGCGCACCCCACAGTAGCGTTTGGATCCGGACGCTCCGGCTGGTGATGTCGTCCACGCGGGCAAGGAGTTCGGCGACGTCGCGATGTGCGCCAGTGGATGCGAGGACGCCGGTAAATGCTGCCACAGCTCGGCCATCGCGCCGGGTCAACAGGGTTGCAACGTGTTCGTCTACGGCATCGGTGACCGCTTGCCGGAAGTCACGTGCGATGTCACCGTCGGGGCGGCCTGCCGGGTGGGCGAGGTCCGATGGTTCGGCGATCTCGCGCGCGAGGTCATTCCAGCTGCCGGTCCACGTCAGGACGCCCGGCACAGTTCCGGCGCGATGCGTGTGGCCGTTCGCGCCAGCGAAGCTGCGGTCCACCCAGAGCACTTCACAGTCGGCCATCGTGCCGGTTAACCAGGGGAACAGGTCGAAGTCCCGCCCGCTGTACCCGGCGATCAGGATCCGGCGGGGCTGCGGACGCAGCCGCATGTTCTCGAGGATGATCGAACACCGGGACAGGTCTGCTGCGGTCGCCTTCACTGTCCCGTATTCGGTCGCGGTGCCGTGGAGCTTGACCATGATCGCCCGGCCCGCGGACGATGTGAGGTCGAGTTCGTGATGCCACGGCTGAGGGATGCGAAGGTCGAAATCGATGGTGAGCGCCCTTGCGGCGGTCTCAAGGAAGCAGTCGAAGTTGGTGGTCAGCACGGGCCAGCCATTGCGCTGCGCCAGCCGCATGATCACCCGGTGCCCCACTGCCGGCACCGCTCCCACCTGATCGGCCACTTCGGGCCCTAAAGATTCCCAGATCCTGAGATGAGAGTCGGTGCCGTAAGCCTCCCCGATGGCGCCATAACACGCTTCGGGGAACAGGCGTCGCCGGTATGACCGGTCCCGAGGCACGTATTCTGCCGCCTCTTCGAGCAGTGTCGTGGTTCCAGCCAGGAACGATGCTACACCGGGTGCGTTGGTCGGTGCTCCCATCGATATACCTGCACCGGCGACGATCAGGGTCGGTTCGTCCGACTGCAGCCACCGTACGGCTTCGGTTGTGGTCAGGTCCTTCATCCGACGCTCGCCTCGCTCGTCGCCCTGGCCCTTGCTGGCTGGGGCGACTGGCCAGCCCTACGCAGCCACAGTTCTCGTTTCACGGCGTGGCGCGCGACAATACGGAACCGCTGCCACCAGCCGTATTGCAAATCGAACACCCCGGTCAGGACTTCGGACGTCGGGAACACCCGGTGCGCGCCGGGCAGCAGGTGGGTACGGATCCCGCCCGCCTTCGAGCCGACGGCCTGGTACCACTCGCGCAATACCGAGTACCGGTCGCCGAGTTCCTGCGCGGAGTCTGTGTCACGGTATGAGTCGCGTAGTCGCCGGTGCTGGTAGGTGACCCAGGCTAGGACATTGCCAGCCTGACCGAACCATTCGCTGGACATCATTGCGTGGTGCGGTTCGCGTTCACCGCCCACGGTGCTGCCGAGGCTGCTCGCGAGATCGGTTCGCCGCCGGTACAGGGTGACCCCGATCGTCTGATCGGTCTGTCCGAGTTCGCCGAGGACGCCGTGAACGAAACGACGGGCCAGCCAGCGCAGGTCGGGCGTGCGGAGCATATGTTCGAGCACCCTGCCCTCGGTTTCGGCGAGCACTTGGCGCGCGTCTCCCGAAGCTCGGCGGCGGTGCCAGGTGAGCCAGGCGAAGGCCGGCAGCAGCCGGCCTTGCACCCACAGGCTCGCGCCGATCCGTTCCAGTCGTGTTGTATCCGTCCTCGGTCTGACCCGCCGCCAAAGCCTGCGGACATCGTTCCAGCGGCCCGCTTCCCATAGGGCGGCGCTTGTCGCCGAACGAACTTCGTCGGCTGGCATAAGCGGAGCCGCTTCCTGGCCCAGCGACGACACCTCTCCGAATAGGCCGACATCCAGGTACAGGGCGAACGTCGTGACTGGCAGGAGGTTGTGGTCCACGTCGATGCGCGGATCCTTCGGGCTGCGCCCCAGCGGACTGCCGAGCGGGGTGAACTGCCAACGGCGGGCAAGCTGACCCAGCAGGAAATCCGTGGGCGCGCAGACCACTGACAGGTCGGCTCCTTGCCTCAGCAGGATGTCGAAGATGGACAAGGTCGGTTCGTCCGGGGCCAGCGAGTGAATCGGCAGAAGATGCGGGTCGTGGTCGCTGTGTAGCAGCCAGACCACGCGCAGCCCGCGCAGCGAGCGCGGCGGAAGCCCGGCGATCACTGTGTTGACGTCGAAGAAGTCGCTGCCGCTGTAGCCGGCCACGAGCAGCATCGGTCGCCGGGTGAGCAGTGCGAGAAACTTGTGCGCCAGATCGGGGGAGAAACCTCGTTCGATGCGCTCGAGTGTTGCGCCGAGCGTGCCGGCGCCGCCGACCGATCCATGGAAGTGAAGGAGGTCGCTGTTCGCCCAGTTCGCTCCTGTAGCCGCGGCAGCCCGTTCGATGCACTCGTCGAAGTTCGCGGTCAGGTGACCGCCGCCACGGTCGAGGTGCTGGGCGAAGAAGCGGTGCAGTCGGTTGGGCTCGGCGACGGCCATGTCGGCGGTGCTGCGATCGATCGCCTCCGGGCCGTGGATCCGTGCTGCCACGCCCAGAACGGTCTCGAGCCGGGGCAGTCGAGACTTCCGCTCGGGTGCGAGCGACGGGCACAATGGCTGCTCGAACCAGCCCACGGCGGCGTGCTTGCTGCGGATCGTCTTCAGCGTGCCGGGGAGGAAGAAGGCGTCGAACACGCGCTTCGTCAGTTCCTCGCCGGTGGGCAGCGAGGAGGGGCCCTCCACCGACAGGCCTGCGCCACTGAGCACGGTCACATCCTGCGGGTTCACGCTCGCGAATTCGTCCATCAATTGCTGTACGTTCACGGCACCTCCGTGCGTCTCGGGTGGGCGTTGTCAGGTGAGGTCCGCCCACCCTCGTGCGGTCAGCTCGCCGATCACTTTCTTCACGTCCTGCGCCGCACCTCTGTGCATGATCATGACGACGTCCTCGCAGTCGACGACGACCAGATCGCGCACTCCGACCAAGACGTAACGGCGTGCGTGTCGCCCCTTCGTCTTCGTGACCGAACAGTTGTGTGCTTCGTGGGCGAGGACCAGCCGGTCCTGTTTGCCGCCGGCGGCGTGCATGTCGGCGACGGCGGTCCAGCTGCCGAGGTCGCGCCAGTCCAGCGCAGCCGGTACGGCATTGAGCCGCCCGGACGTGGCTGCCGGTTCGAGCAGGACGGGCTCGATCGGCGCGCGGGGCGCCCGGCGCCACGCACGCAACGCCTGGTCGTCGGCGTGCCCGCGAGCCGCGACTTGGTGCACGGCCTCACTGACAGCGGGGGCGCACCGGGCCACCAGCTCCCCGAATGCCGCGGCCCGCCACGCCATGATCCCGGAATTCCAGAGGTGGCGTTTCCCTTTGAGGTACGACGTAGCGGTCACGGCATCCGGCTTTTCGTGGAATGACGTGACGGCACAGGGGTGGCCCACATTAATATCATCGGCCGCGACATACATGTAGCCGAAGCCAGTGTCGGGTCGGGTCGGTACGATGCCGAGGCAGGCGAGCCGGTCGTCGTCGGCGGCGTTGATCAGCGCCGTGATCGCCCGGCGCCACGGACCGTCATTGGGTACGAACTGGTCTGCAGGCGTCGACACCACGACCGCGTCGGGGTCGCCGAGGGCGATAATGTGCGAGCCCAGCGCGATCGCTGCGCACGTATCCCGGGCCTCCGGCTCACAGATCACGGACACCACGCCGAGCGGCCGGGTGATCTCGCGGGTTTGCTCGACGTAGCCTGCCGATGTCACGATATGAATCCGGTCGGGTGCGGTGACGGCGAGCGCTCGCCGAACCGCGTCCAGCAACAGAGGTTCACCGGTGCCTACATCGAGCAGAAATTTCGGGGTGCCCTCCCTGCTCACCGGCCAGAGCCGGGTGCCGCTACCCCCGGCCGGGATCAACACGTGCAACTGGCCTTCGACTGTAGCGGCTAGCCCCACGGTGTTCTCCTCTCCGGTCACGGGTGCGAGCTGACGATCGCCGCGGCCGGAAGTCCCGTCGAGATCAGCGAGGACAGGCGGGCTTCGGTTGCCTTCACGTTGAGAGAGCCGAGTGCCCACTGGTCGATGGTGGTGATCCCGCAGGCCTGGACGAGGGCGGGGATGTCGGCCGCGGGCAGCGGCTGACCGCCCGTCTTCGCTTGGGTTCCGTTGGCGAGCACGATCACCAGCAGCGGAAGCTGCAGGTGGGCGGTGCTAAGCAGGCCTTCGAGCCCGGTGTGCAGGAGCGCGAAGTCGCCGGTGACGGCGATGGCGCGGCGTCCTGTGCGCGCGGCGCCACCTGCGACCGTGATCGCCGAACCGAGACATAGCGCTACGTCGGCGGCGTTGTAGGGCGGATAGCACAGCCGGACTGACGAACCGACGTCGGCGGCCACGAAGGCGCCCGCCCGGTGCAGGCGAGCCACGGCGTCGAGGAGGGTTTCCCATGGTCCCGGGGTGAGGACCACGTCCGGCTTGCGCTCGATCTGCGTCCACGAGCTGGCCCGGTGTGTGCGCAGGACGTGCTCAACCTCGGGCGCCGAGATCAGTCCTTCCGGTTTGACGTGCCCGGTGGCGCGTCCGAGCAGCACCTCCCGTCGGCTGACTCGCGCCCGCAACCAGTTCTCCAGCACAGGTGCCGGTTCTTCGATCACCAACGTCTGTTCGTGCCGGTCGGCGAAGTCGAGCACAGCCTCGGGGACGGGGACGCTCGCTCGTACCACCATCCGGCAGCAGGCGCCTGTAGGTACGGCTTCAGCCGCGGCACCCGCGGCGATCACAGCGGTTCTACACGGTGAGGTGCAGGTTGCGGAGACAATGCCGGGCTGCGCGAACACCGCCTCGGCGAGAGGCTGTGCGATGAGCCGGTGTCGCTGATGACGTCCCAGTTTGGTGAGGCCGTGCGCGGTGTGCCTGTCGAGGCGGGGCCCCGACAAGTAGTGGATCGTCCGGGTCCGGCGTGTGGGCGAGGGTGGTGCGGCGATAGTGGCGCAGTGCTCGTGCATCCGGGTGGTGATCTTCACTAGGGCCGGGATGCTCGCGCTCTCGGACAGTTCTACGGCGGCGCGGACCAGGTAGTCGACGTCACCGTCCAGGGCCGGCTCGAAGGCTGGGAGCCCGGCCAGCTGTGCGACCAGTCTCGAGTCCTGGACGCAGGTGGAGCCCGCCGCGTCGGGGTCGTCACCGGAGATGATGATCAGTCCCGCGCCTATGGTGTGCACCGCGGCGTTCATCAGCGGATCGAGGGCGAGGTCGAGTCCGTTGTGCTTGGTGATCAGGCACGAACGGCAGCCCGCGGCGGCGAGGCCGATCGCGGTCTCGGCGGCGGCCTTCTCGTTGATCGCCCACTCGAAGCTGGCGGCCTTTCGGGCGGCCAGCAACTCGGCCACATGAGTGACCGGGGATCCTGCCACGGCGACGACCCGGTCGATCTGCTGGTCGAGGACGTATGCCAGGTCGTAACACGTGTCGCGGCTCGTGGAAGCAGGTGCGCGGTGGAGGGCTGGCTCGGTTGCGGTCATGGCGTGCCCCTTCCAGGACTCGACCGGTCGACGATCTTATCGTCAGGCTGACGCTATAGAGCGTCATGCGGAGACGGTAAGCCTAGGGAACGTTTGTGTCAAGCATGACACTAATCTACCGTGGGGTAACCAGCAGTCACGCTGGCGAGGCTTCCTGGGCAAGCCGACGAGGTGCCAGGCTGGTAGTCAACCTGCGTCCATGACTGCCGACGTGAAGTCGGTGACGACCGCGCGACGTCGAGCGCCGCTCGCGCGGACTGTGAGTGCAGGCACAGCTGACCGTCGGCCCGAACCGCGCGGAGTTTGGTGAGGAGCAATCGCGACGTTCCGCCGCACTACGGCCTACAAGGCACCTGCGCCGCCGACAACCCGAGACCGGGTACATCTCACCGACCGAATTACGATGACCGGTTTGAAGGCCCGTGACCGAGGCTCTCACTCTGTGCCGTAACGCGACAGCAGCTTCAGTCCCCCTCAGCTCTCCCCCGGTGACGCGTTCATATGAGGCTGATCTCACCAGCTGTGTAGCGGATAGTAGGTCTTGGCGCGGCTGTGAAGCCGTCGGGTTTCGTTGCCGTACCCGTAGCGACTGCAGCGATCAACTAGTGAGGCGGGCGGGCGAGTGCGGCCCCGAAGCAGCCACAGTGCGACCTCCATGCGCACGGCACTGTGCCGCCAACCTCCTGCTCGGAAAGTTCTTCGCGCGTCCCGGAGTAGGTCTGCGGCGCCGGCGTCACCACGCTCGCGAGCGATTTCGCCTCGGACAGCCACCAGATGGGGTGGCATATACGGCATTGCCATCCCGAGTCCCGGGTCGCGAAGGCGAGAGTCCAGAGCGTCGAGACGATCGAGAGCCTCGCTCCACTCGCCCCGTGCCCGCGCGAGTTCGGCGTACTCCCATTCCAGTCGCACGTCACAGACGGTCAACGGCAGGCCATGCTTCTTGATCGCCGCCCTGCAGGCGGTCAGGTGTTGTTCCGCCAAGGCAACGTTGGATCTTCGGACGTAGCTGGCGATGGCGACCTCGGCCCAGGCCATGGCCTGACGGTTGTCGGTTCGCAGCGCCTCATCGCGGCAGGCATGCAGGTCACCCATTCCGGTTTTGAGTCGACCCATCGAACACAAAGTCAGACCACGGTAGAACAGCGCCCACATCCTGGTCTGCGGACGGCCGTACGTCGCGTTGTCCTCCATCACTTCCGACAACTGGTCAAGGGCTTCTAGATAGCGGCCGCGACTGTGGAGAGCGTCACTGCCGAAGATCTTGGCGGTCACCTTGCCGTCAAGATCATTATTGCGCTCCGCGAGGTCCGCTGCGTGGCGATAGTCGCGGGCCGCCTGCGCCTCGTGGTTTGTCATGGCGTGGATGCGGGCTCGCAGATTCGTGATGCGAGTGAGCAGCCTGCGCCGCACGTGTGGATCGGAGATCCGTTGCGCGGCGTTCATCGCGTGCTTCAGTTCGTCAAGTGCGGTGGCGTGGTCACTGCCATTAGCGTTGACGTGTGCCCGCCCAAGTAGTGCTGAGGCCCGTAACACTGGGTCGACTGTCAACAAAGTGGCGCGCGCATACCGACGTAACGCTTCTGGTCGGCGTTGGACAACCTCTGCGGTGGCGGCCATGCGGAGGACGACCCGGGCGTCTTGTGGCCAGGACCGCACGCATTTGCGCAAGCCGTTGTAGGCGTACTCGGCTTCGTTGCAGTGCACCAGTACCCGAGCAAGTGCCAAGCGGCGATCGCGTAGCGAGACCGCATCGAACGCTGTCCGCGCGGCTGTTGATAGCGCAGCTACGAAGCTGATTGGCAAGGCGGCTGCGCTTAGGTTGTCGACCTCGCGGCGGCGGCCGGCCGGTAGTCGATCGAATAGCCACTCTGCTGGCTCGGGAAGCTCGATCACCCGCATACGGGCTCGCAGCCGATCTTTCAAGAGTTGTGCTTCCGGGAACAGCGGTGCGGGATCCGGCCAGCGTCGGTATTGGAGCCAGGTGATCCGGTGCGCGTGATAGAGGAAGGGCATGATGTCGCGATCTCGGCCGCTGTAGCCGTACACCACCACATGCCGACCTGTCACCAACGTGGCGAATGCATCGGCGATAGGCTGTGGCAGCCCCTCAACGTACTGGCTGAGCATCGTCATCACCGAGTCAAGATCCGAGGCTTGACCGTGTAGATGCAGCACATCGACAACGTGATTGGCTGGTGTAGCGAGTTCGATCAACTCGTCCTGATTGGTTGTCACGATGGGGACTCCGAGCCGCACCAGGATGTTGTGTGGCCGTGTCGGCTTCGCGCCCTTTAGAACCGAGTACACCCCGGCTAGGGTCCGTGCGGGCACCTCACGGGCCATCAGGTCAAGGAGCACTTCAAGGCGTAACTCATCGTTGTCGAGCTGCTGTGCGACCGCATCGATGGCCGCGGGGGGATATACACCGGTTCCGCGCGCAACCTCGTTGAACGCCAACAATGCGAGTTTTGCGCCGCTGGGAAGGCGTGAGTATCCAGACGCGCCAGCGCCGCATAATACGGTCGCTCCGGGCGGGAGGCGTGGCATGAATCCACTATGCACCGCCTTGGCCCAAACCACGATCCTTCTTCGGCTACTCGGCGGAATCGGTGATGGCGCGGCTGAACTGGCAACTCGGATTCCGGCCGACGCGCCGGGATCGCTCGCGCTCACGGTGAGCCGGATGACCGCCTTCGAGCCGGGGGAGCGTCCGGCCGCCGAGGAGATCCGACAGCTGCTGTGCGAGCGCGTCGTCGCCACGACGTCCTGCTCGGTGCTGGTTGCTGCACCGATGCGACGTCGGCGGGCGGCGACCGCAGCCGGTGGCCGCGGCGGCTGTCCTCGCGGTGGCGCTGGCCAGGCCGGACGTTGCCGGGAGCACGCCGTCCGGATCATCCGCGGCGCAACAAATCCGTACCGTCCACCACGGTGCCCGCCGGCTCGACGACGCGGACGGCGGTCGACGTCATGGCGGCCTCGCCGCGGACCGGGGCCCCGGCGGCGCCGAGGGTCGTCGCGTTCGCTTCGCCGGACCGTGGCCGGCCGGGCCCGGACGGTGGTCCGGGTGTCCGGAGCGGCAAGATCGCCGGGAAGGCCAAGGACAAGGACGTCGGCAACGAGAAGCGCCGCAGCGAGCGGTGAACTCACGGGCAGCTAGGTGATCCTGAGGTGTTCGGGGAGCTCGCCCCGGTTCCAGCGCATCGCCGTGTGCAGTGCGGCGATCAGGGCTTCGTCGTCGGTTAGGGTCGGCGTCTCGCCCATCGGCAGCCATACCTCGTGGTCCACGACGCCGTCTTGAAGGTGCGACACGAGGATCCCGGGATAGGACAGCTCGTCGATGCGCTGTCCCGGCTGCGGGTCAGCGGAAGACGCCGAGGTATGGCGGAGGGTGACGGTGCGGTGTTCGACCTGCACCAGCACCCGGCGTGAACGATCGTTCATCACGGTGTGCCTCCCGCGACGTGCCTACGAATGCATTCGGCGGACTGCTTCACCGGTACGTGATTGATCGCTGGAACGCCGAGGCCGGTTACACCTTCCTGCCGTGAGCCGCGCCATGTTGGCGTAGTTCGGGTCACCGTTTTGCTGTCAATCCAGGCAGAACTCGTTGCCTTCGGGGTCGGTCATCACGATGAACCCGGCGCTGAGCGGCGGTTCGGGCTCGAAGCGGCGTACCCGGGTGGCGCCGAGGGCGATCAGCCGTTGGCACTCCGCTTCGAGCGCCGCCATCCGCTCGGCGCCCTGCAGGCCGGGGGCGGCCCGGACGTCGAGGTGGACCCGGTTTTTCGCGGTCTTGTCTTCCGGGACCTGCTGGAAGTACAGGCGGGGGCCCCGGCCGTCGGGGTCTTCGACCGCGGAGCTGCTGGTGCGCTGGTCTTCCGGCACACCGGCCCGCTCGAGGAACTCGTCCCACGCGGCGAACGGGTCGGCGCCCTCGGGCAGTTCGACTCCGGGTGGCGCCGGGTGGACGTAGTCCAGCACCTCGCGCCAGAACGCAGAGAGCGCTCGCGGGTCGTGGGCGTCGAACGTGACCTGGACGTGTCGGCTCATCGGGGTTCTCCGTTGGTCGTCGAGCTGACGTTGCCACCTTGCCACCGGAAGCGGACAGGAACGGTCCTTGATTGCTTCGTGAACTAGAGAAAGTCGATCGCGGACCCCGACCGCCGATGGCTCCCGCGGCGACCAGAGCGTGTGCGCCGACTCGGACCAGCGCTGGGAGTGCCTCCATCGCAGGGTGACCTCGGCCGCTCGGCTTGACAGCGGCCATGCCGTCTCGCAGGATCCGAACAAATGTTCGATTGGTTCGGGTTCGCTCGTGGCTTCCCCTCGTGGGCGTCTCCGGTGCGTGTTCGTGGTGCTGGAGGTGCATGGTGGCGGTACCGGAAGCGATTGCCGGGCTCGCGGCGATCCCCGGCGTCCGCACAGCCGCACAGCTCGGCGAGCCGAGCCCGGATCCCTCGCCGTCCGTCGGGTCGCTGCCGGTAACGCCCGCGCTGGCCAAGCTGGTGCTAGACGGTTCTGCGACGCGGCACAGCCGTGTCGGTTTCGGTTCGACCGCGCTGGTATTGGCGTTGCTCGCCGAGGCGACCCGGGAGGGATCGTGGGCAGCGATCGCCGGTATGCCCGAGGTGGGCGTGGTAGCCGCCGCCGAGCTGGGCGTCGAGCTGGAGTCGCTCGCGCTCATTTCCGACGCCGGGGCTGAGGTCGCCGCCGTGCTGTCGGCGCTGATCGACGGGTTCGACCTGGTCGTGCTCGGCCCGGCGATTGCTCGCGGCATGCAGGCGCCGCTAGCGCGTCGGCTGGCCGGACGGGTCCGCAACCGAGGTGCGGTGCTGCTGGCCGCCGGTGCGTGGCCGGGCGCGGACGTTGAGCTGAGCGTGTCGAACCGCCGGTGGCGCGGTCTCACCGATGACGGCTTCGGCCACCTGGAGTTCCGTGACGTCGTCGCGACTCGCCGTGGCCGCGGCGCCGCGGCGCGCCCGAGCACCCTCGCCCCGCGGCTTCCGGGCCCCGGCGGCGCCGTCGCCGCCGGCGAGGAGTCGGCCGGCCATGGACTGCGTGAGGTCGCTGGATGATGCACCCGTCGAGCGGGGCTGGTCCCGGTCCGGCCAGCGGGCACGGAGGTGAAGAGGTGTTTGCGTGGCCACTGGCTCACCCTGGATCTCTACGACAAGCTCGCGCCGTTCAGTCAGCGCTACCGGCTGCACGGCTGGCTGTGCGAGGTGTGCCGCGGTCAGGAAGCGTGCGAGCCGGAGGCTCGGCGCCTCGCAGAGTGGGCGCTCCTCGACGTCACCGTCCAGCACCCGTCCGACGGGGGCGCCGACCGGCGGGCTCGTCCTGGTCGCTCATCCACCGGCCGCGGGAACGCTGGCCGGTCGAATCGCACTCCACCTGGACGGCACCGAGGTCGGCTCGGTGACGGCGAGCCCGTGCGGGAAGTGCCGGACGGCGACCCTCGACTACGTCCACGTCGCCGCGGAATACCGGCGCCTAGGTTTCGGGTCGCACGTTGGTGGGGACTGCGGTGGCTCGGACGCCGTCGTATCGGTGGACGGCTCCGCTGCCGGATGGCCCGGTGGCGCAGTCTTTCCGTGCCCGGATCGCCATGCGCCGGGCCGGTCCGCCGTGTGCCCACGTCGGAGGCGCGGAATCAGGCGATGAGTGCCAGGGGAGCGAGCGAGAAGCGATCGTCGAGCACAGCCTGCAGAAGATCCGGCAGCTCGGCGGGCAGGAGATTGTCGCGGCAGGTCGAGACCGCAGCGGCCGACCACCAGCGGCGCTCGATCAGGCCGGCGCGTTCGTTGGCGGTGTAGCGGACGGCGACCTGCGGCGCGTCGTCGTCGGTGCGAGCGAGGTAGACGTGGTCGAGGCGGTGATGGTCGCGACCGCGATAGGTAAAGCGGCTCTCGTGGGTCCAGAGCTTGCGGCCGATCTCGTCCAGGACCAGGCCGGTCTCCTCGGCGATCTCGCGCCGAGCGGCGTCCTCGCGCGGAGCGGCGTCCTCGAGCTTCTCTCGCCGGGGTCCTGGCCGCCGCCGGGCAGCTCCCACCAGTGGTGATCGGGGTTGTCCGGGTCGCGGGCGTGGATGAGCAGGACTTCGTCGTCGCGGTTGAGGAGCAGGACGCGGGCGCCGACCCGTAGGGCCGGTTCGCTGGCGACGGTCATCCGGTGGGTCCTCGTGCTCGGCGGCATGGTTCGGCCGGGCACGAGCACCCGTGGGTCAGAACAGCGTTGCCTCGCGGTCCGCGGCCGGGTCGGACGTTATCAGCGGCACTGGTCGGGGCTGAAGCACTTGAGCCTCGGATATGACATGGGTACCGCGAAGCAGACGCCGTCGGTTCTCGGCGCACTACAGGCGTATACCGCCGAGTTGGCGAACATACCCGGCGGTGAGGCGGCGAAGGCCAAGTCGCTCGAGGCGTCGACCTGGAAACCCGGCACGGTTCCCGCCGTGATGCCGGCGATGGTCAAGGCGTTGGAGTCGCTGGTGTAAGACGCTTCGGGTGACCGCGAGGGCTCATCAGGAGAGTGAGGCGCGTCCTCGTGCGAACTAGTCTTCTCTGTCCGCCAGCATCGCCGCGTCCTACGTCACTCCGCGCGGTGTCCCGGCGGCGAGTAGGGCAGTTGCGTGACCGCCATGTTGACACGCGCAGTGCAAGCCTAAGAGCAACGCAGATGGAGGGCTTCCGGGCTGGCCTTTCCGCAAATGCGGTTCCACCACGCTGAACCAACTCAGCGGAGCGGGCTCTGGCGCTTCGCTGTCTGGATGAAGGTGGACCCGTTCCACGCATAGGTCTCGGTCAACATGATGTCCGGGCTGGCTTGGACGCCGGTGTCGCTGACGGCCTCCCCAGAAATGGTGAACGAGCGCGTGCCGAACGTCAGCGTCGTCGTCCGGAAGTCATCGTTTTTCCCCGCAGCGAACAGAAGTTGCGGATGGGGACCCGCGGTAGCTCCGTCGTAAACCAACGCCCAACTGGGATTCGATGACGTGTCGGTTGGGCATGCCGCGTCGACAATCGCGTCCTTCACGCCATCTCCGGTCAGGTCAACGAACTGAATGGCCGGGCGAATTACGTCCCATAGCTCGCCGGTGCTGGGGAGGCAACCCAATGCATCCCGGGTGAGACTTTCCCAGTTTGTCTCTGACCAGGTGATGTGTCTGACATCGACGTCGCTGAAAGCTAACGAATCATGAGTAAGTTCGGCGAGTTGGCCGGTTTCGCGGGCTGCGTTATATAGGTCTGGAATCGCGTTCAATGCGCTGATCGCGGCGCTGAAATTCTCCTTGAGTTGATCGCCGACGGCTTTTAAGCTGGTGTTAAGGCAGTCGCGCGCAGTGGAGTATACCTCTTTTAGTCCTTCTTCCGGATTTTCTTGCAGAACACTGGTCAGCTTCCCTGTGCTGTGCGCACAGGTCAGAATACTCTGGAAGAAGTCGAAGAAATTGATGGGTTCTTCGCCGCGAAGTATGGATCCGGGACCAGCGATGCGCTCTCTTTCGATATACGTTCGCATTGTTGCGATGAGTGTCAACTCGTCTTTTGCGTTGGCGAATATTTCGACTCGCAGCTCCGTGACCTCGTGTTCGAATTTAGCGCCCTCGGGTAGTACGCTGAGTAATGCCAGAATTACGTTCATGGCGATCGCCTCGGCGTCAGGGGTGATCGCCGCGTGCCATTCTGGCTGATTGGTCAAGGTGGTGCTGAGTCCTGTGGACGAAATTCCCAGGGGTGGCAGGTAGGTGTGGCCGACAGCGTATTGAAGCCAAGCTGGAATCACCTGGTCCAGATTTTTGAACGTAGACCACGGCGGTTGCGGAGTCGTTCCGCTTGGGCTGATCACGTCAAACGGGAGGTGGTAGTGATTCTCAAGAAGTAATCTGGTTGAAGATTCGGTTGCTACGCACCCGTGTACCTTAGGTGGTTGCGGCGTTACTTTGTAATCATCATTCTGTTTCGTCTGGCATTCGGCACTCTGCTGGCGCGGAAAGAATGCTTCATTTGCGGCATTCCTTAGTGCATCGAGTTCCAGTTTTCCCAGCGCCAGCAGGCCGGTAATTTCACTGGCTGCTGTCTTGATGCCATTTGCTGCAATGTTCAGAGCCTTCGAAACTATGTCCTTGCGGAAGAGGCTGAAGTGTGGCGCGATCGCGCTGATCGTCCTGGATTCTGGATTGTAGCTTGTATCTAAAGGAATCCACATCTCCAAGGACGGTTCGTACATTGAGATGAAAAGGTTTGTCGTCGATGGCCGATATGTGCCTACCTTATTTAGATCGGCGGCCGCGACAGGAAAAACCACAGAAGTATCCGAGGTGACACGCTTTGGCTTGATATCGTAGACTGGACTCAGTGTCGTGGAGACCGCGGACAAGTTGTCCGGTGGTATGTTGCTCTTTAGTGCGATTATTGAAGCTTCGGCGAATCCCGTCCCTGGCGTATAGACCGTCGGCAGAGTCGACTCTTGTCCTAGAGGCAGGGGGTGATCGGCTGACGACGCGGCTACGGTGATCGCCATGAACGCGCTGACTGCGGTCGCGACCGCGCGTGTGATAGTTCTCATTCGATCGACTCCTCGTCGGCCGCGGGCACGACATGAGTCGTTGGTGCATGGGGCGCCGTTACGGCAATATGCCGAAGGGCATGCTGATGTCTGGTCGCTCCTTGACTTCGCGGGAGTTCAGAGCCGTCCGACGTTAGCGCGAGACGTTCTTGACGCTCGGTCGGGTGAACGGTACGAGCGCCTGATGCCCGGTCGTTGACCTAGGCTGTGACCGGCAGCGAAGGCGGGATCCGCGAAGGTGGTGTGTGGTCATGTCCGGTGCGGAGCGCCGGCGCCACGCCCCGCTGACGTGGACCATCGCCCCGGAGAGCACAGCCGCCGAAACGATGCGCAGTGTGCGCGCCTGGATCGCGGACCATCTCGGCGAGGTCGCCGGAGCCCATCGCCGCGGGGTGATCATCGTGGCTACGGAACTGGTGACCAACGCCTACGGCCACGCTGGTGGTGCCGCTACGTTGCGCATGAGTCACGACGCGGTGGGGTGCCGGGTTCGGATCGAGGTCGATGACCGTTCCGTCGTCCGGCCCGT
Organism: Amycolatopsis sp. NPDC003865; assembly: GCF_053605345.1. NCBI lineage: Bacteria > Bacillati > Actinomycetota > Actinomycetes > Pseudonocardiales > Pseudonocardiaceae > Amycolatopsis > Amycolatopsis sp. NPDC003865. The sequence continues at coordinate 189,512 of NZ_JBSGJA010000020.1, read as the reverse complement.
GATCGTGCCGCCGCAGCTCGGCCAGCGTGGTGGCCGGGGAATGCTGGTCGTTCGGTCGCTGTCGGAGGCGTGGGGTGTTTTCGACGATCCCGTCGCCTGCACGAAGACCGTGTGGGCGGAGGTGTCGTGCGGTGGTGAAGACCGGCTCCCGTGTCCTTCAGGAGTCCGGACGCCTGCAGGAAAACGACATCAGCCGAACAAACCGCATAGCAGTCCGGACAGATGCGTGGGCAGGCACAGGGCGAAGCCTCAGTGAGTGTAGGATCAACGTCCTGCTCGTGAACCACCACCGCTGTGCCGGCAGCGTCCGGTGCCGCTGCCGAGCCGGGATCCAACAGCGAGGATGAGCGCGGTGCACACGGGCGCGGCCAGGTGGTAGCGGTCGGCCAGCTCAGCGGCTTCGTCCACATCGGCTGCCGTGGCATACCCGAACTTCAGGCACGCTCGGCCGCTGGTGTTGGCCGACGTTAAGGAGCCCTTGCCCGGTCCGGGAGATGGGCATTGCGGTGTTCAGCAACCACATGGAGACGAAGACGGTCATCACCGACCTCGGCGGCTGATGGCAGACACCGGCTGTTCCTTTCCGAAATCCCGAGTGTCGACGACCGCGCGAAACCGGCACCCGGCGGGCTACGGTCGTCGTTGCAGGCCGGCGCGCTCCCTCCCCCTCGGCGCGCTGGCCTGCGTCGTCGACCCCTCCGGAACGCCGGGGCTCTGACGAAGTGGCGAAGCGGGGTCCGTCCCCTCAACTTGACAGCGCCCGCCCAGTCTCGCACTATCCGAACAAGTGTTCGATGAGTGTTCGGGTTCGCTCGCGGCTTCCCCACGCGGGTGTCTCCGGTGCGTGTTCGTGGTGCTGGAGGTGCGTGGTGGCGGTACCGGAGGCGGTGGCCGGGCTCGCGGCGATCCCTGGTGTCCGTACGGCTGCCCAGCTGGGTGCCCCCGACTCCGAGGCCGCCTCGGCTCCGGCCGGGATGCTGCCGGTGACGCCCGTCCTGGCCGAGATCCTCCCGGGCGGCGGGCTGCGTCGCGGCACCGCCGTGTCAGTGTCCGGCTCGACGGCCCTGATCCTTGCGCTGCTGGCTGAAGCTACCCGCGAAGGGTCGTGGGCGGCGGTCGCCGGCCTGCCGGAACTCGGGGTGGCCGCAGCCGCCGAACTGGGCGTCGAGCTCGATCGGCTCGCCCTGGTTCCTAATCCTGGCGCCGAGGCCATCGCGGTGGTCTCGGCGCTGATCGACGGCTTCGACCTGGTGGTCCTCGGCCCCGTCCTCGCCCGCGCGACTCAGCCGCAGGTCGCCCGCCGGCTGGCCGGGCGCGTCCGCAACCGGGGCGCCGTCCTGCTCACCGCCGGGCCATGGCCAGGAGCGGACCTCGAACTCGACGTCTCGAGGCGTCGATGGCACGGCATGACCGATGACGGGTTCGGTCATTTGAAGGTCCGCGACGTCGTGGTGACCAGCCGCGGCCGCGGTGCCGCAGCACGGCCACAGGCCCACCCCGTGCAGCTGCCAGGCCCCGGCGGCGCCATCGCGGCCGGCCAGCCCCGCGTCGGCGGACGGCTGACCGAGGTCGCCGGATGAACCGCAGCACGAGGTTGAGGCGCTCACCGTTGTCGCCCAGCCCGTCCCGGTCTCGCTGATGACCAGCGACCAGTCCGCCGGGATCATTCGCTCGGGCGCGCGCGGAGAGTTCGGCGATCTCGTTCCGGTCCGGCCAGGCGCTGGCAGGCGCACGGTGTGCCTGCGTGGTCACCGGCTCGATCTGGACCTTTACGACAAGCTCGCGCCCTACAGCCACCGCTACCAGCTACACGGCACGTTGTGCGAGGTCTGCCGCGCGCAAGAGGGCCTCGATCCGTCCGAGCGCCGCCTCGCCGAATGGGTGCACCTCGATGTCACGACCCAGTACACGCCGGAGACGGCGCCAGGTGCGGGCGTGGTCGTGGTCGTTCACCAGCCGCCGGCCGGGACGCTCAGCGGCCGGCTCGAACTACGCCTCGACGGCCGCGAGGTCGCCACCGCGACCGCCTCGATCTGCGGTTCGTGCCGGGCGGCGACCCTCGACTACGTTCACGTCACCGCCGAGCACCGCCGTCTCGGCTTCGGTCGCACGCTGGTGGCGGCCGCGGTGGCCCGTGCGCCGGGGTACCGGTGGACGGCGCCGGTGCCCAGCGGGCCGGTGGCCTCGTCGTTCCGGGCGCGCATCGCGATGCGCCGCGCCGGTCCACCCTGCGCTCACCACGGTGGCGACGACGTCGGGCGATGAACGCGCAGGAACCGGATCAGCCAGCCACGTCAACCGATGTCCGGGACGGTTTCACCGCGGCTGCATCGAGTCGTAGAGGGCCTGCGCGATGGCCTTGACCCTGTCCTTGCAGCCCTGCGTGTCGTCCGAGGCGGCGTTCGCGTCGTCGATTCCGGCCTTGAACGTCGCGTTGCTGTCCAGGATGACCAGGTCGCACATCTTGCCGTTGGGAGCCGGCCCCCACGCCGCGCGCTCGCCGAGGCGCGTTGCGGGGTCCAGCGCGTAGCCGCCCGATGAGGTGTCGATGTTGAATCCGGTGCGTTGCCGCGCCACGGTGTTCACTTCCACGTCCAGGTGGACGGTCACGGCGTTGGCCGGGTCGGTGAAGGTGCACAGCCAGCCCTTGCTTCCTTGCAGCGGCGTGTCCGAACTCTTCGGGGGCAGGTTCCCGGCCCGGGCGGCGACGTCGTCGCAGCTGGCCAGCGGGGCCGATCCGTACTTGCCGTCGGCCTGGTCGTAGCTGCTGTTGCTGCCACCGCGGTTGAGCACGACGAAGACTCCCACGGCGATGCCGATCACCACGACCACACCGATGGCCACGATCGCGATGATCCATCCGGTGGAGGGTCCTCGCTTCGGGGGTGGGGATGGCGGCCCGCCTTGGTACTGCGGGAAGCCCGGGGGGACCGGTGCGTTCACGGCTGCGCCTTCCGGGTCACAGGTTGACCGCTTGCGGCCACTGGCCACCGGGCAGCCGGGGGTCGTTCATCAGGCCCTTGGCGTCGCGGACGCTGGCCAAGGTACCCATCAGCCTGGTGGCGATCTCGGCTAGCCGGTTGATCCCGTTGGTGACCAGCCCGCCGATCACACCGGCCAAGTCCTTGGCCGCAAAGGGAATCCCGACGACGGAGGCGGTCTCGAGCGCTGCTGTCACCAGTGCCCCGAGGAAGTCGGCGACGATCTTCACCAGGCCGGTCATGAATTCGACGTTGAGCTTGGCGATGTTCATCAGCCAGCTGCTGATCGCATCGGCCTTCCCGCCTTGGCCGCCGATCGCCTCGACGGCGTCCCGCTGGATCTTGGCTCGGTTGCGGTACTCGGTGGCAGCCGCACCCTCCCAGTAGGCCAGGTTGGGGTCGGCAGGGGCTTCCACCGAGCTCACCATGGCGGAGAAGTCCTTCTGCACGTGGTCCTGCCAGTTGAAGCTCTGCACGATCAGCGACACGACCGGCATGTGGTGCTCGACCGCGTACTGCACCAGCTTCACGAGCTTGTCCAGGCCGTCACGGACCTTTTTGAGCGCGTCGGAGACCCAGATCAGCGCCGGGCCGAGGACGTACTTCCAGTCGTTGACGTGGTGGACCGCGGCGTTGAACTTGTCGATGACCTTGTGGATCTCACCCTCGATGGTGTTGAACATGTCGTCGAGGGGACCGGTGTAGGCCTCGGGGCCCGCTGGTGTCGTCATGGCTACTGAGGCGCCGTTCCGTAGATCTTCTTCAGGTCGATTTCGGTGACTTGCTCGGCCAGTTCGTACATCTGGGCCGTCTTCTGCAGCGCGTCGTCGACTTGGTCGAACTCGATAACGGCTCCCGTGATCGCCGTTTCCACGTACGAGCGCAAGGATTCGTAGGTGTCGCTCAGCAGTGACGCGTTGAACGCTTCGGTGGCCAAGGTGAGGGGATCGCCGACGAAGAACGCCATCGGGCCCAGTGTCGCGTTCTGCACGACGGGTTTCACCTTGCTCACGGTGTCGGCGAAGCCACGCCATTTCGTTCCCTCGACGCGCACCGCCGAGGTGATGACCTTGTACCCGACCATCGTCAGTCCCCCTAGTCGTCGTACCGGAACTCGAAGACGTCCTCGTCGTCGTCTGGCGACGGCGGCCGGGTCGAGCGCGGCGCCGTCTCGGCGACGGATGCGGCGAGGCCGGCGGCCGCGAAGAGCTCGAGGACGTCCAGGCGCAGCCGGTCCGAGCCGGCGTTCGCCAGCGCGTTGACCGATCCGCTCAGCCCGGCGGGGCTTCCGCCTCGCAGGTGCAGCACGAAGAACCCGCGCGGGCTCCTGATGTCGCTGGGCGGGGTCGTCGTCCGGCTCGCGTCGAGACGATGGATGTGTTCCAGCTGGTCGTCGATGTCGTTCATCCGTGCACGGATCGCCGCGATCCATTCGTCATACGGCAGGGATTCGTCGAGAACGGGCAGTTCCGCCGGGCGGTCCGCTGCCGCTGGTTCTCCGGTGTTGGCGAGCTCGACGACCATGGCGCGCTGAATGGCGGTGACGTAGGTCTGAAACAGCACCCCGGCCAGTTGCGGGGCCGGTATCCGGGATACCCAGCTGCGTTGGATGCCGACGTCGGTCACCTTGCGGCGAGCGTCGACCGCGATTCTGATGGTGCCGCTGGCGTCCCGCGCTTCATACTCGGCGGCGGGCTCGACTCTCTCGCCGCCCGGCTGCAACAGCTCGTTGAGCTGCGCGTCTACCGCGGCAACGCTGGGCATGTCGAGCTCTGCGAGCACGACGTGGTCAAGATTGAACGCCAACGGTCCTCCCCGTGCGGCCATGACTGGCTCTACCGTCGCGACGACCATACAGGTAGGTAGTTTCTTTCGCGCCGATTCACCCGTACGGGGGACTTAGACGACCTTGTCAGCGGTCACATACGCGGATTCTTGACCCAAGAGGAGCGGGGCCGATGAGGGAATCAAGCAATGAGCGTAAGGGGAGAGACCGGGAAACGTTCGTTGAGGAGTATGTCCACGAGGCCCGGTAGCTCAGCCGGCAGCAGTTTGTCCGCACATTGCGACAGCTCGGCGACTGGCCACCAGCGCCGCTCGATAAGACCGGCGCGCTCGTTCGCGGTGTGCCGGACGGCGACCTGCGGTGCGGTCCGGTCGGTGCGGGCGAGGTACACGTGGTCTAGGCGGTGATGCTCGCGGCCGCGGTACGTGAAACGGCTTTCGCGGGTCCAGAGCTTACGGCCGATCTCGTCCAGGACGAGACCGGTCTCTTCGGCGATCTCGCGGCGCGCGGTGTCCTCAAGCTTCTCGCCGGCGTCCTGGCCGCCGCCGGGCAGTTCCCACCAGTGGTGACCAGTGTCGTCGGGGTCGCGGGCGTGGATGAGCAGAACTTCGTCGTCGCGGTTGAGGAGCAGGACGCGGGCGCCGACTCGCAGGGCCGGTTCGCTGGCGACGGTCATCCGGTGGGTCCTCGTGCTCGGCAGCTGGCGTGGCGGCCGGGCACGAGCACCCCTGGTTCAGAAGAGCGTTGCCTCGCGGTTCGCGGCCGGTTCGGACGTTATCAGCGGCGCGGTCGCGGTCAGCGTCAGCTCGACGGCGAGTCCCGAATGGTCCGTCAGCGGGGGATCGCCGTGACGGGTGTCGTGGACGTACGAGCAGCGCTGCAGGTGCTCGATGAGCGCGGTGGAGGCGTGGGCGTGGTCGTAGCGGTAGCCGAGTTCGGCGCGGCGGGCCCAGCTGTGCTCGAGCGCGGTGGGGTGCAGTGTGCGGAAGGCGTCAGCGAGGCTGTGGCGTTGGGTCAGCTCGGTGTAGAACGCGGTCTCGAAGGGCGCGAACTGCCCGGGGTGCGGTGGCATGTGACCGGGCTCGAGGACGTTGAGGTCACCAAGAAGGAGGACGGGGGAGTCGTCGGCGGTGGCTTCGTAGGCCTGGTGGAAGGCGTCGATCCATGCGCGTTTGCGGGTGGTTTTCGCTTCGGTGGTGTCGCGGGAGGGCACGTAGGCGCCGACGATGCGCAGCGGGCCGCGGTCGGTGTGCACCACGATGCCGGCCAGCCGAGCCGGCAGGTAGGTCATCGCGGCTCCGATGCGGTCCACCGTGGACTTCAGCTTGGACAGCAGCATGACGCCGCGTTCCTTGTCGGCGTGCTCGGGGTAAGTGACCGACCAGCCGGAGTCGGCGAAGGAGTCGGCGATGAGGTGGGTGCCGGGGCCGGAGCCGGTTTCGGTGAGCACGAAGACGTCCTCGTTGCGGCGGGCGAGCCAGTCGCGCTGGCGGCGGGCCCGTTCGAGGGCGGGATTGCCGACGTTGAGGGTGAGGACGGTCAGGGGCATGCCGAGCTCTCCGTGAGAATGCGGTCGATCACATCGACGATGGTGCCAGCCGTGGTCCTGGGGTCCTCGGCGCAGTCGATGACCTGGACGGGCCAGCCCTGGTCGTGCAGGAACGTCGTGGCCGCGAGGTAACCGTAGGTTTCGCGCAAGCTGCTCCCGGGCGTGCGTTCGAAGCGACTGTGCCCGCCGCGCACACGCAAGCGGCTCTCGACGTCGGCCGGGGCGTCGTTGAGCGCGCAGACGAGGTCGGGGCGGTAGGCGCCGTGGTTGAGCGCCCAGACGACGTCGAGCGGGATGTCATCCAGCCCCTGGAGGACCAGCGAGGACGCCACATACCGGTCGCAGAGCACGACTTTGCCCTCCGCGAGGGCCGGAATGATCTCGATAGCCAGCTGGTGGTGGCGGTCTGCCGCGCAGAGGCAGGCCAGAGCCATGCCGCGGTAGGTGTCGGTGCCGTGGCGGGCCAGGTCGCCCAGGGGGGATCGGGACGGCTGGACGGTGGCGTGCACGGGAACACCGTCCGCTTCGAGAAGCTCGGCGACCAGCGCGGTGACCGTCGTCTTTCCGACACCGCCAGGCCCCTCGAAGGTCACCAGCGTCCCTGGCAGCCGCGAGGCGCTCATGCGACGTCCAGCGGCAGCAGCCGGTGTGCCTCGGCGGTGACGGGGCACTGCTCGGTGTCGACGTCGCCGATGCGCCCGCCCGAGGCGACGACGGCGGCCGGGCAGCCCTTGCCGCACTGGGGCTCGAGGCTGCACGACGTGCAGGTCGGGTTCGCGCCGACCTGGTACCGGTCGTGGAAGCGGTAGGCGTCGAGACGGGCGGCGAGGTCCCGGTCGGTGAAGATGTTGCCGACGATGAAATCGGTGTCGGGGTGGCGGGAGACCGGCGTACGGGCGGCGAAGACGAGGTACGGGCAGACGGTGACCTCGCCCGGGGTGAAGACGTAGATGATCGTTCCGGCTTCGCAGCCGGCCAGCGGCTTGCGATCGGTATTGGGGAAGCGGATGTGGGCGACGTCGAGGTCGGGGCCGTCGAACGGGGCGGTCAGCTCGAAGATCTCCTGCATGTGCATGGTGGTCTTCGCGAGTTTGCGCTGGGACTTCACGCCGCGGCCCATGCTGCCGAGCGGGTTGAGCAGGACGTAGCAGGCGCCGTTCTCGCGGGCGAACTCGCACAGCCGGACATATTCTTCGTTGATGGCCAACGAGTTCGGGGTGCACAGCAGCCCTTGCAGGAGGCCGGCCGCGGCGAGCTTGCGGACGTTGGCCACGGTGATGTCGAAGGAGCCACGGTCTCCGCGGAACAGGCCGTGGGACTCAGCGGCGAATCCGTCGAGCGAGACGTTGACGTGGACTCCGGCCGTGGCGAGCTGGCGGATGAGTTTGTCGTCGAGCTCGGTGGCGTTCGTGCAGATGCCGACGTCGATCCCGGCGTTGCGGAAAGCGTGCACGATGCCGAGGAAGTCCGGGTGGATCGTCGGCTCGCCGCCAGTGAGCGTCACCCGCCGGACCCGGGCGTCGGCCAGCCGGGGGACGACCTTCTTCACGACCTCGGTCAGCGGCATGTCCTTGCCGTGCTTAGTTGCGGAGACGAAGCAGTGCGCGCAGCGCAGGTTGCACCGCTCGGTGATCTGGACCAGCGCCTTGCGATACGGGGTGTCGACGGTGGTGCGGAAGTAGCAGCTCGAAGCGTGCTCGTCGGCGGCGATTGGGCGGACGGTCATCGTTTGCTCCTTTGAGGACGAGACGAATGGTTGTCGCTGTACAGCTCAGTTGCGTCCGAGTCGGTTCTCCCTCGGCGGGATACCGCGCTGCTGCCGGACGATCGCATCGCAACGTTCGCACTGGTGGGGAATCGTGCGGTGCCGCCGTTGGCTCAGCGGCAGGAATGCAGTGACTCCCGTGACACCGCAAAGCATGGTGATCTCCTCGCCTGGGTCCGGAATGCCGGTAAGACGTGCGTGGTGCCACACGCCATCCACCACCGGGTGGATCACCAGGGGATCGATGTAGATCACCGCGTCGGTCATGACGCTCGGTCCAGCGTGAAGTCGCGTAGGGCGGCGGCTGTGGCCGACTCGCTGAGTGCCTGGCGCCGAAGCGCCTCCGCGGTGCTCGAGTACGCATCGAGCAGAGGCTTCTCGGTGAGGTACGCGGTGCAATGGATGTTCTTGAACGCCACTGCCATCGAGGTGAGTCGCTGCTCGAAGAGCGTGAACGCGTACGGCGGACTCAGTTCGTTCGCCGTCGCGGGCACGATCCGAACAACGACATGCTGCAGACTCGCCGCGCTTCGGAGGCGGCGGATCTGTTCGTCTGCGTCAGCCTCGTTGCTTGCGGTACGTACGGCCTCCTCGCCGATGAGGAAGAGGTAGCGGCGAGGACCGTCGAGCATCGCTTGCTGGCGAACGGTTCGTTCAAGTGGTTCGAGTTCGGGAAACGCCGCCTTCTCCTCCGCGCAGGGCTCGCGGTCGAAGCGTTGCGGAAGCCGAAGGAGATCGGGAAGGTGGAAAGGAGCCCATTCCACGACTCGGTGCGACATCTGCTCATACGTCCACATCAGACTGAAGGTCTGCATGTCCTCGATCGCGATGAGGTTGTCGTCGTGGACGTGTTTGGCCAGCTTCATGAACTTCTCGTACTCGGCCCCGCTGATTCCGAGGAAGCCGAGGATGTGCGCTACGTCCGGAGAATGCGGGACGTGGGTTCCCAGCTCCCAGCCGGACAGGCGCGCTGGAGACACGCTGAGCTTGTCGGCGAGACGGCGCAGCCCGACTTTTCGCCGTTCGCGTACATCGCGGAGGCTGGAGCTGACGATCAACGCAGCGGGGCGGCGGATGGTTGGCAATGACATGGTCGGTCTCTCTGGTGGTGGTCGTTCTTCGGGGTTGCAGCCGAGGAGCGGCGATCCGCTATCGCCAGCGCTCCGGCAGTGGCCGCGAAGTGCCGAACTTCGGCCAGAAGGCGTCGAGCGCCAGCGTGGCCGCTTGATAGTCCATCTCGGTCAGTTGCTCGCCGTGCTTGCGCGGTCGACGGAGCTGTCGGAAAGCGGCCTCCATGGAGCTGGCGCCCTCCCGTCGGGAAGCCGTGGGCAACGAACTACGACCCGGCGGAGCAACCTGGACGCCGGGCGAAGCATCTGAGTCACCGGGGAACTTGTTGTCACCGAGTGCTACCGCTGTCGCTTGCATGGGTTTCAGCGTGCAGCGGTGGGTTGTGGCTGAAAACGACGTCCACGTATGAGTTTCGGCAGGTAGGAGTCGTATGGCGCCGGATTTCATACATCGGACGGATGGAATCCGGCACTGTGTTGTGTCCGATCGAATACACTGCGTGTCAGGTGGTTAAGGAGGGTCGCCAACGTGCAGATGCCGGTGAGAAGGTGCGAGAAGTGCGGCGCGCGCCTTGCTCGTGACCGCGTGAGCAACCACTGTGGGCCCTGCATCCGCCTGCTGGTCGGGCACGAGGCGCCACCTCAGCCGGACACCTTCTGGGCTGCGGAGAGCATCAGCGCTGCGCTGAAGGATCGGCATTTCGGCCGGCTCTTCGCCGCCTACCGCAAGGAATCCAACCCGCACGTGTCGCAGGCTGCGCTCGGCCGTTGGCTTGGCTTGACGCAGGCGCAGGTAAGCCGCCTGGAAGCGCCGGGCGCCCGCCCTCCGACCAACCTGGTGAACCTCGAACGCTGGGCGAAGGCCCTGCAAGTCCCTCCGGCATTGCTGTGGTTCAGCGTTTCTCATACCGTCGATGAATTGGCCGATTCAGGCGACGACACTAGCCTCGGCCGCGTGCAAAGGCGACAGTTCTTCAAGACCGCAGGTATCGGTGCCACGGCCATCGGAGCGTCCTTGCTTGGCGCTGCGCCGGCGGTCGCGGCCGGCCCGCCCAAGCCCCGCAGCACGGACGTCGAGATCGTGCGCGACATGACGGCGACGTTTCGGCGCCTGGACAATCGCTTCGGGGGCGGCCACAGCCGCGCGACGACGACGATCACGAACTACCTGACATCGACCGTTGCGCCGATGCTCAAGGACACGACACGACCAGCGGCCGCGCGGGCGGAGCTGCTCGGTGCGGCCGCCGAGCTGCACCAGGTTGCCGGGTGGATCGCCTTCGACGTCGGCAACGCCGCTGAGGGGCAGCGGCGCCTGCGCGATGCGTTGAAGTTGTCCCAGGACGCAGGCGACGACGCGCTTGAAGCCGAGATGCTGGCGGCCATGAGCCATCACGCCGCGTTCAACGGCGCCCCCGAGGTCGCCGTCGACATGGCACTCGCAGCACGACGCACCTCGAAGAGGTCGGGTCTGGCCGCTCTGCAGGCGGAGGCCGCGGTGCTCGAAGCACACGGCCATGCCCTTCAGCGAAACACCCCCGCCTGCTTTGCGGCCCTCCACGAAGCCGAACGAGCCTTCGAGCGCTTCTCGCCGGGTGCCGGACCGGCGTGGCTCAACTACTTCGACAGCGCCTACCTGTCGGCGAAGTTCGCTCACGTCTTCCGCGACCTCGGTTCTCCAGCCGAAGCTGAGCAGTTCGCTCGCCGGGCGCTCGGGATGGACGACGGATACGAGCGAGGCAGGTTATTCAACACCGCGTTGCTCGCGTCGACGCTGGCGGATCAGGGACGAGTCGACGAAGCGTGCGTGGAGGCCGCAGCTGCGGTGCGCATGAGCGAACACGTTCGGTCCATCCGTGGCGGCGCATACCTCGCCGACGTGGGCCGCCGGCTTGCTCCTCACCGCACCGATGGCCGGGTGCGGGCGCTGTACGTGCAAATGGACGCAGCCGGCGTGCCGACCCCAGCTCAGCGGTAGAACGCGAGGACGTGGAGCAGCGCGACCTGCGACGCCGCGCCGACGATCTCACCCTTGGCGATGCGCTCACGGACCGTGTCGAGCGGGATCCAGGCGATCCGCTCGGCCTCGTTGATGTCTTCGGGCTCGCCGACGTACTCCGCTCCGCGGGCCACGAAAAGGAGGTTCTCGGCGTCGGCGCTGCCGACGGTAGGCTGCATCGATCCCAGCGGTTCGACGTTCAACGGCCGCCAACCGGTCTCCTCCTCGACCTCGCGGACGGCAGTCGCCGCGGGATCTTCGCCGGGGTCGACGTAGCCGCCGGGCAGCTCCCAGACCCACCGGTCGATGATGAACCGGTGCCGCCACATCATGAGCACGCGGTCCTGGTCGTCGAGGACCGCCATCATCGCGGCCTTGGGCATGCGGAGCACGTACTGCTCGAACTTGACGCCGTCGGGTAACTCCACCGAGGCGATGCTCAACCGCAGGCGGCGAGTGTCGTCGACGATCCGCTCACCGTGGATCTTCCAGCGCGTCTGCTCTTGCCCGTTGGGTTCGATGGCCACGTCAGGAGATGCTACGACGTCGTCCGCGGGGTACGCGCGCTGTTGGACGAGGATCACCCTCTGTGCGTGCCGTTGCGTCGCGAGCGTCCGCGCGGAGTAGGCCGTACGAAAGCGCGAGGAGTTCCTTCAGGTCTGCGTCCATGCCAGGACGCGCCGGTCGGGCAACGACGTGTACGCCGGCCCTCGGCTCGCCTTGGGTGCTTAGGAGAAGACCCTCACGTAGCCGCTCCGCGGACAACGTCGTTGCGCCGCCGGTGACGTCGTCCGGTTCTAGATAGGGACTCAAGCAGACCAAGCCATCCCGGCATTCGATGGCTCGCCGATAGAAGTGCAAGCGCATGTGGCGCACGCGGAAGGCCTCGCGTCCTTGCGACGTCGTCGGTAGCAACGTGATGTTCGGAAAGGCATCGCACAATGCGGCCCACAACGGCCTGAGCTGGCGGTAGTGCTTGCGATCCAGGAACCACAATCGAAGCTTCACGATCCCGGCGCGAACACCGGGGTATGCGACCCCGAAGAAGAAGATGGAGATGCCCAGAGCCAGGAAGGGAGTGGTCCAGAAGCCGGTCCCCGGCACGACGTCCTGCCTAAGCACCAGTCGGCCGGCAGTCGAAGCGATCCGAGGTACATGCGTTCCCAAGCAGCAGACGACAAGGCCCGCGCCGGCCACGCGCAAGCTAAGCCGTACACGAGACTGAGCTTGGTCTCCAGCGCGCCAGGTCAGCGCCGTGCCGCGCGCCGTGGCGTAGGCCATGTAGACGTTGCCAATCAGGTAGAAGAGCAGTTGGTTCGTCGCCGAACCAGCCGCCTCGTAGCTGAAGCTGCCGGAGGTCTTGTCGGCGAGGACGAAGGTGGCCGCCAGGCCGCAGCTGGCGACCACCGCGATCGCGATCTCGATCAGGCCCCGCGTCGCAACGGCACCAGAATCCACTATGGACTCCAGCAACACGATCAGCAGGGCGAAGAAGAACGTCAACACGACGTTCTGAAACAGCTTCGGCAGCTGGCCCGAGGATGTCGGCAGCGCAAAGCCAGGATCCGCCGCGAGCTGCGCGGTCAACGCGAGGAAGACGAGAAAGGTGCATGTGGTGATCACCCGAAGGCCGCGGTCGACTGGCACGCGGACCAGCTGAGAGACCTTCCATCCGGAAGCACCGGCGGCTGCTCCCCACATCGCGAGGTTCGGCAGGTTCATCACAGCCAGCCCTGGTGGTCGTCGAAGGCCCCGTGCAGCCGTCGGCCGGCCTTGCTTGCCTGAACAGGTGAGAACTTCAGCGCTTCCAGCAAAGTCGCCCACTCCTTGATGACCGTGGCCACCATCTCGGCCTCGCGTTCCGCGACGGGGCTGTAGCCGTCGCGGCGCAGGGCGTCCCTGACGACTTCGGCCGGGATGTCGGGGAACAGGGCCGCGAGGCCGGTCGCGCCGCCTTCCGTGCTGTGGCCACTGATCATGTGTCCGACCTCATGCAGGATGATGTGGTCCTGGTGGGCGGCCGTAGTGTGCTGCTGGTACAGGATCCGGTCGGCGTCCGCGAAGGCCATCCAGAGCCCGAAAGCACCTGGGACCGGCAGCGGGTACGGCACGAGCTCTATCGGCCGCCCGCGGTGCTCGGCCAGCTTCAAGCACAGATCGCGGACGTCGAGCGGCGTGTCGACGTCCAGATCTCGAAGAAGCTTCTTCACACCTCGGCGCAGCTGCAGGTCGTTGCCCCAAGCGCCTTCGCGAGGGCTACGACGTGAGCGCAACTCGGTCGAGGATTCTCGTGATCGCCGCCGCTGTCGCCTTCGGGTGGCTGACCAGCCCGTTGTGGCCGCCCGGCAGCTCGGCGAACGGGACGCCCAGATCGCGAGCGAGCTGCTCGGCGCAGCGGTACTCCCATTGACCTCGGGAAAGTTCGCCGCCGGTGAGAACGAGGTTCGTCGACTTCGCGGAGTCGGCGAGGTTCTCGGCGACCAGAGATGAGCTCCGGACGGCGGGGAAGTCGTGGGCGAAGAAGTGCTGAAGGTTCGCCATCAGGTCGCCCGCCGGCGGTGCGGGCCGGGCGCCGTCTTCCATCGACTCACGCGCGCCCGTGAGCGAACCCATCTGGCGGATCGCGGCTCGGACGTCCTCCTGGGCCGTCGCCGCGACCTGGTCCAGCGCGGCCTCTCGCGCCGGGTCGAGGACGACCGCGCTCATCGGCGGCTCGTGAGCCACCAGCGTCGCCACCCGATCCGGCAGCAAGGCGACCAGATGGAGTCCGATCAGCGCTCCGATGCTGGCGCCGACGACGTGCGCAGGCTCCGAGGTGGACGCCGCCAGTACCGCGCCGGCATCAGCGGCGTGACGGCGCATCGTGACGGGCTCCGAGCCGGAAGAAATGGTGCTTCGGGAAAGACCTCGCCGGTCGTAGGAGATAACGCAGAAGCGGTCGGCCAACGCAGCGGCCAGCTGTTCGGTCGCTCCTGCTTCGCCGATGCCACCTTGGATGAGCAAGACGGGTGTGCCCTGCCCTCGGGATTCGACGTAGAGGAGCGCGCCATCGCACTCGACTTCGAGCTGCTCTACCTGCATCGGCCATCCCCGCTCTCATCGGCGGGAGACTTCGCCGTCCTGAAAGCGGCGGCCGCGCTGAAGAGCGAAGCTGTCACGACGGTCCTCCCAGCCCGTTGGTGATCAACTGTGGTCGATGGTGACAGATTGGCTTTGCGTGCCCGAGCCCTCCCGGGGCAAGTCACTCGGACGTGTGACCTTCGGCTGTCTCCCTGCTGGCCTGGAAGTCGATGAACGCGCGCACGCTGGACAAAGCGTCGGGCGAAAGGGTGCTCGCCCGAAGTGCGACATCGCGAACTCCATGAGCCGACAGCTTGGCCAGGAGTGCGTACTGCTCCTGGAGCTCGCGCGCCCGCCGGCTGGTGCCGAAGTACTCGAGGTCGACGCCGAAGTAGGTCGCGAGTTCCTGCACGAGCCTGAGCTTCGGCTCGTTCGCACCGTTGATCAGGTTGTAGAGCTGGCTCTTGGAGATGCCGACGTCCTCGGCCACCTCGGCTACCGAGTAAGACCGGCCGTTCGGGTGCTTCTTCACGTTGATCAGCCGTTCGAGCAGCTTACCGAACGGCTCGGTCTCGGCCGGGTCCAGATCTTTGGCCTCGGACACCTTGCCCCTTTCGATCGAGATTCCAACTTATTGGAATTTTGATCTCGATGCGTCCGGAAAATTTGACTCCGCATCCAGCTTTTCGTACTGTCCTTGTTGATCATTCCAACATATCGGGCAGCACGGCCTTCGGGAACCGCTGGAGACCGCTGTCGCTCGATCGGGTCCCCGCCCAGGTAGACGCCCCAACCGGTGCGTCTGATGCGCGGGGAGGCGCCATGAGGAAGATCGACAGCTTCGCGGCGGCGGTGCATCGCCAAAGGAGGCGGTGCGGGCTTTCCCTCGGCGAGGTTGCTGCGAAGGCCGGGTACAGCGCGAGCTACCTTTCGAAGCTGCTTCACGGCCACCGCCCGCTACTGCCGGCCGTCGTCCATGACCTCGATACGGCCCTCGCGGCCGATGGCGAACTGGACAGGATCGCTGCCGAACAGCGTGGCAACGGAAGTCCGGTCGTGCGCCCCGTCCAGCTGCCGCCGGCCGCGGCCGAACTCGTCGGCCGCGACGAACAGCTGCAGGCGATGGACCACGCGCTGGTGACGCAAGGGCGCCCGGGGGCGACGGTCACCATCGTGATCGAAGGCGGGTTCTGGACCGGCAAGACTGCCCTCGCCGTGCATTGGGCGGCCCGCGTGCAGGCCCGCTTTCCCGGCGGCTGCCTGTTCGCGGACCTCCGGGGTCTCGCGCCCGGTGCACCGGCCGATCCGGCTGAAGTCTTGGACGGATTCCTCCTGGCCCTCGGCGTGAACTCCGCCGAGCTCGGTACCACCACCCTGCAGGCCAGGATCGCGCGCTACCGGTCGCTGCTCGCCGATCGGCCCGCGATCGTGATCCTCGACAACGTGGCCGACTACCGGCAGGCGGAATGGCTCCTCCCCGGCGCGGGCAGCGTCGTGCTGGCGACCAGCCGTGAACGCCAGTCCGGCCTGGTGGCGCGCACTGGCGGTGCGGTCATCGATCTGCCGCCGCTCGCTCCCGAGCAAGCGATCAGCCTGCTCAGCCACCGCGTCGGAGAGGCACGCGTGCGAGCAGACGCGACGGCCGCCGAACTCGTGGTCGACCGCTGCGGCTGCCTGCCGATGACGGTTCTCATCGCGGCCGAGCACCTCCAGCGCCACCGTGACACGTCGCTGACCAGCCTGGCCGAGCGTCTCGACTCCGAAAAGACACGCCTCGACCTGTTCACGTCCAGCGACCCCGCGGTGAACATCCACGGCGTCGTCGACGTCTCGTACCTGGCCTTGCCGCCGATGGTGAGGCGGGTGTTCCGCTACCTCGGCGTCGGCCCGGCGAACAACGTCACGGTCGAGTCCGCCGCGGTGCTGGCCGATCTGGACGTCGAGCGCACTCGTGACGCACTTCGCCAGCTCGCCGAGGCGCATCTGCTGGAGCATCTACCCGACTGCCGTTACCGGCTCAGTTCGCTACTGCGGGCGTACGCCCACCAGCGTGCTGTGGTCGAAGAACCGCTTGCCGAGGTCGAGCGCGCTCACGACCGCGCACTGCGCTGGTACGCGGCGACGGCCTGGGAGGCGAACAACACGCTCATTCCCAGTTGGGCAGACAGCGGCATCACTCCGCAGAACGTCACCGGGACCGAACCGATGTCGTTTCGGGCCGGCGGCTTCGACGCGGCGATGGCCTGGTGCGAACAAGAGGTCGCGACCGCACTGCAGGTGGCGCGGAACGCCCGGACCTACGGAGCCAAGGACGTCTTGTGGATGTTGCCCACCGCGTTCCTCCCGTACTTCGTGCTCACCCGCAACTGGAACACCTGGCTGGTGGCCGCCCACGACGGGCTTGCCGCGGCACGGGCGGCCGGCAGCGACGCCGGCGTCGCCCGCAGCCTGCAAGCCCTCGGCTGGGTCGAACACGAGCTGGGTCGTAGCGACGATGGCATCGCGCACCTCGAAGAGGCACTTCACCGGCATGAACAGCTCGGTGACGATCGATCCCGAGCTTGGACCGCGTACGGCCTCGGACTGGCGTACACGGCCTCCGGCCGGGTCGCAGACGCGCGGCAACTGCACGAACTCGCGGATCGCCTGTTCGCAGCCTCCGGCGTCAAGATCGGACTCGCGGTGAACCGGGCTGCCTTGGCCGAGGTCTGCGATCTGGCGGGCGCGCCGGACAAGGCGATGGAGTACGCGCTCGACGCGCTGAACCGCGCGCAGATGTTCACGTCGAAAGCTGTTCTCGGGATCGCCCACCAACGGATCGGCACACTGCTCGCCCGGCACGGCCACCACCGGATGGCGCTGAAGCACTTCGACGACGCACTGGCCGTGCGCGGCCGGAGCTGGCAACGCTGGGGGGCCGCGGAGACGCTGATCTCGCGTGCCGATGTTCTCCGCGAGCTCGGCGAGGTCGAGCAGGCGCGAAAGGCGTACGTCCGGAGTTTGGAAGTCCTCGAGGCCATCCGTGACGGGCGGGCATCGGAGGTACGTGCACGGTTGGCCTCCATGGAGGCCACGAGCGCTGGCTGGCTACGGAGAACGTCCGCGACCGCCTGACACCCGTCCACGAGTCGGCGTAGTCTCGTTCCTCGTGAGGCGTGCGAGGGTGGGGTTCTTGCCGTGCTGTGCGTAGCGGGATTGGCCGCATGCGCACCGAGAGAATCGCAGACGGACGAGACCGCGCAGCGAATCGCCGATGCGATCGACTCACCGCCGCAGACCACGGCGGCGAACTACGCACGGAATGCCATCGAGGCCGCGCACGGCAGTTCGGAAGCCTTCGCCGTGGTCGAGATGCACGACAGCCCCTCCGACGACCTGGACGCGGTGACCGCGCATCTCGTTTTCGCGTGCACCACCCCGGAACGCAGGACGAGTTCTTCCCTCAGGATCCAGTGACTGCCTGCTACAACGTGGGCTTCAACTTCCGTGGCCTCGTCGAGGCGCCACGACGAACGGACTGCCCCGCCAATGCGAAACCTCTGGATCCACCGCCCATCCCGCTCTGGGAGGTGCCAGAAGGCTTCGATTCGGCCTTGCGGTCGGTCTTGACCGGCCTGCCGGCATCCGTGACCGACCAGGACGTATCGGCTGCTCTGGGGCGCTCGATGCCGCCTGTTCCGCTCGACCCGGAAACGCAAACCCGAGGACGGCCGCCCTTGCGAGACGTTGCCGTGCACGGAAACGACGTCGGCGTCGCGTTTCGGGCGGGCGACCGGCCCACCGGCGGCATCGACTGCCTTCTCGGCTCGCGGATCGGCGGCTCGACGCTGGTCTGGCGTCCATCGTGGACACAAGTTCAGCCGGGCGAACTCACTTGCACGGCGGACACCGCTCTGGGGCGGCAGGGTGTCACGCCTCCGCATTGACGTCTCCCTGTTGACAACGGTTGGCGTCTTGACTCGATCGGCACAAATTCGGCACTGAATGAGCACAACGCTGGGTTGATGGAGCAGTTCCATCGATGCGGCGTCAGGTCCACAGTGGATTCAACAGAGCCTCGCGAATCAGGCGGCTCTCCTTGAATCCCTGGAGGAACGATGAGTTCGTGGTCCCTGCGCGCCAAGGTCGTCCGAGCCATGTGCGTCCCGTTCGCGGCGCTGAGCGTATGCGTCGCAGCCGCGTCTCCAGCCGGCGCAACGACCGAGATCCAGCTCCGCGAAGGCTGCGGCTACCTCGGCTGGGGCGAGTACCGGCATTGCGACGGCGGCACCGGCTCACGGGTCGACCTGGATGTCGAAGACGTCTGGGGCAACCTCTACCGCTACTGCGTCGGGCCCGGCACGACCGACCTCCAACCAGTGATTCGGTGGCGGGTCACCGGGGCGTGGTGGAACGGCGGCGTCGGGTGCTATCCGGGCTTCGAAGGCCCGGCGTAACTCGAGGACGGCTTCCGGTCCTCGGCCAGTCGACGCGGCGGGCGTTCGTGCCCTCCTTCGATAACGCCCGCCGCGTCGGCGAATCAGGAAGCGACCACGAGCGTCACCGCCATCGCCGAGACGAGACACGGTCCGAACGGCACGGCGCGGCTCGCCCTGAGGCGGGGGATGAGCAGGAGCGCAAGCGCGATGAGCGACGCCAGGAAAACCGCGCCGGCCAGCTCGGCCCAGCCGGCCCAGCCGGTCACCAGGCCGACGACGGCTGCGAGGCCGACGTCTCCGGAACCGACACCGCCTTCGACCAGAAGCGCGAGCAGCAGGTAGAAGCCCGCTGCCGCGAGCATCGCCCATACAGCGCGGAGGCCGGGAGCCGGGTCAGAACGCGCCACGCACAGGTATGCGAGACCGAGCGCGGCGCCCACGAGCTGAGGCACGACGACGATTCGAGGTAACCGATGTTCGAGCCAGTCGATGATCGACAGCGGAATTGCGAGCGTCAGCACGTAGGCGTAGATCGGCAACTCGCCTCGGGTGCCGACGTGCCAGGCGAGGATGGCGAGGACCAGTGCGGTGACGAACGCGCCAAGCCACCAGGACGACGCGATCCGCGGCGGTCGATCGGCGAGTCGTTTGGTGATCACGCTTCCGGCGGCGCCGAGACCGAAGCCCGCCACCGCGCCGATGATGGCCGGCCAGCCGTTCACAGCTGCGCCGCCGGACTGTCGCTGCTGCTTCTCCCCACAAAGCAATGCTGGCGAGCTCGTGGATCGTGCGCATTGCCCGTCCTACCAACGAGTGAACTTCTACAGCGGTGGTCCCCGGCGCGGGGCGGTCAGCTGATCATTCCAACGGGAGGGGAAGTCATGAATCTGCGTCACGGTGCTGTCGGAGCCTCTTTGGTCCTGCTGCTCGGGGCCTGCAGTTCCACCGAGCCGAGCGGACCGCCGGCGTCTTCGAGTACCGCGGCGACGAGCAGCGCGCTACGGCAGCCGGTGGACGAGGCCAGGGAGCGGGCGATAGCGGCGTACCTCGGCATGTGGAGCGACATGGCCGACGCCGCCGTGACTTCGGACTGGCGATCGCCGAAGCTCGCGTCGAACGCCACGGCCGACGCCTTGTCGAGGATTTCCCGTGGCCTCTACGCCGACCACTACAACGGGCTCGTCACCAAAGGGAAACCGGTCAATCATCCGATGGTCGAATCCGTCGAGCCCGTGGGTGCACCGACCACGGTTAACGTCGTTGACTGCGGGGACGACAGCCATTGGCTGAAATACCGCGCCGATACCGGACAGCAGGCTGACGACGGGCCGAGCGGCCGTCGCCACATCGAAGCGAAGGTCAAGAAGGCCGTGGACGGCTCCTGGAAGGTCGTCGACTTCGCGGTCCAGGACGTGGGGACATGCTGATGCGCGCTCCGGCTGTCGGCGGAGTGATCGTCGCCTTGCTGCTGAGTTCGGCGGCCAGTGCGTCGGCGGGTGGTTGGGGATCGGTCGACTGTGCTCAACAGCCGTCGCCCTACTGCGAACTCGGAGCCGGGAAGACCGGAAAGGCACCGGGAGGCGGCGACCGCGTGCCGGACGAGCCGGGCCGGAAAGGTGGCGGTGGAAAGACCACTCCGCCGCCCGGTGACCGGATCGTCGGCGGTACCTCGCCCGTGGCGAACTGCTCGTACGTCCGGAGCAACTTCCAGCCTCCGGCAAACGGCGTCCAGACCGTCGCATTCCGTCGAGCTGTACCGCCGGTCGTCCTCGCGTCCGCGCCGCTTTCACGCGCGAGCAACATCGTCGCGCAGCAGGGCGGGGCCTGGTACGTCTACCGGTGCTCGAGCGCGGGTTTTCGCGATGGCCTCTACCGGGCGCCGATCTGGCTTCCCGACGGGGCGGCACCGGCTGGAGCGGCCTTGCCCTCTCCGCAGGAGCTGGCCGAGCAGGCTCGAACTCAGCTTCGCTTGCCCTCTCCACGTATCGAGGCCAACCCGGCCGGCGACAAACTGGTGAGCCTGCCGACCTGGCTGTGGCTTGATCGCGGCAGCTGGGGACCGCAGCAGGCGACCGCAGCCGTTCCCGGTGTGTCGGTGACGGCGGTGGCGACGCCGAAGTCCGTCTCCTGGTCGACGGGCGACGGAGAGACCGTGAACTGCTCCGGCCCGGGAACGCCCTTCCCACCCGGCGGTGACGCCTCGGCGGCGTCCCCTGATTGCGGCCACACTTACCGCCGGTCGTCGGCGGCAGCGCCGGCACAGCAGTTTCCAGTCGGGGCGACGATCCACTGGACGATCACCTGGTCCGGAGCCGGAGCGAGCGGCACGTTCCCCGACTTGACCACGTCGGCGTCGGCAGCGTTCCGGGTCGCCGAAATCCAGGTTCTCGGTACCGGGCGCCGCTGACCGGCCGAACTGGCTGTCGACAGCCGGTTCGCGCATCCACAACTCCGCTTTGACCTGTGCACCAGCTGGCACGAGGTGCGCGGCGCGGTCGAACCATGCCTGGGAGGCATCTCGTGACCAGCATCCGTACCGGTGACCACGACACGGGAATCGAGACCGGTTCCGTGTCGTGGCTGGGGAAAAAGGGGCAGCTGGCGGCGGTGCCGGCCGGTCGGCGGACGCGACGTCGCCTGCCGCACCTGCTCGTCGGCGTCCTGCTCGTGCTCGCGTGCGTCGGCGGGGCACTGTGGTGGACCACCAGCACGCAAGGCCGGGTTTCGGTGCTGGCGGTCGCTCGGCCGCTGAGCGTCGGGCACGTCCTCGATCGCACGGACGTCCGTGAAGTTGAACTCGCGGCCACCGACGCGATCGCGACCATCCCGGCGGAGCGGGCGACCACCGTGCTCGGCCGGCCGATGGCGACGAGCCTGAGCCCGGGAGCATTGCTCACCCCGGGCAGCATCGGCCCGGCGACGCTCCCCGGCGCCGGGCACGCGATCGTGGCGGTCGCGCTGAAGCCGGGGCAGTTCCCGCTCGAGATCGCGGCCGGGGCGCCCACCCTTGTCGTGGTCACCGCGCCGTCGCCAGGTTCCTCAGCCCTGCCGGAAAGCGGGCAGACGTGGCCGGCCATCGTTACCGGGCTGGTCAAAGCGGAATCCGATCAGACCACGGTGGTCTCGCTGCAGCTGGTGGGCGACGCCGCGCTTGCGCTGGCCCGGGTGCCGGTCGGCCAGGTCTCGCTGGTCCTGTTCGCGGGCGGTGAGCGTTGATGTTGATCGCTCTCGCCAGCGTGAAGGGCTCGCCGGGCGTCACCACCTTCACCCTCGCCCTCGCCGCGAGCTGGCCGACCGAGGTCCGTCGCGTGGTCGTCGAATGCGATCCCGCCGGCGGCGACCTCGCGCAACGATTCGGCCTGGCCGCATCGCCCGGGCTGCTCAGCCTCGCAGCGGCAGCCCGCCAGCCAGTGGATCCGGACGTCGTCTGGAGCCACACCCAGCCGCTCCCGGGCGGTCTGCAGGTCATGCCCGGCCCGTCGGGAGGCCAGCAGGCGCGGGCCGCGCTGAGCACCCTGACCTCGCCGTCCTCACCGCTTTACAGCGCTGCGTGCCGGCCGGCGGTGGCGATGTTCGCCGACTGCGGGCGCTTGGACCCGTGTTCGCCCGCCGAGGCGGTGATTCGTCACGCGGACGTCCTGTTGGTGATCTCCGGCACCTACAGCGACGAGCTCGCTCACCTTGCCACCCGGGTTCACGAGCTGGGCCGTACGGCCGCCCGGGCGTGCCTGGTGCTCGCCGGCCGCGGCCACTCGACTCACGCCGTCGAGCGCGAGCTGGGCGTCCCGGTCATGGCGAGGATTCCCTACGACCCGGGCGCGGCCGCGCGCTATACCGGGCGAGCAGCCATCGGCCGACGACGGACAGGGGGGCTCGTCCGGGTCGCGAGCGATGTCTCCCAGGCCCTGCTCGTCGAGTCTCCACCCGCGCCGATTCCGCACCTCGTCGAGCAGGTGCCGGGTGTGCCTGCCCAGCCCACGGCGGCGTCCGGTGTCCGTGTTCTGCCACCCGCCCTGCACAGCGGCCGCTCTCAAACCAGTGCTCCGGGCGAGGAGTTTCGGTCATGACCGTGCTTGACGAACATCGCCGACCCGACCGCCACGCAGACTCCGGTCCCGAGGCGCGTCTGCGGGAGTTCTTGCGGCGCACGCTCGCCGACGAGCTGCCGAGCCGCGCCGACGCCGCCACGTCGATGACCGCGGCGCAGCGTCGCGAGCTGGCCCGCGGGCTTCTTCGCGGCGCGGGTGCCGCGCACAGCGAGGCCGAGCTGCAAGCGGGCCGGGTCCTGCTGTCGCCGGATGCCGAAGCGCAAGTCGTTGAGGCCGTGCTGGACGAGGTCTTCGGGCTGGGCGGGTTGCAGCCGCTGCTGGACGACCCGGCGATCGAGACGATCAACGTCAACCGTTTCGACCGCGTTTTCGTCCAGTACGCCGACGGCACTCGCGCCCAGGTCGCGCCGGTCGCGGCGTCGAACGACGAGCTGACCGACCTCGTCCGCACTCTCGCCGCGCGGGCGTCCTCGGAGGAGCGCCGCTTCGACCGCGGCTCGCCCGCCCTCAACCTGCAGCTGCCCGGCGGTGAGCGCCTGTTCGCGGTGCTCGGGCTCACGGCTGGCGGCGGGGTGACGGCGTGCTCGATCCGCCGCCACGGCTACCTGACCACGAGCCTCGCCCAACTGCGTCGCCGCGGCACCCTCGATGTCGGCCTTGAACGCTTCCTGCGCGCGCTGGTGCGCGCTCGCAAGAACGTCCTGATCACGGGCGGCGCCGGGTTTGGCAAGACCACGCTGCTGCGCGCGATGGCCGCGGAGATGGACCCGCTGGAGCGGATCGTCACCATCGAGGACGCCTTCGAGCTCGGTCTCGGGCTTGATCCGCGGCTGCACGCAGACGTCACCGCGCTGCAGGCCCGTCAGCCCAACGTGGAAGGCGCGGGTGCGATCAGCCAGGCCGAGCTGGTCCGCTGGGGTTTGCGGATGTCCCCGGATCGCGTGATCGTCGGCGAGATTCGGGGGCCCGAGGTCATCCCGATGTGCAACGCGATGTCCCAGGGCAACGACGGCTCGATGGCGACGCTGCACGCCAGCAGTTCGAAGATCGCTTTTACCCGGCTGGCGTCGTATGCCGCCCAGGGCGCCGAGCGGCTCTCGCTGGAGGCGACCGCGCTCCTGGTGGCGTCCAGCGTGCACTTCGTCGTGCACCTGGCCAAGGCCGCCGACCGCACGACCCGGGTGGTCTCCTCGATCCGCGAGGTCGTCGACGCCGACGGCGGAACAGTCGTCTCCAACGAGGTCTACCGCCCCGGCTCCGACCTCCGGGCGCGCCCGGTCGCCGGCGCGCTGCGCGCGGACACGCTCGGCGACCTCGTCGACGCCGGGTTCGACCCCGACCTCCTGACCGCGCCCGAGGGGTGGTGGGCGACATGACCAGCACCCTCATCGGCTGCGTCGCCGGGCTCGGCACCGCCGCCGGACTGCTGCTAGTCATGGTCGGCTTTCGTCGGCCGCAACTGCCGGCCCGTCCGCGGATCTCCCGACGCGCCGATCGAAGAGCCGTGCTCCGGCTCGGCGTGGCGCTCGGCGTCGGTCTGCTGGCCGGCGCGGCGACCGGCTGGGTCGTCGGGGGAGTGCTTGCCGCTGTCGCGGTGTGGTTCTTGCCCGCGTTGGTCGGGCCCGACCGCGCTCACGTACGCCGGGTCGCGCGGATCGAAGCTGTGGCGTCCTGGACGGAGATGCTGCGCGACACCCTCTCTGCTGCGGCCGGGCTGGAGCAGGCGATCCTCGCGACCGCACCGCTGGCACCCGTGGCGATCCGCGAGGAGGTCGGCTGGCTCGCGGCCAGGTTGCGCAGCGGACATCGGCTCGCTCCTGCCTTGCGGCGTCTGGGTGAGGACTTGGCCGATCCGACCGCGGATCTGGTCATCGCTTCGCTGGTCCTGGCGGCCGAACACCACGCTCGCCAGCTCGGCGACCTGCTCGGCTCGCTGGCGGAGACCGCCCGGGCGCAGGCGGCGATGCGGATACGCGTGGAAACCGGCCGCGCCCGTACGCGAACTTCGGTGCGGGTCGTCGTCGCCACCACGATCGCGTTCGCTGTCGGCGTCGTGGTGCTCAACCGCGCCTACCTCACCGCCTACGACAGCCCGCTCGGCCAGGCCGTCCTGCTCGTCATCGGCGCGCTGTTCAGCAGCGGCTTCGCGTGGCTGACGCGGATCGCCGCCGGCCGTCCCGATGCCCGGGTGCTGTTGCTGGACGACCCGACTGAGCCCGAACCGACCGCGGCCGCGTCGTGGAGTGGTGAGCGCGCATGATCGTCACGATCCTCTTCGGGCTCGGAGCCGGTCTTGGTCTCTGGCTGATGCTGACCTGGGCGATCCCACCCGCGGCCACGCTGGGAAGCCATCTAGCCGAGCCCATCCCGGTCTCGGTGGTCACCGACGTGCCCTGGGCCGTCGCCGCGGCCAAGCCGCTCATACCCGGGTTGCGTGCGCTGGGGCTGCCAGGCGACCGGCAGGCTCGTGATCTGCGCGTTCTGGGTCGCGGCGCCGATACCCAGCGCGCCGTGAAAGCGCTGCTGGCCTGCGTCGGCCTCCTGGCGCCGCTGCTGCTGGAAGGCCTGCTCGCCCTCGTCGACGCGCCCCTCAGCGTCGAGGTGCCGCTCGTCTTCGCGTTCGTGCTGGCGGCGGCCGGGTTCGTCGCTCCTGACTTCGAGGTCCGCGGCAAGGCTGCGCGTGCGCGTGCAGAGTTCCGCGCCGCGCTCTCGGCGTTCCTGGACCTCGTCTGGATCACCCTCGCCGGCGGCGCCGGCGTCGAAGCTGCACTGCTGGCGGCCGCGGACGTCGGACGCGGCGGCGCGTTCGGCCAGCTGCGCCGCGCCCTCGACGCCGCCCAGCTGACCCGCACCGCCCCGTGGGCGACCCTGCGCCGGCTCGGGGAAGAACTCGACATCACCGAACTCGCCGAACTCGCCGCGTCGGTCTCGTTGGCCGGCACCGAAGGCGCCAAGGTCAGAACCTCCCTGGCCGCGAAAGCTGCGGCGCTGCGCACCCACCTGGTCGCCGACGCCGAGGCCGACGCGCAAGCCGCGACCGAACGCATGGCGCTGCCGGTCACCCTGCTGTTCCTCGGCTTTCTCGGATTCATCGCCTACCCGGCCGTCACCCAGGTCCTCAACGGACTCTGACCGTCCACAGGAGACACCATGCTGACCTACTGCCGAACCCTTTGGAGTTTGATCTCCGCGCGGATCCTGTTGCTGCGACGGGACAACGGACGGGGTGAGATCACGACAACGGTTATCGTCACCGCGCTCATGGCTGTGCTCGCCATCGCGTTGATCGCGATCATCGCCGCCAAGCTGACCGCCAAGGCCAACAGCATCGACCTCGGCGGCTGACGTGACGTCGACACTGGCTGGTAGCGGCTGGCAGCGAGTCCGGCGCGCGCTGGCGGGGGACAGGGGAGCGGTCACCGCAGAGCTGGTGATCGCGACGCCGCTGCTGTTGCTGGCGCTGCTGGCGATCATCCAGTTCGCCCTCTGGTCCCACGCAACGCACGTCGCTCAAGCCGCCTCCGCGGACGCGCTCGCCGCGGCCCGCGCCCAACACGGCACCGCCGCGGCCGGCCGCGCCGCCGGTCGGCGACTGCTCGACGACCTCGCGCAGGGGCCGCTGCGGTCTTCGCAGATCGACGTCGAGCGGACCGCGACCTCGGCGTCGGCCAGCGTGCAGGGCGAGGTCGTTGCCGTACTGCCCGGGGTGCACCTGCACGTGCACGCCGAAAGCTCGGGTGCAGTCGAGAGGTTCGTTCCGGACGCCTGATGGGAGGAAATCCATGTCACTGCTCGAAAAGCCAGATGCAGTGACCGTCGGCGACTTCTCCGACGGCCCGGACATCATGCTGTGGAACCCCGATATCACAACGAAACACTGGCGCCGGCGCGTCGTTTCCGACTTCGCAGCTCGTCTTCCTTCGGCTCGCTCGGTGGCAGGGCTGCTGGCTCTCGCGCTTGTAGGGGGCTACGGCGTCGCGGGCTCCCTCGGTGGTGCGCTCGCGGTTGGCGGTGCCATCGCGCTCGTGCTCAGTGGCCTCTGCGACGCGGCCATCACCACCGCCTGCCTGGACACCGACCACCAGCATCAGCACGAACGCCGCTGTCGGCTGGAGCGGGTTCCCGGCGAGTTCTTTCTCCGAAGTGACGACTTCGTCGACTTGGGCGCGGCGGCTCACCAGACGGCTGGCCTGCTGATCGACCTCACCGGCGAACTGCACGCCACGACGGCGCGCGACTGGCTCGACCCCGAGCTGCCCACGCGTGTCCACCACGTGGTCTGGGAGGCACTGACCCGCCTGCTCCGGACGGCGCCTGCTCGCCGGCACGCCGCACAGCTCGCCACGACTCCTGGAGAGGCTGACCTCGCGGCGACTACCGCGTCGGCGATCGCCGAGTTCGACGACCTGCTCGGCGAGCTGGTCTTTCACCTGCAGGGGTGCGTCACGCTCACCCGGGAATGGGAAGCCAAGCTTCGCCACGCTGAGCTCGTCGGGCATACCAGCGCCATCCAAGCCAACCTTCAGACCGCGTCGATACGTTCGGTGGTCGCGGTCGCCGAGGAGCTGCCGACGTCCGTCTTCGCCTACGTCACCGCGGCTCGAGACCTGACAGAAGCCGGATGGTTCCGTTGGGAACTGCCGTCGTCGGAGCGAGTTCCGTGACCGCGGTGCAGCGTCGGCGGATGGTCGGCTGGTGGCGTGCCGAGCGCGGGTCGGTGACCGCCGAGGCCGTGCTGGTCGCGCCGGTCTTGGTCATGCTGCTGGTGTTCGTCGCCGTGGTCGTCCACCGCGGAGTTGATGCCCGGCTGCGGCTCGACGACGCCGCACACCAGGCGGCACGCGCTGCGAGCCTGCAGCGCACGCCGCCGGCTGCCACCGCCGCCGCGCAGGCGACCGCCACCTCGGCGCTCGCGGACGCCGGACTGGTCTGCCGCGACGCGACGGTCAGTACCACGGCCTCGGCGACTCCGGGCAGCACCGTCGTCGTCAGTGTCCGCTGCACCGTCGACTTCGGCCAGGCCCTCGTCCTCGGTGTCCCCGGCAGCCGGACGCTCAGTGCCGAGGCCAGCGAAGTCGTCGACATCTACCGCTCCCAGCCAGCTGGAGGCGCGTGATGGACGCCCGCCGTGCCGCTTGGTGGCGAGGCGAGGAGGGCCGGGTCTCGGCGTTCGTTGTCGTGCTGATGCTCGGGCTCCTGGCTTTGGCCGGACTCGGGCTCGACGGCGGCCTCGCGCTGGCCGCGAAGGTCCGAGCGACGGGCCAGGCCGAGTCGGCCGCACGCGCCGGCGCCCAGGCGATCGACCTCGCCGCCTACCGGGCGACCGGCGCGCTGCGGCTGGTCCCCGCCGACGCCGACGCGTTCGCTCGCCGGTACCTCGCCGGCATCGGCGCCACCGGCACGGTGACCGCCACCGTCGACACCGTGACCGTCACCGTCACGACCAGCCAGCGCACCCAGCTGCTGTCGCTTATCGGCATCCCGGCGATCGGCGCCCACGGCGGCGGCGCCGCCCACCCCCAGCGCGGCGTGACCGAGCTGGAGCCCTGAACACCGGAGGAGAAAGCCATGATCCCGACCGACGAGATCGAACGGCGGGTCGAGAAGGCCGACGCGGAGAAGAGCGCGAGGAGGATGGCCGCGGCCCGCGAGGTCGGCGAGCTCGCGCACCGCCGTGCCGTGCTCGCCGAAGAGCTGGCGGAGGTCGAACGCAAGCTCGGCATCGTGCTCGCCGCGGCGGTGGACGTCGTCGGCGTCGACGAGCTGGCCGAGTTCACCGACGTCTCGGCTGCCGACCTCACCAGGTGGCTCGCTGCCGGCAAGCCGCGCGCGCGGCGCGGTCGACCGCCTGGCCGCCGGCCGAAACCGGACACCCATCCCGGGACGTCCTCGGCACCCACACCGCCGGAAACTCGGCCGCAAGCACCCGGTCCGCAAACACCGGTGGCCCAAGGCCAGCGAATCTGATTCGGGGCGCAGTTGTGCCGACAGGACGGTCGACCAGAACGGGACCGCGGCAAACTCGCCGCGCGTTCCTGCGTGGTGCGCGACGGCTGCTGCAAGCCGGCGTGGCACTCGTGCTGCTGTCCGGGCTGTCGGCGGGGCTGCCGTGGGCGCTGGCGTGGTTCATCGGGTGGCCGCTTCCGGATCACGTGCCCACCGCGGCAGAGCTCGGCGCGGTGCTGATGGCCCCGCCGTCGACGAGCCTGCTGCTCGACGTGCTCGCGTGCGGGGCGTGGCTGCTGTGGGGCGCGTTCATCCTCGAGCTGGCCGGCTGTCTACGCGACCTCGTCCTCGCCGCTGGCAAACCGGACCTCGCCCGTCACGGCAGCCCGCTCCGCCGGGTCGCGGCGGTGCTCATCACCGCCATTGTCGTGTCGTTCATCAGCCGCACGGCCATCGCTGCACCTGGCGGAGGGAGCGCGGCCCGGACCGGCGTGAGCGCGGTGATAGCCGTGCCGTCGGCTGTCGAGGGCGTACCGGAGGACGTCGAGCTGGTCCGGGCACCCCGCGACGGTGTCCACGACTCGCTGTACCGGATCGCGCAACGCCGCCTCGGTGACGGCGATCGATGGCCGGAGATCTGGTGCCTGAACGCAATGAGCGCCCAGCCTGGCGGTCGTACGCTGACGTCCCCCAGCATGATCCATCCCGGCGAGCGGATTCGCCTGCCGGCGACGTCCAGGCCGGTTCAGCTCAAACCACCGCAGGTGCAGCCTCCGCCGCGCGAGCCCGCGACTGGCTCGCCGTCGATGCTGGTGACGCCTTCCGCGACTGCTCCGAGCACTCGCTCGTCGTGGGAGCCCGAGGTGTTCATCGGTCTGGGCCTGGCAAGCGCAGTCGGCGCGGCGCTGCTGCTTGCCCGACGGCGTCAGCGCGCCGGCTACCGGCCCGGCAGCGGCCGGCGCGACGACCTGTCCATCGCCCCCGTCGTCTTCCAGCTGCATCGGGCACACCAGCACGCCCAGGCCGGACTCGAAGAGGCCGAGAGCGGCGACGCGGATGTCGACGGCGCCGACCTCGGCATCACGCCCGAGTTGGGCAGCCCCGACGATGAGGCCTCGGCGGAACTGGCGCTGAACCTCGCGGCAGCGCACGGGCTCGGTCTCATCGGACCCGGCAGCCACGCGGCGGCCCGCGCGCTGCTGCTCACGGTCATGACGTCCACCCCCAGGGCGGAGGTTGTCGCGCCGGTGGCGGATCTGCAGGCTTTGCTTGGCATCCCGGACAACCCCGACGAGCTGCTGGACGGCGTCCACATCGTCGACGGCGTCGCCGCCGCGCTCGCACACATCGGCAGTCAGAATCCGCCCGAGAACGCTCGCCGAATTCTCCTTGCGAAAGCACCGGCAGGCGAAGAGGATCGCTCCTGTCTGGAACAGGTCCTCGTCGAAGGATGCGCGAGCACGACGCTGTTGCTCCTGGGGCAGTGGCATCCCGGCGTCACGCTCTACATCGACGCCGCCGGTGCCATCACCGCGACGTCCCCGGGCCCGGGAGAGCCGTTACGCGGCCGGCGCGCGTTCACGCTGCCCGAGTCCGCGACCCGCGAGCTGTTCGCTCTCTTCGATGCCGCGCATAGCCCACGAGACGAGTCCCCTTCTGCCGACACGCACAGGCTGGAGGTCGCTGGCTCTTCCTCCCTCGACCAGACCGAGGCGCCAGCTGAGCCGGTCGCGATGCCAGCTGCCGACGTACGGCACAACCTGGCTACGCCGCTGGTGCTGTCGGTGTTCGGGCAGCCGAGGCTGTGCTGGCGGTCGGACGTCGCCCGCTCGGACGACACCGTCGAGGTCACCGGCAAGCTCTCGCCACGGCTCTGGGAACTGCTGATCTACCTGGCTCTGCATCCGGAAGGCGTTCCGCGAGCCGCGATCACCGACACCCTGTGGGCTGGCCGCCCAGCTCAAGATCCAGCCGCCGTGCTGCGCACCGTCCTGTCTCGCCTTCGCAGCACCATCGAGAAAGCCACGTACTCCGACATCGGTAATCTCGCGGTCGCGGAGCACGGCCGGTACCGCCTCGCGCCCGCCGTCGTCGAGGTCGACTACTGGACGTTCGCCGACGCGCTCGCTCGCCGCCGCAGAACGGCCGACCAGAAGCAACGCGCCGCGGCCCACGCCGCGATCGTCGCCGGCTACGGCGGCGAGCTGGCTGCCGGCTTCGAAGCCGAATGGCTCACCCCGATCCGGGAAAGCGTCCGACGCGACGCCCTCGACGCCGTCGCCGCGCTGGCTCGTGACCGGGTCCAGAGCGATCCCGAGTCCACACTGGAGCTACTGGAATCGGCGCGGGATTTCGACCCGCACAACGAGCTGCTCTACCGCGACATCATGCGACTCGAACACAAACTCGGCCGACACGACGCGATAGCCAGAACAC
Source organism: Amycolatopsis sp. NPDC003865 (assembly GCF_053605345.1). Lineage (NCBI taxonomy): Bacteria > Bacillati > Actinomycetota > Actinomycetes > Pseudonocardiales > Pseudonocardiaceae > Amycolatopsis > Amycolatopsis sp. NPDC003865. Next base: position 158,453 of record NZ_JBSGJA010000020.1, on the reverse strand, counting down.
TTCGCCTGCTCGAAGCGCGCCTCGCCGAAATAGACGAAACTCCGACGGCTGCCACGGTCGAACTCGCCGAGCGCTTACGACGACTCCATGATGGAGTCGTCGACGCGGAGGTGTGAATCATCATGCCGATGCCGGTGAAATACCTCGACGCTGAAATAGCTGATCAGCCACCGCGGATGTTAGTGTCGACGTGCTGATAGTCAACGTGCAGAAAAGTCCCTCGGTGTATCCGTTCAAAAGTTGCTGTAATTCGTCGCGTCCTCGGGGTTCCGCGACGCTCGGGGTCGACGCGCTCAGCGTCGTGCCGCGCGTGTGGACGACTCATTGGCGAGGGTTGCTCGAATCAGAGGCGCATCCCTCAGGCGGCTGGCATCCGCTGGGAGTGCCGGTGCACGCGCCGATCGGCCTGGAGTTCCGTGGACCGCCTAAGACGGATCCTCCGCCGATGCGGGAACGGGCAGGTCAGCGCTCGTATGCAGGGATCCGCTGGTGTCCCAGACTCGCTTGGCGACAAGCAGGCAAGCACATCGGGTCCGCCTCGTCGCCCAGGCCGTTGCTATCGTGTCCACGCAGCCCCGCTTCGACGGTCATCTCCCCTCGTGCAAGTGGTCGCCATCCGATTCTTTTACTTAAAAGAATCCTGCTTGTGCTGCTTTTCTGACGCTCTCGCCGGCCACTTGATGGCTATCATGACCTGCCTAAACATGCCTGCAGATTCGTCCCGAACTTCTTTTATTACGACGAAATGCGCCACCCGAATGGGGTGGCAATAGCTATTGTGCGCGCTGGTTTGTCGAGTTACTTTTGTTGTGTCACCGGAAAATCCGGAAATCAGCAAATCCTACCCGGCGTGGGCGCTGTCAACGAAACGGGGAACATCATGTGGAACGACCCGGGAACCGATCCCATTGTCATCCGAAACCTTGACGGTGCCCCCGAAGTGGCCTACCGCGTGACGTTCGACGACCGGAAAATCACCGTTCACGGCCCGGACGGTCCCCGCACCCGGACGTGCCGCCGCCGCAACGGCTACGCGCAAGACGCCATGCTCCGGGAAATGGGCTACGCCGGTTTGTTCGCGCTGTGCCCCGACGGCACCGACGACTACTTCTGCTACACGCACCCGCTGGCGCACTGAGCGCCACAACCGCCCCACGTCTGAAAGGGAACCCGCGATGACCACGCCCACCCCGCCCACCACCGGCTCAACCACCCCGGCGGGTGCCACAGCGACCAGGCTCCGCAACGGCGAACTCCGCGCCATGGTCGCCAAAGTCCTCGCCGACGACCCAGCGACCGCCCACACCCCGGGCAGTATCGCGCGCACCCTGAACCGGTCATCCGGTGCGGTCGGCAACGCGTGCCAAGCGCTGACGGACAGGGGACAAGCCGAAGTCGTCACGGCCGCCCCGGTGACCTACCGGGCCACCGCGACCACAGCATCCGCCGCCGCGCCCGCCATCACCCCCGCCCCGCCACCCACGCCCCGCGCCCGGCGGACGAAACCCGCCAGCACAGGACCCGCCGCACCCGCGACGGCTCCACCTACCGCCACCACCACGCGACCGGCGCGCACGGTCACCGGCCCGGTCAAACGTCCCAACGGGATGGATTACCACCCCCGACTCTTGTCCGGCATGCCGGACGTGACCGCGCTGCAGCGGCTGCGCGACGCCGGGGTCGCCGCGCTGCTGTACGGCCCGCCCGGCACCGGAAAGACCTCGGTGGTGGAGGCAGCGTTCAACGACTGCCTCACCGTGCAGGGCGACGGCGACACCGTGGTCGCCGACCTGGTGGGCGACTACACCAAAACCCCCGACGGCGACTTCGTGTTCGTCCACGGCCCGCTGGTCCGCGCGATGCGCGACGGCGTACCGCTGTTCATCGACGACGCCACCCTGATCCCGCCGACCGTGCTCGCCGTGGTCTACCCCGCGATGGACGGCCGCCGCGAAATCGTGATCAAGGCCAACGCCAGCGAAGTCGTCAAGGCCGCACCCGGGTTCTACGTCGTCGCCGGACACAACCCCGGCGTGCACGGGGCCATCCTCACCGACGCGCTGTCCTCCCGGTTCTCCGTGCACATCCAGGTCTCCAGCGACTACGCCCTCGCCGAACAGCTCGGGGTGGACAAGAAGGCCGTGCGGGTGGCGCGCAACCTCGCAACCCGGCAGGAGAAAGGCGAGATCGGCTGGGCCCCGCAGCTGCGTGAGTTGCTGGCGTTCAAGAAGCTCGCCGACGCGTGGGACCTCGATGCCGCCGCCGGAAACCTGGTCGGCATCGCACCCGAAGAGGACCGCGTCACCGTCGCCGCCGTAGTGCGCGACGTGTTCGGCAAGACGGTCACCCCGCTCGCCCTCGGCGCCCGCATCATCACCAAACCCTGACCCCGCCACACCAACGACCCGCGAACCGTCGCGAAAGGACCCCTGCCATGAGCGCTCACTTTACCGCCGACCCGACCGCCACCGGTGCCGCCGTATTCCCCGCCCGCCCGGAATGGCTGACCCTGTCCGCCGCGTTCGCCGACGAGGTCCCCGTGATCGCCGACCGCGACGACCTCGTGGTCAGCGTCGCCCCCGGCGCCGGTGGCGGTGCCCCGGCCTGTTTCTATCCGCACCGCGCGCTGATCGAAGTCGACGGCGACCACCTCGGCGTGGACCCCGCCACCGTGGACCCCGCCAACCTGTCCGACCGCACCCGCTACGCCCCCGCGTGGGGCGCGCTCACCCACGAGTGCGGGCACGCCAAACACACCGCGTGGGACCCGCCGGACGGCGCCCCGCCCGGTGTGGTCGCCGCCGCGATGCTGCTGGAAGAGCCGCGCATGGAGGCGGCGCACATCCGCCGCCGCCCGGACGACCGGCACTGGCTCCGGGCGTGCGTGCAGGGCATCGTCGCGACCGACCTGCACCTCTACGCCGACCCCGCCACCGCCCCGAAGATGACCGCGGCCGACGCCGCACGGTCCGCCGCGCTCCTGCTGGGACGGGCCGACGGCGGGGTCCTCACCCACGCCGAGGTCTACCCGGTCGCCCGGGTGGTCCAGGACGTGCTCGGCACCGAGGTCCTCGCAAAGCTGCGGTCGGTCTGGCGGCAGGCGCTGCGGACCGCCGACGACGCGGGAGAGGAGATGCTCGACCTCGGGCGGCAGTGGTGCGAGATCCTCGGCACCGACCCCGACAGCTCGGACTCGACCTCGCCGGCCTCGCCCAGGACCTCGGACCCGTCGGGCGGCTCGCCCGGGCCCGGTGTCCCCGCGCCCCCGTCACCGTTGGCGGACGCCATAGCCGCCGTACTGGGCGACGTGGCGGCGAAAGCAGCGAGGGAGAAGGCGCCGGAGGATCCAGCCGCCGTCTCGGCCGCCGCGAAGGAAAGCGAAGCCGCCGCCGAGAAGAAGGCGGGCGCAGTGGCGCGCCGGGTGTTCGGCACCGGCGGTCCTCCCGACGGCGACACCCTGACGTCGGGCACTCGCGCGCCCACGGCAGAGGAGCGCACCGCCGCGCGGGTCCTCGCGCGGGCGCTGGACACCGCCGGAACCCGGGAACGCGTCGCCGTGCGTTCCACCTCGGACGTGCCGCCGGGCCGGTTGCGGATGCGCGGTGTGCGTGCCGCCGAAGCCCAGCGTGCCGCCGGGGCCGTGGTGACCGCCGAGCCCTTCACCCGCACCATCCGCACACCGGTCACCGTGCCCCCGCTGCGGGTCGGGATCGCGTGCGACGTATCCGGCTCGATGGGCTGGGCGCGCGCTCACGTCGCCTCAGCGGCCTGGATCCTGGCCAACGCCGCCCGGCACACCCGCGTGCCCGCCGACACCGCAAGCGTGATCTTCGGGCGCCACGTGCGCCCGCTGACCCACCCGGGCAAGCCGCCCACCGAAGTCACCGAATTCTGCAGCCGCGACAACTACGAGGACATTCCCCGCGCGCTCGACGCCCTCGACGGCTCCCTCGGCCTGTCCCGCCCCGGCGCGGCCCGCCTGGTCGTCATCGTGTCCGACGGCGAATACCGCGCGACACCTCGCCGCGACGGGCAGAAGAAGCTCGACCGGCTGCGCGCATCCGGGTGCGCGGTGCTGTGGCTGACCACCAGCGACACCGACACCCCGCTCGCCGGAGCCACCGTCCACGTCCTGACCGACCCCACCACGGCCGCCCGCGCCATCGGGCACGCCGCCACCACGGCACTGCGCGCCGCCGCGCGGCGCCGACCCAATTCGGCACGAACAACCTGACCTCCGGCTCGCGATCAGCTGCAGGGCGAGCTCCTAACTGCCGGCGTCCGGAGCGGCCTTATCGGCCACCACCCCGAGCCGGTTCGCCAGCACACCGAGCACGACCGCGAGGATGACTGCCGTCACCTCCGCCGGTACTCCCGAGAAGCCCGGTGCGACCACGTCGAAGACGCTGTCGGGCTGCAACGCGGTCCAGCCCGCGAAGGCCAGTGGAGGAATGAGCATCCGCAAGAAGTCCCACCGTTTCGGCCACCTCTTAAGCCCAATGAGGTACAGCAACACCGACACCACCAGTAAGGCGACGAACGAGTATTTCACTACATCCGGGTGCTCGATCTTCGCCTGAGTCACCCCGCCCGCCGTTTCCTGCTGGACCACCAAGCCGGTAATGAACGCCTGCAACGCCAGCACTTCGGCCGGCACGAGCGCCGCGAACGTGTCCACGTAGGTTTTGACGCCGGGCGGCTCCGCTCCGGTGCTCTCGCCGGGCGGCGCCGCCGCGCGCTTTTGCGTCACGTCACCGTACAGATAGCTACTCATGACAGTCTCCGATCCACTACCGCGGCGCCTCGTCCCAGAAGACTCGGTAGGCCGCCTTGAACTTCCCGGGTGCCCCGTGGAACGGTTGTCCGCGGACCTTGACGTAGACGTCAACGTGGTCGCTGTGCAGCGTGATCCGCGCTCCGGTTCGCTCCTCGTTGCCTTCCACCAGCGAGGAGAACACCGTTTCCGGGCCGACGAACTCCTGCGCGTTCGCGATGGTGTCCGGCGGTTGCGGCGATAGCGGCTTGAGTTCGGCGGCGAGCTCGTTGAACACCGGCACCGGGCTGAGGACGAACGATTCACAGCACACCGCAACGCCCCACAGGGTCGATGTGCCTGGAGTGTTCTGCTGGTTCGGCGGCAAGTCGCTGACTCGCTGGATCAGATCGGGCGGGTGCACCTCGGTCCACCGCGCCGGGTTTGACGGTGAGGTGTGTTGTTCGGCGCCCTGCCAGATCGTGGCGGCGTCGTTGTAGGAAGCGCTCGTCCCGCTGCCGCCGATGTGTGCCGGATCGGTCACCAGGCTCCCACATACGCGTACGTATTCCCCATTGCGCAGTGGAGTGCCGTCGGCTCCGACGATCGGAATCGGGTAGGGCCACAGCACGCGAGGCTGGCCCAGTTCGGGAATCTCGAACCAGTCGTCTGGGCACACCGGCGCCCGGCTGGACAACTTCGGCCCCAGGTCCGTCGGCAGCCCATTGATCTCGATCTTGAGTTGCAGTGTCGAGGCTACGGCGTGCGCGTCACCTCCACCCCACGCTCGTGCCACGACGTCGATGGCCGTGACGAACGTGCGCAGGTCGTATCCGTTGGCGAGCAGCCAGTCGACGTCCAGCAGGAGTCCGTAGTGGACATCCGGGTCACCGTTGGCCAGGGGTGGGTCGGGCACATCGGCCAGCCACCCCCGAAGGTCGACGACGTGAGAGGTGTTCGGCAGTGAGACCCCTGGGGTCTCTGACCGCGGCCACCGGGTTCCGGCGTCGGATCCGTCGCCGTTGGGGCCGAAAATCATGCTGGATGGGGTGGCCGACGCGGAGGGAAGGGTACGCGTGGCGATGCCGTTGCGCGCCAGCGCACCGGACGGGATGATGCGTACCGAATCCCACCCGACTCCCAAGGCGAACAAGGCCGCAGGGCTGGGGACCCAGACGGCAGTACCGCCGGTGATGACCCACACCTCCGGCCGGTCCCATTCACGCAAGTACGTGAAGCGTTCGGGCATTGCGCCGAACCGGTCCAGATCGTGCGGTGCAACGTGCTGTACTTTGCCCCAGTCGTCGCCCATGGCGAACAGTTCCTGCGGGGATGGGACCCAGAACTTAGCGCCTCCGGCGATGACGTAGACGGCCGAGTCTCCGTCCATCTGTCCCAACCACCGTGCGGGTTCGGGCGAGTCGGGAGGGGCGGGCGGACGCGGTGGCAGGAGGTCTGATGGCCTCGGTGTTGGATCCTCTCCGGCGTTCATCGTGTCGTTTTCGCTGCGGCCGACGTGTCGGTGCGAGGCCGCCGCCATTCGGCGAATGCTGCGACAGCCAGGACGAGAATCACCAGCAACCCGACGGCGACCATGGACCATTCCAGGGAGCCGTCACCGCCATCGGGAGCGACGCCGGGCAGCAGGCGTTCGACCCAATCGGGCTCGGTAATCGTGATCACCCAGAGGGTCATGGTGATCAGCAAAACCACGCATTCGGCCCAGAAGCGAAGTCGAACCGAACTGACTCGTGTCTTTGGATGTTTCCAACGATCATTCACGGCAGCCTCCACGACTGAAGCGTCGGCGAGATTCAAGGCAAGGATACGTCCGCGCGTCGTCAGTGCCTGTTGCGATAAGGAATCTGTTTCCGATCATCCGGTGAAATGGTGATTCTTAGATGAACACGGTTGCGATGGTGGAAATGTTCCGTTCGACATCCGAGTCACGTCGCACTGGGCTCGACACCGAGGCCGTAGGCTATTTCGAGGCGAAGCGCTTCGGAGCCTCGCAGGTCTTAGCGGCGAGTCCGTTGCGGGCGAGCCTCTCCAGTGCGTTGTTGACGGCGCCGCTAGACCGACCAAGCTCGGTGCCGATCTTGGCGGGTCCGAACTCTTCGCCGGGGTGCGCCTGCAGGAATTCCTTCACCAGCTCGTAAAGCGCGCCCTTCGGTAGGCGTTCCTTCTTCAGCATGTCGGCCGCCGGTTCCTCCGAGGTTGCCGGGTCGGAGACGGTGCTGGCGGCATGCGAAGCTGCGGAATCAGCTTCTCGGGTGTGGATGTCTTCGGCGGCCGTGTCGCTTTCTCGATCTGCCGTGGGAGCCGGGTCTTCGATCTCCGTTGCGACATCGACGGCAGCGTCGTTCTGTTCTTCGATCCACGTCCACGTGACGGGCACCGACTGGTCCTTGCCGGTGGTCCGGGTCACCAGTCCTTCGGCCGCCCAACGGGACAGGAGTTTCGACGCGGTGGAGCGCCCGACTCCGGCTGCAGCAGCCAGGTTCGCGGTCGTCTCGCCGGGATGGGCCTTCAGGGCGCGGCGAACCGTCGTGTCGGCGATCTCGGGCTTGGTGCCATTCAGTTCGGTGTTCTGGGTTTCGGGCATGACGAGCTCCGTCTCGAAGGGAAGCGGTGGATGGTCATGCCCCGGCCGGGGCGTTCGCCCGCCGGTGCGCATCCGGTGGTTCGGGCTACACACTTATGGACGCTCCGATAGCCCCTTCATGTCAAGCCATTGTCCAAACAAGACACACGTATCGCCCGGAAGTGCCTACGTGCGCGTGGTCAAGCGGATGCTGTTGGCCTGGTCGCGCCGATGTAGTCGTCGCCGGGATGGTGATACGGTTCCACTTTGACGGCCTGTCCGAAGTCGGGTGCGTCGATCATGTTGCCGCCGCCGATGTACAGGCCGACGTGGTGTACGCGTCCGGCGGTGGCGTAGAAAACCAGGTCGCCGGGCAGAAGCGGGGCGCCCGCGGGGACGCGGGGTCCGGCGGCGTACTGCTCGCGCGAGGTCCGCGGCAACTGGACGCCGGCGGCGCCGTAGGCGGCTCGGGTCAGGCCGCTGCAGTCGAATCCGGCATCGCCTGCCAGCGGCCCGTTGCCGCCCCAGACGTAGGGCAGCCCGCGTTGCCCGCAGGCGTAGTTGATCGCGGTCAGAGCGGCGGGCGTCGGTGCGGTGATGTTGCCGCAGTCCCCGCCGTCAGATTGGTCGCAGGCCTCGCCGGTGACCGCCGCGACGATGGCCTGGGCGTCGGCCTGGTGCTGGCCGTAGGCATTCGGTGTGCCGGACCGCTGGACGGCTTGGGCGGCGTCGTTGAGGCTCATCTGCTGCCACCTAGGTACGGCCTGCAGGTGCCGGTAGAACTGCGTTGCCGCGTAGGTCGGGTCCATGATCTGCTCGGGTGTGCCCCAGCCTTGGGAGGGGCGCTGCTGGAAGAGGCCGAGGCTGTCGCGGTCGCCGTGGTCGAGGTTGCGCAACGTGGATTCCTGGATAGCGACCGCGATCGCGATGACCCACCCGGGCTCGGGGACCTGCAGCTGCTTGCCGACCGAGGTGATGATCGCGGCGTTGCCGAGCTGGTCAGGCTCGTAGCCAGGCACCTCGCCGGCGGTTGTGCCGGTGGACGCGCAGGTCGTGCTCCCGCTGCCGGTCAGCGAGGTGACGATGGCCTGCGGCACTGCTCCGAGCAGCACCGGAACCATCGCGAGCACGACCGTGACACCGAGCGCGATCTTCGATCCCATGAAGCACTCCTCGAACGATCAGGACCCAGGACGGCGAGTTCGGCTTGGTGTGGCGTCCGGAGGAGTCGGAGAAGGTGGTGGCAACCGGAAGGCGGCGGTCTGGCCGGACATCGCCTCATCCAGGTCGGATGGCGCTGGGGGCGGCAGACCCGGCCAGGCGAGGGGCAGCTCGCCAAGCGGGTATCGCGGGGAAGTTCGCTTCGCAGCCTTCGCGCCAAGCGGGAGCCAGACCTGGTCGGCCGGACTCGGGCACGCTGTGCTGGACGTAAGCAGGTCGGCGGCCGCGGTGGCGACGGGGACGTCGGCGGCCTGGTCAAGGTCGGCGTGGATGCGGGCGAGCGCGGTCCGCGCGCCGGCCTCGCGGCGGCTGGTCGGGAGCCAGAACAGCACCGGGGTGGCGATACCGGTGGAGTCGGCGAGCCGTGCGTAGGCGAGCAGCTTGCGGGACACCTTGGTCAGCGACTCGCTGCCGGTGTCGTATTCGAGGAAGAACTCCAGCTCGCCGGTGGCGCTGCGCCAGCGGCCGTAGGCGTCAGGGATGACGAGGTCACCGAAGTGGCGAGCGCAACGGGTCTCCGACCACCAAGCCGTGACCCCCTCACCATCTCGAACGGGGTCACGACGGCCGCGGGCGATGAGGGCGGTGAAGAAATCGCCGACACCGACGGTGTGGGCGAGGCGCTGGTTGTGGGCGATGGCCATCGCGCGGTCGTGCCGGTAGCCGAGATCCTTGACCTCCAAGCCGTGCTCGGCGGCCAGCACGGCGGCGCCGGCCGGTCCGAGGACGTAGTGCATCGGGGCGGAGCCGAGCTGGCGAAACGGCTGGAACCGGCTGACGGCCCGCCAAAGGTACAGCTCGCGCAGCCGCTGACGAGTCGAGCGGCTGGACGGGAATGCCGCGTCCTGGATCTGGGTCGAGGTCAGCACGCGGTGCTCGAACAGCAACGCCAGCAGCCACTTGTCCCGTGCCGTGAGCCGGGCCGCGAGCGCGGCCTGGTGTTCAACCGAGCCGGCCGCACGGGCCGGTGTCCGGCCGGGAAGATGCTGCCGGAGTTGGTGCTGGCGTGTCGTCGTGGTGATCAAGGGAAACCTCCGAACTGGATGTCAGAGCCGGGCGCGGCGGGGGTCGGTCTTCCGGTCGCGCCTCGGCAGGTTCGGCGGAGCCGTGCTGCCAGCAGGTCGCGCAGGAGAAGGCCGAGATGTGGCGAGAGCGGCGCGGATGTCCTTGGCACGGTCGGGAATGGCGGGACGCATCGGCGAGGTGGTCATCGTGAACGGTTCGGTTTCCGCGCCGTTGACCACGAGCCGGGCGCCGACGTGGTAGACGCCGAGGTGGGCGAGGTCGTGTTCGGACAGCCGGGGCGCGGTGTGGCGGGCGAGCTCGCGGGCGTCCTCGGGGGAGGCGTTGAAGAAAATCTTCGAGCGGGCGTTGGTGGAGATGCCTTCCTTGAGTTCGCGGGTCAGCTGGCCGAGGTGCTGGTGCGCGAGGGTCATCGCGAGGCGGAAGCCGCGGGCTTCGGCGAGCATGTCCTCGATCGGGTAGGGCAGGTTGAGGAAGTTGTGGCACTCGTCGATGACCAATGAGGCGTCGGGGCGTTTGCGCTGCGGGACGCGGGCGCGGCCGGTGGTGGCCTGCCAGGTCCGGGCGACGACGAGCGAGCCGACGAGCCGGGTGGTCTCGTCGCCGAGGGAGCCTTTGGGGATGCGGACCAGGCAGATGCCGCCCTCGTTGAGGACGTGGTTCATGTCGACGGTGGAGCGGCCGCCGGCGATGGCGTCCTTGACGAACGGGCGCAGCAGGAAGGCGCGGAGCTTGTTCATCAGCGGGGAGATGACCTGGCTGCGGCTGGAGTCGGTGAGCTCGTCGTACCACTCCCAGAACCCGGCCAGCACCGGATCGCTCAGCCCGCCGGTGATCCGCGTCCGAAACGCCTCGCTGGTCAGCAGCTTGGGCAGGTCGGCGAGGGTGGGCACGCCGTCCTGGGCGCGGAGGGTGAGGCAGGCGGCGCGCATGAGGTCGTCGGTGCGCGGGCCCCAGAACGCGGAGTAGACGCGGCGGAAGACGGAGACGAGGTTGTCGACCTCGCGGTCGGTCTCCCCGCCCTCGAGGGGATTGAGGCAGGGCGGCCGCTGCCGGGAGTCGGCGTCGAAGAGCACGACCCGGTCCGCGGCTTCCCGCGGAAGCCGAGAAAGAACGTCGGTGACGAGGTCGCCCTTGGGGTCGATGAGCACGATCCCGCGGCCGGCGTCCGCGTCGTCGAGGATCAGGTTCCCGAGCAGGGTCGACTTGCCTGAGCCGGTGGCGCCGAGGACGTGGAGGTGGTGGCGGGCGTCGGACACGCGCAGCCCGATCGGGCGGGCGTGGCCGCTGTCGGCGACGCCGAGCGGCTTGACCTCGGGCCCGGGCACTGCGACGCCTGGCGGTGGCGCGACGGCTTTGGCGCCGGCGCGCTCGATACCGGGGATCTCGGTGTCGACCGGCAGGTGCGCGAGCGCGGCCAGCTCCGGCACGGACAGCAGATCGCCGCGGCCGACCTGGCGGGTCTCGAGGGCGTGGGCTGGGTGGTGGAGGCGGATGCGGTGGAAGTGGTTGTGCTCGGTGTAGGCGGCGAAGCTTGCGGCCAGGGCGTGCGCGCGGCCGCGGGCGGTGTCCCGGGTCCGCCGAACGTCGGCCTCGGCGGCGTCGTCCGCGAGGTGGGTGGTGACGGCGTAGCGGACGACGACCTCGTACTGCGAGCCGCGTTGCTTGCCGACGATCGCCCGGTTCTGCGCCGAGTACTCCAGCGACAGCTGCGGATCCTGGCTGATCCGCCGAGCATCGCGCGGACGCCCCGGACGAGCAGCCGACGCGCCCGGCGTGACGAGGTCGAGCACGCGGCCGCCGAGCCGCCCGGACGCGCCGGCGTGCACACGCCGAGCGGCGCGACGTGCCCGGCTGACCCGGCGGCCGGTGACGGGCCGGGCGAGGATCTGCACGCTGGCGTACTCGTCGCGGCCGAGGCCGACCGGCGCGCCGAGGAGACCGCGGATCGGGTCGGCGTCGAACCCGGTCCGGATCGGCAGCGCCTCGGGCCGCGCGAGCCGCAGCTGCCCGCCGACGGTGACGCTGCGCTGGCCGGTCTTCGGTTCGGGCAGCGGCGGGTCGGCCGCGACCGAGCGGGTGTGCGCGCCGGGCCACGCGGCTTCGATCGCCCGCTCGACCAGGCCCGGTGGAATTACCCCGGGGACCCATAACCGCAACGTGACGCCATGCTCGGAGAACCGGTACTCCCACGCGAGGTGGGGCTGGCCGGTGAACCAGCGTCGCCAGCTCGGCCGCAGCAGCCCGACGAGGTTCGACCACAGCAGGGCACCGCCGGCCGGGTCGACGGTGGGCGGAGCGAGCACGGTGACGCACCGCGCGTCGACGACGAGCTGGGCGTGGCACCTGGCTCGCCACCAGCGCCGGCCGACCGCCTGACCCGCAGCGACGAGCGCGAGCACCGGAAGGGCGATCGGGCCCCAGCTCCACACCAGTCCGAGGACTTGCGCGAGCAGCTGGTGTACCGCGGTCCACGGATCGGTCAGGTAGCCGCCGACCCATCCCGCGTGCCGGATCACGAGTCGACCTCCGGGCCGAGGTCGACGACATCGTCGAGCGCGGGATCGCCGAAGTCCTGGGCGATCTCGGCGAGTTCAGCGGGGTCGGTGGTGACGAGGAGGTTTTCCGTCGGTGAGGCGAGTGCTTGGAAGGCGACCCATTCGGTGCCGGAGCCGAGTAGTCCTTGGCCGCGGTCGGCGGTGAGCAGGAACTGGCGCTGGCCTTCGGAGAGGTTGAAGGTCGCCGCGATCTGGTCGATCGCTTGCGGGGACTGGCGCAGCAGCACGCTGGTGGCGGCGTTGGCCACGATCGCCCGGCCGAGCTCGCTGCGCAGGAAGTCCTCGATGTCCTGGCTGGCGACGGTGAGGCCGGCCCAGTGCTTGCGGAAGGTCTTCGCCATCCGGTGCAGGAACTTCGCACCCTCCGGTGACTGCATCAGCAGCCACGCCTCGTCGACGACCACCAGCCGACGCCGGCGGTCGGCCGGGTTGGACACCCGCCGCCAGACCGCGTCGAGGGTCAACAGGGTGCCGATCGCCTTGAGCTCGTCGGGCAGGTCCCGCAGGGAGAACACGACAAGGTGCCCGTCGGGCGTGGTGGTCGTGGGCCCGGAGAACAGGTCGGCGAACGCGCCGTCAACGAACGGGTGCAGCCGATCTGAAAGGTCCCTGGCCGTGGGGTCGCCGGTAGCCGCGAGGACGTCGCGTAGGTCCCGCATTACGGGCGCGGGCCGGGTCCAGGTGCGCGGGTCGGTGGTGATGCCCGCGTTCGCATAGGTCGCGATGAGCGCGGTGTCGAGGACGGCGCGTTCTCGGGCGGGCAGCTCGGCACCCAGGCAGACCGCGAGGACGGCGTGCAGGAATAGCGCTCGCCGGTTGAGCGCGTCCTGCGGTGCGGTTCGGCGTCCGGCGGCGGTGGTGTGGATGGGCAGGTCGAAGGGGTTGAGTCGGACGCCGCCGGCGCCGAGGTGGACGTAGGCGCCGCCGACTTGGTCGGCGAGGCGGGCGTATTCGTCTTCGGGGTCGATGACGAACGCCTGGATGTTCCGGTAGAGGCTGCGCAGGGTTTCGAGTTTGACCAGGTAGGACTTGCCGGAGCCGGATCGTCCGAGGACGACTGCGTTGTGGTTATCGCAGGCGAAGCGGTCCCAGTGCACCAGGCCTTGGGAGCCGACGTTATAGCCGTAGAGCACGCCGCTGGGCGAGGTCGACGTCGGATCTGCCGCGGGCAGGTCCGGTGATGTGAAAGGAAACGCGGCGGACGCGGCGGCAGTGTCGAACGTCCTTTTCAGACCGAGGGAGTCCAGCCCGAGCGGCAACGTGGTCACCCAGCCCTGTAGCGAGCGGTAGGTGGCGGGTTTGGCGTCCAGCAGCAGGGACGCGCACAGCGACCGCAGCGCCGATACCTCCTCGGCGAGTGCCTGCTCGTCGGGGGAGTGGAGGGTCAGGTAGAGGCCGAACTTGAACAGCCGGCCTTCGCCGCGGGCGATTCGGCGGGACAGGTCGGCGGCGTCGTCGGCCGCGGCGTCGAGGTCGGGGTCGTCGAGCTGGTCGTGCCGGGCGTGGTGGCGCCGCGAGGACTCCAGCCGGGCCCGTTGCTTCTTCAGGCCGCTGGCCGCGGTGACCGGGTCGATCGGCTGGATGTGGACGGAGACGTCGAGGCGGGCGGGGTAGGTCAGCAGCGGGGCGAGCCAGCCGGGGTAGACCTCCTGCGGGTAGCCGGTCACGCCGAAGGAGGCGACCCACTCGTTGCCGACCTCCAGATGCCGCGCGCCGATCGACAACGAGTCCGGTGTGAACGCCTCGGCTGAGCGGGGTGGCTGGGTGCGGGACATGGTGTTCACCTGCCGTCGAAGTCGTCGTAGAGGTCGGCGGCGGTCACGACGTCGCCGGCGCCGGCCAGCGCGGCCGAGGGCGGGAGAAAGGTGTCGGGGTTGCACGCCGCGGCCAGCACCCCGGTCGCCGTCGCGGCATCCAGCGCGTTGACGACGATCCCGGCCGCCGTGAGCAGCTCAACCGCCTCAGTGAGGCGCCGGGCGAGCCGCTGCTCGGCTGCCTGGCGCGCTGCCCCATCGATCGCCGGTGCTGCGGGCCGTCGCCGGAGGCGGCTAAGGGTCGAGCTGACGCTGTCGACGACCGCGGGCCGTGTCGGTTCTCGCAGCACGAGCAGCACTTGGCGGCGCAGTAGGTCGGCGTGCTGGCTGAGCTGGGCGAGGTAGTCCGCGTGATCGAGCGCGGCGGCCTCGAGCGCGGGGTGGGGGAGCCCGCCGGCGCGGTCGCGTAGCTCGGCGATCTGCGGGGCGAGGTCGAGCCGCTCGGCGCGGACGAGGAACTGCACGGGCGCGGTCAGCGAATGCAGGTACCGCGCGAACGAGCTGACGAGCGCCTCCTGCTCGGCGGGAGTGCGCAGCGAGAAGTTGACCGTCGAGCACGCGGCGATCACCGCGAGCCCGTCATCGCCGAGGTCGACGACCCCGGCAGTTATCCCTTCGTCGACGCCGCGCGCGGGCAGCTCCAGCGGCGTCGGCGCCACGTCGTCACGTTCGTGGTCACCGGCGAGCCAGGCCGGCAGCGGCCCGACACCTTCCGGCGCCGAGACCTGGCGGCGCGGTGTGCAGCGCTGCCGGAGCGCGGCCAACAGCAGCCGGTCGAGCGGGACGCCGTCCCGGCGGCCGAGCGCGACCACCGTGATGGCGAATCCGAAGGGCACGGCGACGAGCAGAAACACCGGCAGCGGGAGGACCGTGCGGGTGGCGCCGTAAAGAGCGTAGAGCAGCAGGCCGGTGACGCCGAGGATCGTCAGCTGCCGCGCGGTGAGCGGGCCGAGTACGCGGTCGGGGCGGTCGACGTCGGCGGGAATGCGCACGGGACGGGACATGACCTCGCTACCTCACTTCGACTTGGGACGGCGCCGCCGCGGCAGATCCAGCGGCAGCGGCAACTGCTTGCCGACGCGCTTGCGCGCCGGTGCGGGTGTCGGCGGTGGCTCGGGTTTCGGCTGGCGGCGGAGGCCGAGGGGGAGCGGGTACTGCCCGGAGGCGAGTGGCCGGTTGCCGCTGAAGGCGTCGGGCGCGGGACGGCGGTGGGCACGGGCCGCGCGGTTGATCTGGCCTCTGGGTGTGATCAGGCCGGGACCGGTTTGCGGCGCGCGGTGGATCCGAGCGGGGTCGGCGGGTTCGTCGGCGAGGCTGCGCCGCGCGGGCCGCGGAGCCTGCGGCGGCAGGTGGAGCGGCAGCATGCCCGCGCTCGGCGCGATCAGCCTGTTCGACAGCTTCGCCGGCGGGCGCGCGTTGCGACTGATCCGCCCGTCCGGGGTCAGCAGACCCGGCTGCCGCAGCGGCCGATTGGGCGGTGTCGGCGCGGCGAGATCGTCGGCGAGCGTGCGCCGCGGTGTGCGGTCGGGATCGCGGCGCACGGTCATCGGCAACCCGAGCTGGTCGGCTGGCAGCGCGTTCGGCAGGTCCTTCAGCGGCAGCGTCCGCGGGTTCGCGCGGACCGTCGAATCTCCGGTGCGCGTGAACAACGACAGCTGGCCCGGGCCGGGCGAGCCCTCGAGCGCGCCAGTCCGGGGGAGCTCGTCCCATCCTCGGCGGGGAGTTCGAAGTGCGCTGGTGGAGCGCCGCAGTTTCATCGGCAGCATGAACTGCCCGGACCGGGTCGCCGGCGGATCCGCCGGTGCACTCGGCCTGCCGAGGCGTGGCCGCGAGGTGCTTCGGCTGGCTGCTGCGCCGGCGAGCAGGCCCATTGTCTTGTAGGCGATGACGCCGCGCGCGATCCTCCCGAGCATGGAGGGGCGGCCGGAGCGCAGCGGCGCGAGGAACCAGAACGGAATCTTGATCAGCACGTACATCAGCGCGATGCACAGCAGCAGGTTCATCAGCGACGAGAGCGACGGCCCGAAAATGGTGAACCCACCGGGCGCGAAGAACACCCGCACGGTCACCACGAGCGTCAACGACTGGCCGACCTGGATGGCCAGCACGCCACCGCAGCCCTTCCACCACAGGTAGGCGACGCCTTCGGTGTGGGGGAGCGCGTGGAACATCAACGCGATCGGCGCCGCGGCGACCAGCAAGATCGTCACGATGACCCGGACAACGAAAACGACCAGCAGGACCAGGAGCATCGCGACCAGGCCGAGCCCGAGGATGCCGAGGAAGATCCCGCCGCCGTGCAAGGAGTCCTGCACCATCGTGATCAAGCTGCGCGTCATCTGCGCCGGGTCGACGCCCTCGCCGAGCACCGCAGCCGACAACGCGTTGGCGACCTGGACGCCCTTGGTCATCAGGAACAGCGACAGCGTCCCGGCGAGAAAACCCACGACGAGCCGCGGGGCGAGTTCCTTGACGGTGTAGCGGGCCTGCAGCGTCTGATAGCCCATGATGATCAGCCCGGCCAGCAGCACGAGGACCACGTAGGCGGTGAGCAAGATGTGCCACGAGCCGACCCACACCGCCCCGAGCCCGGGCAGCTGATCCGGCTCCGGCGTCGTCAGCAGTGTCTTACCGAGCAGCTCCAGCAGCGGGTTCAACCCGGCGGCGACGACCGCGGCGAGCAACGTACTGGCGGCGACGACCATGCAGCCGGTGAGGTCGGTCAGCCCGCACTCCGCGACATCGCCGGCACCGTCCGGAACCGAGGCCGACGGTGGCGTACTCGGCATCAGAGTGGACGGCTGCGGGATGCAGTTCGGACCCTGACACGGCGAGCTCGTGACCGGCGCGCAGCCAGAATCCAACGACCCGGGGAAGCACGACGGCGGAGCCGTCAGCGCGGTGATCGGCGGCAGGGGAGTCGCTGGTATCGACGGCGCCGAACTCGTACTCGGAAGGTGGCACGCCGGTTCCGCAGAGCCTGGCTCGCACCCCGGGTTGGGTGGTAACGGCAACGGTGGCTGGGCTGCAGAGAGCTGAACCGCGCCGGTCTGCCGGGGGCCGGAGGCGGCTGCGGTGGACGCGACGCCGCCGAGCACAACCGTGAGCAACCCCGCCAGAGCGACAAGCCAGAACGAGCGGCAGTGACGCGACCGGACTGCGTTCCCCGGTGTGACCATGCGGCGTGCAGCGCGGGCGGACATCGTCTACACCCCGCCGACGATCGTCTTGAGGATTTCCACGACCAGCGGCGCGAGCGCGGCCAGACCGAACCCGATGCCGGCGGCCTTGAACGCACCCTTCGCCTTCTCGATCTCGCCGGGGTCGTTGGACGCCATCAGGTAGCGGAGCCCGCCGATGGTCAGGAAGACGAGCGCGACGCCGGCGAGGATGCCCATGATCCACGAGCGAATGTTCGACAGAACCTGATCGACCGACTGCGCGAGAGCGACGTACTGCACGGTCTCCGCACGGGCGGCAGACCCGCCGAGCAGCAGGGCTGTGGCGACCAGCGTGCCGCCGAGCACCGTGACCGAACGCCGACATGATCGAGCCCGGGGGGTCGGAGCTTTCGGCACAGAACCGGGCTGGCGGCAGCTCGTCGCGCGCGCCGTATTTCGAGCGGTCGCGTCGTGGTCGCGCCGGTTCGGTGGCCGGCGGACGGGGCTGCGGTGGCCGGGGCGGTGGGTGATCAGTCGCATGAGGACGCCTCCTGAACGGCGCCCGGTTCCGATGTGGACCGGGATGGGCGAGGGCGCGCGGGCAGTCGCGTCCCGTGGTCACCAACTCCGGATTTCGGCGAGCGGGGAGACACCGGCCGCCGCGTCTTCTCCGGAGCACATGCGACGCGGCGCCGGGTCTTCCGGCGCGTTCCCAGGTCGCTCCCGCTGAGGTATTCGGCCAGCTTGCGCTCGGCGCGGTGCCGGGCCTGCTGGGTCGCCTTGTAGGTCTGGCCGCGGGCGTGCGCCGCGTCGGCCAGCGACAGCTCGCCGAACCTCGTGTCACCGATCAGCGCTGCTTCGGCGGCGCTCAGGACACCGGCGTCGACGGCGGCGAGCAGAACAAAATCGGGGTGTCCGCCAGCGTGCTCCGGCCCGGGCGCGCGAGCGCCGAGGTCGGCGACCGGGGCCGCGGCGTCGAGCGCCTCCCGCAGCGCGCGGTGGCCGGCGCGGTAGGCGGCCCAGCGCAGCCGCACGAGGATCGCCGGCCGGGTGAGGTCGACGTCGACCAGGGCCTCGAGGAAGCCGGTCAGCACCGCGGCGTGGATGTCGTGGACCTCGCCGCGGAACCGGTTGGTCAGCTTGGCCGCGACTAGTAGCAGCACTGGCAGGGCCAGCCCGACGCACGCGACGGTCCACGTGCCGCCTTCGGCCCGTGACCGCGTCACGAGTGCTGTCCACACCGCGTCCCGGGTCTGCTGTGGACATCCTTTCGCGATGGTCAGTCGGCCGACTTCGTCCAGCGGCACCAGCCGCGGTGGTAGCCCGGAGATTTGGCGGCCGTCGAGGGCGACCGGATGTGGTCCGGTGACCAGCCAGGCGAAGGCGGTGCGGGCGGTATCGAACACGCCGGCCTCGCCACGCGGACGCGTCGTCGGACTGGCTGCGGGGTGATTTGGTGACGAGGGCTGGTCCATGGCGGCACTCCTGAGCGAGCGGAAGGTGACGTCGACAGGAAGCCCGCCTGGGCGCCTCAAAACCGCTTCAAGCCCAGGTCAGAGGCGTGACAATGCCGCTTCAAAGCCGTTTCACGCCTGCACCGCGACTTCGAAATCGCAGAAGCGATCAGTCAGTCGACCAGCTCGGACTTCGCTCACGAAGGTTCGGCTGCCGGACGGAAAACGCGGACTCGGCGTGATGGTGTCTCTTGTCGACCTCGTTGCCGGAGTTAGTCGGCGACCGCGCAGAAGCCACCCGACTCGATCGGTCGGTGGCCCGCCCTGGAGGTTCCGCTTGTGACTCGACGCCCGCCGTCGTCGGCCAACCGGCCGTCCAATCGAGACGACTCGACCCGCCCGCAACGCCCTCGATCCGTCAACGGCATCCCGTACCCGGGCGCTTCCGATCCCCTCGGCCTGAGCGCTCGCCCTCGCCGCTCCCCGAAGCGATCGACCACCAGCTGCGAACTCGCGCCGATTCCGCCGACGGTGTGGACAGCCGGGCCCGACCCGATCGACCCGGTAGCCGCGTGGCCGGTGCCGATCATCGAAACCATCACGACCAGCTTTTCGGCACCCGGCGCTCGGGTCCTGCTCGCACCATGGCCGACCGCTGAGGAGGCCGCGAGCCACGCAACCGGCGCTGGCGAACTGGACGCGGCGCTCGACGCCGTGCACGCGCTCGATCGTCGCCCCGCGATCACGAAGCTCGAGCTCCTGACCGCGATCGAGGTGCCCGTCAGCGGCGAAGCGACGTCGGCTTGGTTGTCGGCCGACGAGCGAGTCGACTTGGTCATCACGTCGCTGCCGCCGGAGCGCGGAGCCGACGGCTCGGCGGAGGCCGTGGCGATCGCAGCAGCGCAGTTGCTCGGGTTCGGCGGAATTCTCGCGGTCTACACCCACAGCGACTGGTCAAGCGGCCGCCTCACCGACTCGTCAGGCCCGATGATCGCCGCCGCGCAAAACGCCGACCTGCTCTACCTCCAGCACATCGTCACCCTCCACACCCCCATCCAGAACGGCCGCCTCCAGCCACCCACCGCGACGGGCCGAACCGGCCTCGCACCCGGCGGCCGAGAATCTGCCGCGCCGATGGCGCACACGCGGGCGCACGGCGACGTCCTCGTCTTCGCCCAAGCCCACGCCGACGCCGCGCAGCCGGAAGACCTCCGATGACCAGCCGACCGAAAGGCAGGTGCACCGCCGTGGCCACCACACCGCCGACCACCCCGACGTCCTCGGCCGACGAGCCGACCATGCCGCTGTCCCGCGCGTTCATCAACGCCCTCGACACCACCCCACCCACCGACACGCCGACGGACTTCGGCAAGTTGCCGGTGTCGGTGTGGGCGACCGCGCAGACCTCTCCGGCCGCGCAGCGCAAGGGCCGCTACGTGCCGGAGTCGACCGCGCACCCAGCCAAAATGCTGCCCGCCGTCGCCGCGCACGCCATCGAGCACTACACGAAACCGGGCGAGGTGGTGCTGGACCCGATGTGCGGAATCGGCACCACTCTCGTCGAAGCGATCCACCTCGGCCGTCGCGCGATCGGCGTCGAGTACGAACCGCACTGGGCCGACATCGCCCGCGCAAACCTCCGCTTCGCCCGCAAGCGCGGCCACGACCACGACGGCCAGGTCGTCCGCGGCGACGCACGCCAGCTCGAGAGCCTGCTGCCGACCGAATACGCCGGCCAGGTTTCGCTGGTCGTCACCTCACCGCCGTACGGCCCGTCGGTGCACGGCCTCGTCAACACAAACCGGGAGTCCGGCGTCGACAAGGTCAGCAAGCACCACTACCGCTACGGCAGCGCACTCGACCGCGGCAACCTCGCCAACATCGGCCACCACCGTCTGCTGGCCGGGTTCACCCGCATCCTCACCGCCTGCGCTAGCGTCCTCCGCCCAGGCGGCTACGTCGCGATCACGGTCCGCCCGTGGCGCGAGCACGCCGAACTGATCGATCTCCCGTCCCAGGTAATCGCCTGCGGTGTCGCGGCTGGGCTGGTGCCGGTCGAACGGTGCGTCGCGCTGCTTGCCCGCGTCGCGGAGAACGAGCTGGTCGCCCGCGGCAGTTTCTTCCAGCGCGACTTCATTCGCAAGCAGCGCGAGGCTGGACTGCCACTGCACCTGATCGCGCACGAGGACGTCATCATCTTGCGGGCCGAGGGCGAACACACGAACCGGCGTATCGCGGTCCGCCACGAGTACGGCGCGATCGGACCAGGGCATTGGGCCGCGTGACCGGCGTGTCGTACGTGGCGGTATACCTTGGGCGGGACACCGCAACTGGAAAGCCGGCGACTATCTATTGAGGTCCGGCAGATAAGTCGGAGCCTTTGTACCTACGCCGGGCAGTCTGACTGCCGATGAGGCAGCAGTGCCACGCCATGATGTCGGCGACGAGGGGTGCA
Organism: Amycolatopsis sp. NPDC003865; assembly: GCF_053605345.1. NCBI lineage: Bacteria > Bacillati > Actinomycetota > Actinomycetes > Pseudonocardiales > Pseudonocardiaceae > Amycolatopsis > Amycolatopsis sp. NPDC003865. The sequence goes on along the minus strand of NZ_JBSGJA010000020.1, from coordinate 137,430 downwards.
CCCTCGTCGCCGACGTGGCAGCGCCCTCCGATTCCCGACCGTCACCGCTTACTTCTTCGTAGCGGCGACCTTTTTCCGCGCAGTTCGCTTGCGGGGAGTCGTCGCGCTCTCATTCGGTCCGGCAGCCTGAGCCTGCTCGAAGGCGGTGATGACCTCCGAGGACAGACGTCCGCGTTCCGAGACCTCGTAGCCGTTGGCGTTCGCCCACGAGCGGATCTGCTGGTTGCGCTCGCGATCTGTCGTGCTGATCGTGGTTGATTGGCCGGTAGCGAAGCGAACTTTGCGACCACCGGTGCGGCGACCGGCTGCGATGTACCGCGCGAGTTCGTCGCGCAACGCGGCCGCGTTCTCGTCGGAAAGATCGATCTCGTACGTGATGCCATCGAGGGCGAACGGGACGGTGTGAGCTGCGGGGGTGCCATCGATGTCGTCGAGCATCTCGACGAGAACCTTCTGGGCCATTTCTGCTCCTTGAATCGGTATATACCAGTTTTGCCGAATGGTTGTCGCTGGCTCCGATGGATTCTATCCACGGTGATCGTGTTTGCGAAACCGGCCCTGCTCAAGCTCGTGGCAATCGTGGGATCTCGGCGTCGAAGGGCTCTGACGAAGCGAAAATCTGCGAGGGGTTTTGTCGCGAGTGGGTTATGAGGACAGAAGGCAACATGAATCTGCAACTTGCAGGTTCGCTGCCGTGGCTGCAATTGGTTCTCCTGGCGGTGTACGCGAGCGCCCGTGAGTCGTGGCGGCCTGGACTTGGAGCGTGCGACGCTCCCGACGGCGACGGCCGGTCCCGCCCAGCCGCAGCTCGAACCTGATCTGTGCCGGGGTTTGGTCACAAGAGCAGGTCGGCGCCCGGACCTACCTGCGGCGTCCGAACTCGCCGACGCCAAGGAAGGTGTCGGGACGGTGGCCAGCGTCCGTGGTTCGTCGGGTCGACGTTGGAGTGGGTACGGCGAGTTGCCTCAGCTGCCGCTAAATATTATGCGGTGTCGTTGAGCCGGTCATTGGCGAGGTCTGCGAAATCTATCTGGCAACCCTAGCCGCGAGGCCGGCGCTATGCGAACGACCTTGCACGTGCCTGATAAGCGGCCGTTGAAGGGTCACCCTTCGTATGGGCTTACGTGTATCGCGTCGTGGTAGCCGAGTTCGATCAGCCTGGTGCGGAGATCCGCGAACCCTTCGTCCTGTCGGGTGTCACTGAGGGTGCGCAAAGCGTTCAGGGCCGTCTGCGCGACGTGGTGGGCTTCCCATCCCTCGCCGTGTCCGAGAAGGAGGAGAAGGATTTGCACGCTGTCGCCGGGAACCGGGACACTCTCGCAGCGGTTGGCGACTTCGATGGGGTAGTCGATGTGGCCACCGGTTAGCTGCAACGTGTGGAGCATGAGAGGAGCCCAGTCGTGCTCCGGTACTCCGGTGACAAACGCCCATCGTCCGAGATGGCGAAGAAATTCAACCGGGACCGCGGTGCGTTCGGCGTCAAGCAAGGCGATCCAGAAGGCGACGGCCGTGGCTAGTTCGGGTGCTTCGGAGTCGCTCCGCTGCACGAGCGTGGCGACGTCGGACGTAGCTTGCTGCAGTAGTTCTGGGCTCTTGCGCAGGTCAGAGATCGTTGTTTGGAGGGCGCAACCGTCCTCACCTCTGAGCAATCCGACCAGCAAGACGCGCACTGCGCTCTTTATTCCGCGTTGTGCGGCGCGGACGATTTCGTCGCGGAGGTTTCGGTAGAGCCAGGGCGTCGGCTGTGCGTACCGAAGGGTGAGAGACATGGTGTCAGGTCCGGCGTCGCCGCGGAACAGGGCGTCGGCTCGCTGGTCGAGCCAGCTGCCGTCGATCTGCTCCAGTAACGGACGGTGCGCGGCCAGGATGGCCCGGAACTCCATTCCACGCGTCCCGGTCACCGTGAGCACGGTATCGAGTGTGTCGACGAATGCGGCGCGCACTGCTTCGTGGTCGTGATATTCCCAGGCGGCGAGTAATACAGCAGCTCGGAGACCTCGTCCGCGACGGTTGGTCATCGCGCGAGTCAAAGGATTGTCGGAAGCGTCGTCGTTGAACTCCGGTGGTGACCACACAGCCTCCAACGCCCAGCTCCAGGCCAAGTCAAGCTGCCCGGCGAGGCGCGCGTGATGGCGGGCCAGCGCGGTGATCAAGTCCACAATCGCGTCGTCGACGCGGCGCCAGTCCGGTTCGTAGTCGAAGTTGGGCTCGCCCAAAGCGACCGGCACCGACTGGGCTGTCTTCGCCAGGTGGGCGGCGCCGAAGATCTCGTCGGTTCGGCTCGTGATCTCTTTAGCGACTTTGCCGAGGGCGGTGAAGTAGTGCAAGACGTAGACGGGTTCGCGCAGTGCCTCAACCACTGCGGCCGGATCTTCTGTCCACCGCTGCGGGTCGGCTGCGACGGCCGATTCCAGAGTACGAGCCAGTTCGAGCGAGCCGTGGGATCGCATGACGTCTTTGTTGTCGGGACGCCACTCAGCGATCATGTGCGCGGCGTCGAGAACGGGGCGGCCCGCTAGGTCGTCCATGCTGAACGGTGACTGTCCCCAGATAGTGAACGAGGACGGCATCCGATGGTCGAAGGCGTCCGAGCCGATGTGCCCGTGTACGGCCGAGACGGCTGCGATCTGCTCACGCCATCGCTCGAGCACGGGGGCGGGAAGGACCGTGGCCCAACGCCACGCCCGAGCCCAGTCTCTGGGCAGACCCTCTTCGGCGTTCTGCGGGGACGGCACTCCCATGGCCTCTGCCCACGCCGCAAGGTCATCCGGATCGGGCCCCGCGGCGAGGACTGCGTCCACCAGGTCTTTGTCCTCGCCGGTCGCGGTCGAAGAGGACAGCCGGAGCGAGACGTGGTCAATCTTGCGGCGAAGGGGAACATCCTCGGCGAAGGCCAGCACGCGGCTTATCAGGCGTTCGCCGACCTCGCCGGAGATCGTTTCGGCCAGCTCCAGCAGGCGCTGGTCGGGGACTCCGAGAGCGTGCGCACGAATGAACATCCGAGCCAGGTAGTGGGCTGCCACGACGAAGAAGTCGTGGTCGTCGTCGCCGAGTTCGGTGGTCAGCCGCGCGATGCCGAGCACAATCCATTTCGCGTGGGGTTCACGGGCGGCGCGGCGGAGTTTGTAGACGGCCAATTTGGTGCGCTGCTCAGCGTTCTCCGGGGTCATGCCGGACTCCAGTTGGGCGAGGAGCAACCGGAAGTAGTAGTCGTCGTGATCGTCGGGATCGAGGTTGAGGAGGTAGTCGCAGACTCGCTCGACGACGGGATGGGTGGCGTCGGCGCCTTTGCCGCAGTCGGTGGCGAGCGCTCGCACAGCTCCGTTGGTGGGGTGATCCCGTGCGGCGTCGGCGATAATTGGGTAGCCGGCCGGGCCGAGGTGGGTGGCGACGACCATGAGATTGAACCGGGCGTCGAGCTGCCGGTCGGGAGGCACGCTGCCGGCTTCGGTGTAGAGCTGGCTCATCACTGCGGCGACTTGGTCGGGGTTGGTGCGTCCGAGCCCGTCGGTCAAGGCGCTGGCCGGCCACGGCGCACCCGATTCGGGTAACCCGATTGCGCCGGCCTGGTGAAGCGGGTCGAGCCATGCCGGATCGGTTACGTGCGCGAAGAACAAGCGAAGGTGATGCGGATTGGAAGCCAACGCTCGCAGGCGACCGATCTGTTCGGCTCCGCACCATGATTCTGCCGCCAGCTCTTGGATCGCAAGGACGATCGCATCGGGGGGTGTAAACATGCGGGTGAACCAGGCGATCGTGTCGCGGTAGAGGCCCGTGGCCAGGGCCAGGGCGGTTGCGCTGTGCAACCCGCCTGCCGCGGTGTCGCGTAGGCGCTTGTACTCGGCGATCGGGTCCAGCTGGCCGGTCAGCGGCTCGACCCCGGACTTGCTGCTCAGATAGCCGAGCAGCTTTGCTGTGTGATACGAGTTGCGATCGCGACGTTCCGTTTCTCGGAGCAAGACCGCTTCGAAAACAGCCAGGGCCTCAGCCTCGTCGGTGCCGGGCTGAGACCGTTCAAGGTCAAATCGGATCCAGGCGTCGGCGACGGCGGGGAGGCCGCCTGGTGCGGGATCGCGTCCGGAGACCACCGCGTCTAGGGCTTCGCGGACGTTGTAAGCAGCGCTTTCGGGGAACCGGAGCCCGGTCTCGTCATTCACCGCCAGGTTGATCAGGGCGGCCGCGGTCTGCAGCGCTGCGGCGATCTTCTTGGCTTGAGCCGGCAGCTCGGTCGTGATGCGTGCGATGACCTCTGCGGACAGGCTGAACTCGACTCCGGAGGTGAGGGCGTCACTGGCAGGCACGGCTCAGTGTGCGGCTAGACCTGGAGCCGGTTGGGTTCGACACGCCGAAGGATCGGTGGGCGTGCTTGCTTCAGCTCCGGTCGCATGGGTCGTCCGAAGGCAGTACAACTCGATCATCGTGCGGGCGCTGAGCGGAGCGAAGCGCGTCCAGCGCTCACTGTCGGTCCTCAGCTGCCGGAACTGGTCACGTGTACTTGCGCTGACGAGGCATTTCACGGCAGACTCGGCCATCAACCAGGCGCAGCCGCGTTGTCCCTCAGGTTTCTGTTCTTACGCCCGTTGGTGATCCGGTGGCCTGCGCCAGGCCTCGCCCGACCTCTTCGACACCGGCTGGCCGCCGAGATACGGCTTCTTGTCCAGCCAGCGCGCCGCAGTCGCCTCATTGCTGTTCGCCATTCGTGGCTGCCCCTGCGCGTTTTCGGGCTCTTCGGCGCAGTAGGGCAAGCACTGCTGTGCCTGAGACGCTGCCCGCACCCCCGATCCACGCGAGAGGCACGCCGAAGACCGGGCCGCTCCCGAGCACCTGCGCCGCGACACAGAGCGGCAGCACCAGGATCGAGACGGCGCACGCCGCCCTGCGCGGCTCGTCGATGATGCGGAAGATCAGGCCGATTACGGTGCGCGGGTCGCCGGGCGGCCTGCCGGTTCGCGTCGTCATCGATAATCCTCGGACTCACCTGGGTGCAAGCCCGCGGCCACCGCGGCGACCATCGCCTCCAGGAGCTCCCTGGTCGCGGTCGCAGCCGCTTGGACCACTTCCCGCTGGGCGATCACCGCCTGCAGCACCGCGGTCATCTGTGCCGAGTCTTCTGAGGAGGGCCAGGCCACCGTGAGGTCCCGAATGTCGGCGTGAGACACCATGGCCGACGCCGGAACCGACGTCGCGGACAGTAGGATCGCGAGCAGCAGCGCGCGGTCGCCGGAGTGCTCGCGGAGTCGCACAATCTGAAGGGGTGCGGCGACGACTGCGCCACCGACATCGTCGACCCCGGCGCGAACTTGGCCGTCGTGGGCGAAGACAAGCACGTCGCCGGGACGGGTCCGAGGCACGTCCCGGCCGAAACGCTCGATATTCACGGTGCTGGACGAGTGTGCCGTCCAGTCGCGCTGGATGTCTCCCGCTTGGATGAGCGGGGTCGAACCCTTCTCAGGAGAATCTCGTGGCAGGCGGACTCCGCGGATGACCTCCCCGAGGTCTCGCACGAGCACGGACTGGGTCTGCGCGGGCCGCAGGTTCCCGAGTTTCGGCAGTGGAGGGATCTCGGTGATGGTGTCGCGCGCCTTCGCGCGTGCCGAGCGGATCCGTGACGCATGCACGTCCGATGGGGTTTCAGAGGACGTCCAGTGCGCCGCGTCGAGCCGGCATTCGCCTTGCAGCAGCTCTTCGATCGGCACGGCTCGGCACGGCAGCCCGGCTTCGGTCGGTCGCAGGTCGCCGCGTTTCCAGTTTCGGTGGCACGCGACGACCCGTTCGATGTCAGTTCTGGTCAGTTCGCGGCCCAGTCCCTTGCGAGTGCCCAAGCCACTTCCGTCGACCACCAGCACTGTTGATCTCGGCTCGCCGGCCGGTCGAAGGAGCCACAGGGCCATGGAAAGGGTGGTGTTCGAGTACAGCCCCGAGGGCAGGGTGATCACGGCCTCGACCGAACCTTGTTTCACCAGCCGCTGACGGACCCGAGCTTCCTGACCTGATCCGAAAAGTTCTCCCATGGAGGTTAGGTGGAAACCACGGCCGGTTGCACCGAGGTGGTGGATGGTTCGGTCGAGCCAGCTCCAGGTGTCGGGCTGGCGGCCGCTTAACGGCGGGTCGGTGAAGACGAAGTCCGCATTCCGGCTGGTACGTGTGCGGGTGGCGTCCTGTTGCCCGACCGTGCCGGCCGCCCCGTGGATCAGCATGCGCAATGCGGCGATCATCCAAGCGATCGGCAGTATGTCGTCCCCCTGCAGGTGCAGCTCAGCGTCGGGCGGCTGGCTCCAGTGGGCGTGCATCAGCACATTTCCCAGTCCGCACGCGAAGTCGTAGACCGTGCCCTCGAGCGGACCGGCGAGTGCGAGCATGAGCTGGGCGATCCAGGCGGGGGTGATGTACGGCCCGAACCACTTGCCCTGGCGCTCCGACACCTCGGCGACGAGGGCTTCGCAGACGTCACCCGCACCGTACTCGCGGATCAGCCGAGGCAGCTCCTTGACGACCGGAGCCATTTCGTGGACCTCGGCCGGTTCGAGCGCGAGCGGGTACCCCTGCAGATGCAGGCCGACGAGATCCGCTGCCATTTTCACGAGCTCAGTGGGGTCGGTCACGGTAACGAGGCGCGCCGACGGCCGTGGGCGGCCATTCTCGTCGAGATCGTCGATGAGCACGTGCATGCCCAGCACCCAGAGGCAGATTTCAACCGCCCGTGTGACCGCGACCTCCCCGCGGACAACGCTGAGGGCCCGCCGGACCTCCCTGCGAGCGGTGAACTCGATCTGCTTCTTATCGTGCTTGGTCAACCACGCTTGAACTTCAGCGAGTCGGAACAGAGTGACCGCACCGGTCTCCCGGGCCGGCCGCGGGAAGTCGTCGTGCCGCCGTCGCCAGTTGCTCACGGCCGGGCGCGTCACCTGGGTGAGCTCGGCGACGTCGGCGAGGCTGACGAGGCGCAGGCCGTCTTCTTCGGAGGGCACTCGCACAGTCTCACGTGAACCCCCTTAACAAGTCAACCGTGTTAAGGGGGTTTTCATAAGCCTGTTAGTCGACCGACTGGTTGTGGACCCGATGAGGCGACAGGGAGGTCCGAGCGATCCGATGGCCGGGCGCCGACGACGTGGCGGTGCCGCGGACGCTGGTGCTTGCTTGTGACTCCCGCGCGGAATCACCCAGAAGCGGCTCGCCGAGAGGATGAGGAGCAGACCGCCCCGGGTGTCACGAGCCAGCGGGTTTGTGCCCCGCGCCGAGGCGGGTCAGCTTCTCGTCGCCAGGGAGCGTCTCGAGCTTACGCGGGCCGTGGGTATCCATCGTCCCCTGCTGTGCACGAACGAGACAGAGCTCGGAGCCGGGGCCAGGCTGTTTAACGACCGGAAGAAGCAGGCGACGTCCGCCGGCGACGTGCGCTGTATCCACGCCCTGCTCAAACCTGACGAGGCTGCAGGTCCGATCGCTGCTGGCCGAAGCCCCGGCGCAGGTGGCGACGCCAACGCTGCACGTCGAGGTCGACGATCTTGCCACCCCGGCTGACGCCGCGCGGGTCCGCGCCGAGCTGGGAGCGGCGACCGGGCCGCTATAGTGTCGACTATCCCGTTCGTCGAGCATGCAGGGCGCTATTAATCCGTCGCGAGCTCGTCGCCCCGGCGCAGCTGGACGCCAGCGCCGAAACAGTCCCGATCGACGTGGTCAGTGTTGCCCGCCGGAGGATGACGCTGTGGTCCTGCTCAACCTCGGTGCACCGGCTGCGCGGTAGCGGTTCACCTGACCCACGAGCTCGGACACATGGTCATGCATCGGGCCCCGCGCAAGGACCAAGAGAAGCAGGTCAACGCGTTCGCTGCCGGGCTGCCGATGCCGGCACAGCAGACGGGCGCCAACTTGTCGGGCAGCCAGCTGAGCGTGCCGCGGCTGCTGGAGCTGGAGAAGCAGTGGAACGCCAGAAGGCCAGGACTTGTTCGCCGCGATGTGACGGTTGACGATCGGTCCGCCGGCCGAGCCATCTGTTCCCGTCGACCTGACCGGAACGATCGGCTTGGCTATACCACCCCAGCGACCTGCTCAAGCACGATCGGGTCACACGGCCACTACGAACAGTTCGCAGAGTGTGATCGGCGGTAACGTGCCGCACTGATCGCTCGATGGAGTTGACTAACGGCACGATGTCAGTCGAGTTACTCACCGGTTGGAGGTGGTTGTCGATGTCGCAGGACACTGCCACAACGGCGGGACCATCAGCTGCCGGAACGCGTGTCAGCAAGGCACACGTCAACATCGCCGCACATCAGGTACAGGCCAACGCGCAGGGTGTCCAGCACGACTTCGCTGAGAAACCTCGGCGGCGCGGTGACGGGGTGGCAGGCGAAGTACTTCATCCCGGGAGTCGCCAAAGTCAGGAAGCGCAGATCCCTGAGTTCGTTGACTCGGCGGTCAAGCACGCCGCCAAGGAGGACTTCAAGCTGAAGCAGTGGATCCGCGTGCCGTCGAGCAAGGACGCTGACCAGCCGCCGTACGGGATGATCAAGGACGAGGTGGCCTGATCGGCTTGACGGGCGTCGCCGGAGGCGTCTTCGAGGTACGGCAGGATATGTCTGACGCCGAGCAGGAGGAAGTACCTTTCGTGACCATCACTCAGCAGGACCTCGAGACTCGCCTCTGGCAGGCTGCAAACGCACTTCGCGGGCCGGTCGATCCTGCCGACTTCAAGACCTATGTTTTCCCCATGCTGTTCTGGAAGTGGATCAGCGACACCTGGGTCTACGAGCATGACGAGGCGCTCGATGACTACGGCGACGGCCTAAACGATGAGATCGAGGCCGACTACCACCGCTTCGAGATGCCCGAGGGCACTCTCTGGAGCGAGGTGACCACGAAGGTCGCCAACCTCGGTGCCGAGATCGCGAAGGCGTTCCAACGCATCGAGAAGGTCAACGCCCGCTCGCTTGCAGGCGTCTTCGGTGACGCCTCGTGGGGCAATAAGGAACGCATTCCTGAGTCGACTCTCGTTGGCCTCATTAAGGCCTTCAACGAGATTCGCCTCGACCCGTCCACTGTTAGTCACGACCTTCTCGGGGCGGGGTACGAGTATTTGTTGAAGAACTTCGCCGATGAGTCCGGCAAAAAAGCTGGCGAGTTCTTCACCCCGCGTGAGGTCGTAAACCTGATTGTCGGCGTTCTCCGGCCGGAGCCGGGTGAGTCGGTCCACGACCCGACCTGCGGATCGGGTGGCATGCTGGTCGCGACGATCAATCAGGTTCGTGAGCAGGGCAAGGATCACCGGACGCTCCGGGTTTATGGTCAGGAGGTCAATCTGACGACCGCCTCGATTGCTCGCATGAACCTCTTCCTGCACGAGATCGAGGACTTCGACATCAAGCGCGGCGACACCCTGCGTGCGCCGGCGTTCAAGGACGCGAATGGCGCGTTGCGTCAGTTCGACGTGGTGATCGCCAATCCGCCGTTCTCGCTGGCTGACTGGGGTGCCGACCGCTGGGCCGCCGACCCTCGTGCCTTCTGCGGTGTCCCGCCTGCCAAGAATGGCGACTACGCCTTCATCCAACACATGATCTCGTCGATGGCGCCAGGCTCCGGCCGTGTCGGCGTCGTCATGCCGCATGGCGTTCTGTTCCGCGGCGGCGCGGAAGCCCGAATCCGACAGTGCTTGATCGAGAAGGACTTGCTCGACGCGGTGATCGGACTGCCGCCCAACCTCTTCTACTCGACGGAGATCCCCGCCTGCATCCTCGTCTTCCGTGATCAGAAGGCCGCAGATCGGAAGAACCACGTCCTCTTTGTCGACGGCTCGGCGCGGTTCGTGAAAGGCAAGAACCAGAACCGGATGACCGACGAGGACATCAAGATCCTCATCAAGGCTTACGAGGCCGGCGAAGACCCGGACGGCGACGGCGGCGCGAACGTCCGACTGGTGCCGTTCGACGAGATCAAGAGCAACGGCTTCGACCTCAATATCGGCGGGTATATCAAGGTTGCAGCCGAGGAAACTGCGGACCTGGGCACGGCTCTCATGGCCTACGCCGATACTCGGCAAGAGCGGTTGAAGGCCGAGGCGGCGATGTTCGAGCGGCTCTCTGCGGCCGGGATCGACCTGAGCATGTTCGAGGTGCCCGGTGAGTAAGTGGGAAGAGGCGGCTCTCGCAGACATCATTACGCTTGACGTCAACGCCTTGGAGGTCGATCCCACCCGGACCTACGACATCGTGGGGATACTGAATCGCGGCCGTGGCCTTCTCTACCGCGAGCCGATGCCTGGCTCCAAAACCGCATACAAGACGCTGAACAGGATTAGACCAAACCAGATAGTCTACAGTCGCCTGAAGGCTTTCGAGGGGGCAATCACTGTCGCACCCGCTGACCTCCACGACGTCTACGCGTCGCAAGAGTTCCCAACGTTCACCTGCGGGTCTTCGCTGCTCCCGGACTACTTCCGTCTCCTGACGACGACGAAGCGTCTCTGGGACACACTGCAGAACCTGTCAACGGGCATGGGTGGACGGCGTGAGCGCGTGAAGCCACACGACTTCTTGACGATCAAGATCGCCCTGCCATCTATCGCAGAGCAGCGACGGATCATCGATGTCATGCGTGCCGTGGACGATCTGATCGAAACACTCGCCGCTGAACTTACGACCACCGAGCGCGGGGCCCTCATCCTGGCCGAGGACGTACTTCGCGCCGTGAAGCAAGTGACTCTCGGGCAATACCTCGTAAGCATCGAGGGTGGAAAAAGTCCGATGACTACAGGTGAGCCGCCCGCGCCCGACGAGCACGGTGTTCTCAAGGTGAGCGCCGTGACACCATTTCGCTTTGTTCCAGAGGAATCAAAGGCGCTGCTTCCTGATACCGCGATGACCGCCAAAGCTGCAGTATCACCCGGCGACGTGCTGATCACGCGCGCGAACACTCCCGACCGAGTAGGTGCCGTCTGTCGTGTTCCTCAAAATGTACGCTCGGGCCTCTTTCTCTCCGACAAAACGCTTCGGCTGGTACCCAGGGAGTCGGATCTAGACGCCGATTTTCTGGTGATTGCACTGGGACTCACGTCGTCACGTCAGCATCTGACGGGTGCGGCGAATGGAAGTAGTGCCTCCATGGTCAACATCAGTCAAAGCAAGATACGTGCCACACCTGTGCCGCTACCCCCCATAAAGGATCAGAAGTCGATCGCGGCGACCGTCCTCGCTGCCAGGTCTGTGGTCGACGGCCTGAACAATGAATTGACCCGTCTCCGCACCTATCGTTCGACTCTCCTTAACGCGTTCATCAACCAAGAAGTCGAGATTCCTGAGTCCTACGACGCTGTTCTGGAGGCGGTGTCCTGACATGGGCTTCACCGAGGCAAGCACGATTCAGACGTCGCTGCTCGAATGGGCGGAGGACGCGGGCTGGGATCACGTACCCGGCGCAGACCTGCCTCGGGACGAGCACGACGTCGTTATTGAGCCGTGGGCCCGCGAGGCACTCCTCGTCCTGAACCCGGATCTCGTCGAGGACCCGGAGTCCGCCGACATGGTCCTTTTCGAGATCAACCAGACGATCCTCGACGCCCAGAACGGGCTCGTGGCGGCCAACGAGCGGCTCACCGTCATGCTGCGGGGCGATCACTCGTTCGTGACCGTCGACGGCAAGCACGTGCCGCGGCGGCTCATCGACTTCAGCGACCTCGGCAACAACCGGCTGATCGTCGCCGACGAGGTCACCATCACCGGAGCCGTCAAGCCCCGTCGCTTCGATGTCGTCTACTACGTGAACGGCTTCCCGCTGGTCGTGGTCGAGACGAAAACCCCGGTGAAGAAGCAGGTGTCGTGGGTCAACGCGGCGAAGGACATCTACAGCACCTATGAGGCCGAGTACCCGCAGTTCTTCGCCACCAACGTCTTCAACGTTGCCACCGAAGGTCTCGACTTCCGCATGGCTCCTATCCGGTGCTACCCGGACCCCGATTCAGAGATCTGGGCGAAGTGGGGCTCGACGACGGATGACCCGAAGCTGACTGGGCCAGCCCGCGTCGAACGCGCGGCCCGGCTGCTGCTCACGCCGCAGGTGATCCTTCCGATTTTGAAGGACTTCGCGATGTACCGGCACGCCAGGGACGCCTCCGAACAGGACGTTAAGCTGCTGCCGCGGTACCCGCAGTTCGAGGCTGCCCTGGCGATCCACGCGAAGGTTCTCGCTGGTCGCCCGGGAGGACTGATCTGGCATCATCAGGGTTCCGGGAAGACCGAGCTGATGGCGTTCACCGCCTCGCGTCTCTTGCATGATCCGGAGGTCGGTACGCCGACCGTCATCGTGATCGCCGATCGAAAGGACCTCGTCCGGCAGACGGCGGAGATGTTCGAGACGGCCGGGATGCCGCGTATGTCGGTGCCGGCGAACAAGCGGGAACTCTGGAAGATCCTGAAGCGCGACGAGCCCGGTGTCGTCATCACGACCGTCCACAAGTTCGCGGAGGCGGGTCACCTCAGCGACCGGTCGAACATCATCGTGCTGGTGGACGAAGCTCACCGCACCCAGGAGGGCAAGTTCGGCAGGGCCTGGCGGGCGGCGGTTCCGAACGCCAAATTCTTCGGTGCGACCGGTACGGCGATCAAGGACAAGGACCGCTCCACCTTCAAGTTGTTCGGTGACCCGGGCGACCCCGACCTCGTCATGAGCCGCTACACGATGGAGCACTCCATCATCGACGGATTCACCAAGCCGGTGATCGTCGAAGGACGCTCCGTAGGTTTCGAGCTGAACAAAGAGGACCTGGACGAAGCGTTCGAGGAGCTGGCCGACCAGGAGCACTTGGACGAGGACGAGAAGGTCTACCTCTCCGGCAAGGCCTCCCACGTCGAGACCGTACTCTCCAATCCGGAGCGGATCGCGGCGGTCTGCACCGACATCGTCGAGCACTACCTGAAGTACGTGGCGCCACTCGGTCAGAAGGGCCAGGTCGTCGCCTACAATCAGCGGCTCGTCGTCGCCTATGCGAAGGCCATCGAGGCAGAGCTGAAGCGGCGCGGCGCGGTCGCCCGCCTGCCTGACGGACAGCAACGCGAAGTCGGCGTCGTGATGCACGTCGTCGACTCCAAGAACACCCCTGCCGCGTTGAAGCAGTACCTGCTCACGGATGAGCAGGAGGAGACACTGAAGCGGCGCTTCAAGAAGGTCGAGGACCCGCTCTGTTTCGTCGTCGTCACCGCGAAGTGGATGACCGGCTTCAACGCGCCCATTGAGGGAGCACTGTACCTCGACAAGCCGCTGAAGGCTGCGAACCTGTTTCAGACGATTACGCGGCCCAACCGTCCGTGGAAGAACCCCGTCACCGGGCAGCGGAAGGACTTCGGCCGGGTCGTCGACTACATTGGTCTGGCCAAAGCGATTGGTGAATCGTTGGTCGGCACGCAGCCCAAGACCGGGGAGACGGACGAACTCCACATCGTTGACGTCTCGCAGTTGGTCGCCAAGTTCATGGGCGATCTGACCAAACTCGACGCGATGTTCGCGGGCATTGACAAGACCGACTCCGGTTTCGCCTCCCTGGCGGAGGCGCACGAGCGAATCAAGGACGGCACTACACAGCGTGACGCTTTCGTCGAGGGGTTCGTTTCGATCCAGACAGTGTGGGAGTTCCTCGATCCGAACCCGATGCTCGCTCCGTTCAAGGGCACCTACTACTGGCTCGCAAAGGTGTATGAGTCCATCCGGCCCAAGGACGTGTCCAAGGCCTTCCTGTGGGAGCGGCTCGGCGCAAAGACGCAGGATCTCGTCCACGGTCACATGACCAACGTGACCGTGCGCGCGAACCGGACGAAGAACGTCATGCTCGACGCGGCCGGCCTCGAACTGATCAAAAAGATCGCCGAGCAGTTGAAGATCCCCGACATCGAGTCGCCGGCCACGAAGCCGGGCGACGTCTATCAGGAAGTCCTGGACAGCATTGAGAGTCGACTGAAGCGCCGCCTGGAAGAGTCCGACAGTCCGGTCTACCAGAGCCTTGCCGCACGCATCGAGAAGTTGCGTCAAAAGGCCATCACCAGCGTTGAAGAGTCGCTCGCGTTCCTGGAGCAGGCACTACAGATCGCTCAGGACGTCGTCGCAGCTGACCGTGCGGCCGAGGAGGGCCGCCTTGAGGAGTTGGAGCCACTCGTCGACCCGAAGCGCGGCGCGCTCACACAGATCGTCGAGGAGAACACACCCCCGGGCCTGCACAAGATCGTGCCGGACATAGTCTTGAGGATCGACTCGATCGTGCTGAAAGTCGCTTATTCCGGATGGACGGAGAGCGACGCCGGGGACAAGAAGGTCCGGAAGGAACTGCGGGCCGCCCTGAAGAACTTCGGACTCCCAGTGACTGGCGAGTTGTTCACGAAGACATACGAATACGTGAGGGAGAACTACTGAGGACCGCGCACAACCTGTGGTCGCAGTCGGGTGGAGGGCGTCTCAGCGGCTAGGTTCTGGCGGCGTGCATCGCCATCCAAAGGCTTGCGTTCGTGAAAGAACCGCTGGTGGCTCCGTCGTCGGGCAGTGGGGGCAAGCCAGACAGGGCGTGTCGGCACCCGGCTCAACGCTGCGGGAGCGGGCTGACTTGTACCGATGATCAACGGCGTCGTGGGAGCTGCGAGTGGCGCAAATGGCTGAGGAGACGTCGGACATCGACTACACGTGGATCGTCCAGGCACGGGGTGAGGGAGTTGTTTCCAGCTACCTGAACGGCAGTGACCCCAGCAACCCTCACCGCAGTGTCAAGAACCTCATCGAGGAGACCACGCACGAGTATGGAGGGCGTTTCCTCCTTGAGTTGCTGCAGAACGCGCACGACGCCCATGACCGTGGAGCCAGCCGCGGGCAGGCCCTGATGTGGTTTGAGCGGGACAAGGGTATGCATGGAGTTCTGTATGTCGCGGACCGAGGGCGCGGATTCGACCACGAGAGCTTCGACGCGATCTGCAAGCTGGCACAGAGCAGCAAGATCGTTGGGGAGGGCATCGGCAACAAGGGTGTGGGTTTCAAGAGCGTGCTGCAGATCTGCGAATGGCCCGAGATCTACAGCTGCGATCCCGTCGCCCCGGAACGCGACGGGTACTGCTTCCGGTTCGCGTCAGAAGCAGACCTGAAGCGCATTGCCCGCGATGTCGAGGCGTTCCGCAAAGTTCAGGAGGACGTGTCCGCTTACACCGTGCCGGTGCCGATCACGAGTCCTCCAACGACTGTCCGCAACCTGCGCGAGCAGGGTTTCCGCACGGTAATGCGGTTGCCGCTGCGTAGTGAAGTGGCAGCGGGCGAGGTCGAAAAACGCTTCGAAGAGCTTGAGCGGAACTCGGCGCCGGTGATGCTCTTCCTCAGTAGGATGCGCACACTCCGGCTACGACGCAGTGGTGGTGCAGGACCGGAATCCGACGTGACCCTCAGCCGCGAGGTGCGACCGTTGAACGTCGTGACAACGGAAGAGCCGCTCACCGCTGCGGTAGTCACCGTCGAAGGGCAGCGACGCTTTCTCGTGGTAACCCGAGATGTGGATCCGGCGGAGCTGGGAGCGGCCATTCGCGAATCGGTCGACGCGGAGCTACTCAACTCCAAGTGGCTGGACTGGACAGCCCCGACGCACGTGGCGGCCGCCGTCCCCCTCGAAGGGGTGATCGAGGACCGCCGACTCTACACCTACCTGCCGATGGGACCGGAGAGCACCGCTCCCTTCCCCGGGCACCTGCACGCACCGTTCCACACGGACTTCGCCCGCCGCAGCCTGATCCGTGATCATCCGCTGAACAGCATGTTGTTCGACGCCGTCGCCGCGCTCGCGCTCGATGCGAACAAGCTGCTGCTCAGTGGCTCCCTGGTTATCCCGGACGCTGAGCCTCGGCAGGTTGCAGTGGACCTGGTCAGCTGGTCGGGAACCGATGTCGGCCACCTCGCGCGCGCAGCGGATCGTCGGCCGATATTGCTCCCGTCCGCGACCGGTGGGTCGGTGGCTTTGCCCGACGTCTGGCTGTGGCCGCGACAGGACTGCGAAGTGCTGACCCCCGAACTCGCCGAGCGGGCCGCTGGGGTGGCCTGTCTGCCTGCAAGCTTGGGCGGCGAGCGCCTTGATCGTCTCCGAGGGACCGCGCGCGCTCTCGGTGACTCCATAGATCTCACCGCGGACCGACTGGCGGAGGCGGTCGAGGCGATGGCGGGGTGGTGCGCGCGGGAGCGGCTGCCGATCCCAAGCTGGAATGCGCTGTACGACGACGTCGCGGTGCTCTTCGAGCGCAGAGCCGACGCTTGGTACCTGGGAGGTCGCCGCATCCTCCTGGACGAGGACCAAAAACTGGTCCCATGCCTGACACCGCCCGACCCGGCGAGCCGGCGGCCAGGAGGAAGGCCTCCGAACACGCGCAGGAACGATCCAACTCCATTCTTCCCGCCGGTGCGGCAAATCACCGAAGGCGAGGAGGACATCGATCCTGACATCGACCTCACGCTCCCCAAAGGCCTCGAAGACCGCATCGTCCTGCTGCATCCGGAGCTGACCTGGCACGACGAGAACCGGAAGGTCACGAGAGCGCGCAGCGTACTGCTGAGCAACAGCCTGGTTAGCCGCTTCGACGCTCGGTCGCTGGTGGACCACGTCCGGTCGGTCCTGGGCGCTACGAGCGGACGGCGGGTCCACGCTGACGCGGTTCGTTTTCTCTACGACCTTCAGCGCGGTACCCGGGCCGTGCTCGACCTGCGGGGAGTTGGCGCTCGACTGCCGACAGTGGGTGGCGAACGCCTTCTCGCCAACGAGATCCTGTTCTCCTCCTCCTGGCCGGACACGAACGGCACACTCTTGGAGAGCGTGACTGCTGTCGAGGAACAGGCTTCCAGCGAGCTAAATCAGCTGGCGCGGCGGATTCTTGTTCCGCCCGCGGCACTTCTCCGCTCCGGCGACAACGTCAAGGAGTGGGTCGAGTTCCTGCGCAAGCTGGGAGTACGAGACGAGCTGCCGGTTCGCCGCGTTCGGGAATCCCGGAAGCTGAACGGCAACCGCCTGTCACGAGACCGTCTGGTGCTGAATGAATCCGTGCCTCCGGGGATCCAAGCAGCGTGGAAGGCGGGTCTGTCAGACCGATCGCGCGCGGAATTCCCCGAGACACCCTACCTGACCCGGACGCCGATCAGCTGGCTGCCTGGGCAGGACCGCCAGGAGTTCCTGCCCGGGCCGGCGCGGGAGGCGTACGCCAAGCTCGTCCTCATCGGGCTGTCGACGTGGCCAGACAATTACCTGCAGATGTCGTGGGAACGGGACCGGGACGGCAATAAAGACCCCCAGCGGGTCCCGACACCGCTCGGAACCTTCGTCATGGAGGCCGCGTGGTTAGTCGTCGATGATCCGCGGACGCGACGACAGTCCTTCGAGGTGCCACGGCGTACTTGGCACTTCCGCACCGATCGCGATGGCTTCCCACCACGCTTCGCCCCGTTCCTGCGGCGAGATCTTCGCACAATCGTGGATGCCGATTCGCGGATCGCGAAGCGGCTGCGGAGCGTCGCGATGCCGACTTGGAACGATCCCGAGGAGTCGGCGCGTCAGCTCGAGTATCTGGCGGAGCTGTTCAGCAGCGGCCTCGTCGAGGCCAACCTCGTGCCCGCGCTGCGCAACACCTACAGGGACACATGGAGCGCGCTCCTCTACCAAGCCACATGGGCCAGCCAGCTGGACACGTGGCTGCATTCGCTCATCGTCAGCACCGCCGGCGTCCCAGAAGTTCGCCAGATATCGGACTTCTCACCCGAGGAGCCAGTGGTCATCACCGAGCATGCCGATGACGATTTCTTGCGCCAGGTGGTGACGGACTTCGAGTATTCCGTGCTGCACCTCGACCGCCACGCCGACGCGGTGCTCGAAGTCTTCGCCGAGGGCGCTGCCGTGCGCCCAGCGCAGCTGAACATCCGGATCCTCCTGGACGGCGCCGAGTTCACACCGACCAGTGACGCTCCGCTGCTGGTCGCGGAACTCCCGTGGCTAGTCACCGCCGTGGCGGCGCTCTTAGAGCACCGAACCCCACCGCACGAGCGACCTGGGCCGACGCGGCTAGGGGAGATCGCGACAGCGCTGGGCGCGATCAGGTTTGTTGTCGCTGAGGATGTTGTCGTACGGGTCGCCGAGGAGGCCCGACCCGCGCCCGCCCGGTTACGCGGCGTCCTGCCCGTGCCGGACACGCAGTATCCGACGCTGGTGTTCGCTCGATCACCGGCGTCATTCCGGATGAGCTGGGATCTGGTGGACGCCGCGGCGGAACCCGTGCTGCGGTTGGTGGAACAGGCCCGCTCGGCCTCACTGCTGCGTCTGGCCGTCTCCCGGCTGCGGCAGAGCGGCGCTGGCCTGGACGACGCGCCGAACGTCGCCGTGCTCGCCGACGCTTGCGAAGTCGAGCCGGAAGCCCTGGCCTACACCGCGAACCACCTGGGTATCGCGCCCGGGGAGATTCTCGCCCGGCTCCGGCCGATCGTTCACCACTTCTGGGGGCCCGAGGCCGCCGCCACCTTCGACTCCGCGCTGTCGGCACATGACGGAAACCCGACGGAATCCGCGGTGCGAGATGCCCTGCGGGCCGTTGCGCTCCCGGGTCCGCTCGAGCCGGACCTGCTCTTCGATACCGCGCAGCGTGCGAACAATCTGGACGAGCTGCGGACCGAACTGGGGGTCTCCCTGGCTCAAATCAACCAGGCGCTGGAAGCAGTGTCACCCGGTACCGCTCCGATCGACTACGGCGCGCGGCACGAGGAGACGTTCCGGATGGTCGTCCTGCGCCCGGACAACCGCTTCCGCCTGCTGGACCGCCTCCGCTGGGCGCTACTTGACGAACATGCCGCGGTGCGCCCGATCGCTCAGTGGGCCGACCTGCGCGACCTGACCACACTGCGACCACTGGACGAATGGCGCTACACCAGAGATGAGGTCACCGCCGCTGAGGTGATCATAGCCGCTGAGGAGCAGCTGGCAGACCGTGCAGGGAAGCCCCTGCCGGTTGACGGCCCGAAGTTGATGCAGATGGAGAAGGTGCGCGAGAGAAACCGCAACCTCGCCGAGGATCTGCTCCGCGATGCGGCACCCAAGGTGCACGCGTGGCATCAGAAGAATGGCGGAGATAAGCCCGCCGTCGACCTTAGCCCCACCTCGACGCTTCCCGCGGTGAACGCGCTGGTCGCCGTCGGCGCCCTCGACTTCACCTGGCTGGACGGGGATCTTCTGATCTCCTGGTTGCGTGCCGTCCGGGTGTGGCCCGCAGCGATGCCGGCGAGCCTAGAGCTGGACGAACTAGGCCTCACCGAACAGGACCTGCGCGCGGAGAAATCCGAAGAGCAGCGGCGAGCGGAAGAGCAGCGACGGGCGAAGCGAGTCCTCGATGTCGATGGCACCGTGCTGGACTTGCGGGACGGGCTGGAGAACCTACGCCACACTCTGGAGAAGTCCCTCGACGACGGCCCTCCTGGCTTCCTCGAGACGCGCGCACGGATCACGCCCCTGCGCGCTGTTGTGAGCTCCCAATCCCGTGAGCGAGGTGGACAGCCTGGATCACGTTGGGCAGGACCGGTTTCGCGACCGTCGGCGGAACAGCTGAACGCGATCGGCTTCGCCGGGGAGTGGCTGGCCTATCAGTGGTTGCTACGTCGTTACCCGGGCCAGGTGACCGAGGAAAGCTGGGTGTCGACCAACCGAGCGGTCTGCTTCACCGGAGACCTGGGGGACGACGGGTGCGGATACGACATCACGGTCCCCTTCAGCGGGGGTAACCGGATGTTCGAGGTCAAGGCCACCACCGGAGACGGCGGCGAGATCCAACTCGGAGAAAGCGAGGTGCGATGCGCACAAGAGAACGCTCGCAACAACCGCTGGCGACTACTCGTCATCACTCACGCCTTGGACCGGTCAAGGCGCATCATTCAACTACCCAACCCATTCAGTGCTGCCTCCCGCGACCTGTTCTCATTCGTGGGGCAGGGAATTCGTTTGCGGTACGCCACCGCAGACTGAATCGGTGCGTTCAATCGTCAACGCGCTACTTACGAACAACACGATCGGTCAACCGCAGCATCTTGAGGACCGTCGTGTCCACCGTGGGACCCGTCGCATGGTCCTTCGCCGGTTGGTCCGTTTTCCGCTGCCTGGACGCAGCTTCGCGCCTTTTGGTCTTACGAAACCCAGAGCTCGCTCGCACCTGATCGTGTGCGAGATCGTCGAGGACCTCACCGCGGAGTTAACCGCGCGCGGCGGTACGTGCTCGAGCCTCGTGCCGCCGAACCGTCTGGGCGATAGGCGGTGCCATCACCGACTGCGTTTCGGTCTGGGCCGATTGAGTGATCCGTGGCGTCGTGGCTCACGAGTGGTGATCGTGTCAATAAGATGTAACGTTGTGTGGATTGCTGATCGCGACCCGTTCTTCTCGTGCGCCGCCCAGGGGGCGTGAGTGAGTGCCGAGGAAGCGCAGCAGCAAAACGCCGCGCTGCCGGTACTTGATCTTGTTCGTGTAGGGGCCGGCGCGGGTCGTGCGGGTGAATGGACGTGTCCGTCGTCGTTGGGGTGGAAGTCTCGGCCGAGGTCACCCTCGGTAAGCCGCTTTCCCTACGAGCGGTTGGACGATTTCGTGCTTCGCCCGGTGATGGCGGCCCTGGACAAGGTCGAGTTCGACGAGTCATCGGCGGACGAGGCTATCTCGGAGGTCCAGCGTTTGGGCAAGCCGACGCATCCTGGGATCAGCCGGTTTGCCGAACACGCGACGCACATGTACCTTGCGTCGCGCCGGCGACGTGAGGTCAATCTGAGACCCGTACGCGAGTTCTGGGTGGCGCAGCGGATGACGACCTCGGTGATGTGGGAGCTGTACGCCTGGGGTCGCCGGTACGAGTCGACGGACGGCCGGCTACGGGAGTTCCGGTTTCTGCGGCTGGGCGACGTGGCGACTCGCGAGCGGGACCCGACCCAGATCGCCCTCGCGGCCTACGCCGCCGCCTTCGGCACGCCAGCGTCCTGGCCGGATCCGTGGTCGGAACCCTTCAGCCCGAGCGGCCGCGCGGGCGCGGAGCGCGTGCGGGTGGTGGACGTCGGGTTGCTCGATGGCTCGATGGAGCCGTGCTTCGATGGCACGGCGGAGGAGGTCGAGGAGTATTTCGCCGAGCACGGCCGGCGCCAGGTCAGCACGATCGTGGCGGGCGGTGACGCGGTTCCGGGCTCGGGGTGCGCCAGCTGCAAGCGAGTCACGGTGTGCGACGGGCCGGTCCGGACTCCTGGGCTGCTAGGACTCGCCCCGTCGCAGGGGCCGTTACGGACGGTGTCAATCAGCGGGCTTCGGTACTACCGTAAGTGTCCGGCGCAGGCGTACCTGCGTTCGGTTCACCTGCCGCGGGCGTACGAGTACAGCGCCGAGGCGGAGCTGGGGCAGGCGGTGCATGCGTGGCTGGAGGCGGCGCACGAGGCTCAGCCGACCCCGTGCGGCCGAGATGATCTGCCGGTGCTCGGTTCGAGTTGGTCCGCTGGAAAGTGGGACGTTGCGGCCGGCGAATTGGCGGACGCCGGTATCCGCATGCTGGCTCATCACGTCGAGGTGTGCCCGTTTCATGATGCGCCGGAGATCGATTCGGTCCAGGTCGAGCCGCGGTTGACCTTTGCTGACACGACGGCGCGCGCGATCGTGCTGGCAAGGCCTGATCTGGTGTACCGGGAGGCCGGGCAGTGGGTCTGGCGCGAGCTCAAGACAACCCAGAAGGCGCCGGAGTCGTTCGGCGACCCGTTGCGGAAATTCCCCCAGCTCGCGCTCGGCGTGGCGGTGCTGGCTGCCGGCGGGCTCGGTCCCGGCGGCGCGGGCCGGGTCGAACTGGAGATCTTGCGTCCGACGGGTGCGGAGATCGTGCTGATCGACCCCACTGACGACGAGCGGGTGGAGACGGCTCGCGCGGTGCTGCGTGAATGGGCCACCGCGTGGCGTGCGGACCACTCGTTCGAGGCACGAGCGAGCCGAAACTGTCGGTGGTGTCCGGTATCACTGTGGTGTCCGAGCTACCCCGGCCCGGACGGGAACGGGAAGGACCACCCCAGTGGTGCCGCGTCAGCAACAGCAGCCGAGAGCTGAATCCGTTTTCGAGGGCGAGCCCCTGGTGAGGATGGTGGCCAGCGCCATCGTGCGGCTCTCGCAGCAACAGGATCCGCAGGAGCCCGTCTACGACGCCACGGTGCAGAACACCTACAACCAGCTCGTGTTGCTGTGCCTGCGGAAAGGACAGACACCGCCGGCGAGCGTGCCGGAGATGGTGCGGTGGGCGGCACAGCACCCGATCGGTGAGGAACCGTGGCCATGGACGCTGCCGGATGACTTCGACGGCGGCGGGGCCGTGCTGGTCGACGACCAGACGCACACGCCGACCCAGCAGTGCTGGGAGTGGCGGGTCGCGGCGCGCGACGTCGCCGCCGAACAGGTCGAGAACCAGCTGATGCTGACGGCGATCGCCGAGTGCCGGGCCGCGAACGCCCCCGAGTCCTACACGGCGTTCCGTCGGCTGCTGATCCGGCAGCCGGTGCTGACCGGTGCCGAACGCGCCGCGATCGCCGACGACGACCTGGACCTGGAGCTGCTGCACGACACGATCAAGCGCTGCTATGAGCCCGCGCCGGCGTCGTACCTGCGCGACGGCGCCTACGCACTGTGCGCGCGGTGCGGGTGTCTGCTGGCGCCGATCGGCCGGGACCGCTACGTCTGCGAACTGGACCGATGCCAGCGCGACCAGCATCCCCGGGTCGGCAAGCTGGTCGAGGCGCGCCGGGGTGGTGGCCTGTACCAGCTCAACCGGCCGATGCGGATGTTCATCACCGGCCCCGGCCTGGCGGAGACCGATCTCGAAGCCGAGCTGCTTAAGCGCGGGCTCCGCCCGCAGATGTGGCCCAACTTCGACGCCTACGACCTGCGCATCACCCTGCCACGCGGGCGCGTGTGGGCGATCGACGTGAAGGACCGGGCCAACCCCGCGCTGCTCGGCCGCGGCGCTGCGCCGCTGCGGCACGACCCGCCCTACGACGAGGGTTTCCTGGTCGCGCCGCAGTACCGATTCGACGAGCGCGAGGACTACGGCCGGGTGTTCGCCCATCACCGTCCCGACGAGCTGACCGGCAAGGTCGACCTGATCTCCGACCGCGAGCTCCTGGCCCGGGTGGATCGAGAACTGCGCCGCGCCGGCCGCAGCGAAGTCACCGCGAAGATTGAGGGGGCAGCCAATGCGTGAACGGAGTGGATGGCACGCTCGTCTGCTGGGCCAGCTCACCCCGGTCTGGCCGGAGACTCTCTCGGATTTCCGGCCGGGGCAGATGCTCGACGTGGAGCTCGGGCTGTACCTGCTCTGCTCGGCGGCGCCAGGGCACACCGCGCAGGATGCCTGGACCCTGTTCGGCGGCTACCCCTACAGCGAGGTGTTCGGCGCCCAGGCCGCCGATACACACCTTCGGGTGATGCACGGCCGGCACTACCTGTGGGACATGCGCCGCCGCCGGGAATGGATCCGCGCGGTCGAGGCATACCTGCGCGTTCCCGAGGAACTCCGCGGCTACCGCCTCGCCGGCATCGACAGCGCACCGGAGCAGCGCGAGCCCAGCCGCGCGGCGGACCGGTTCGAGGTGTATGAAGCGCTGCTGACCACCCCGCCGGCCTTCGCTCGCCAGCCGCTGCCGCTCGCGGAGCCGGGTGAGTACGAGTTCTATGTGCGCGACCGGCGCTACTCGGTCACCTTCCCGGCAGAGCTGCTCGCGGACATCCCGGCACCAATCGGGCACGACCTTGACGGGCTGCCCCCGTGCGGCGGCGCGCCGGTGGAGGTCACCTGGGAGCAGCTGGAAGACGCAGCGGCCAAGATGGACGCGATCGAGCAGAACCTGCCCGGCAAAGCCAACGAGTGGGCGCGTCGCCTGCGCCGTGTGCAGCTGCTGATCCGCGACGACGCCCGCGGCAAGTTCGCCGAGCCCCAGGATGGGCGTCTGCGGGTCGATCGGCTGATGAATCTGGTCGGCATGGTGGGCGCCGGCAAATCGACGCTGCGCGACATCCTCGCCTTCTGGGCTGCCACCGAGACCGGACGCCGCATCACGATCGTCGTCGGGGACGTCGCCGAAACCCTCGCGATCGTCGACCAGTTCACCCGCCTCGGAGTCGACGCCGCCCCGGTCCTGGGCCACTCCACGCGCGAGCGCAACCTCGAACGGTTGCACCGCCGCATGGCCTCAGCCGGAGCCGACACCATGCTCGGCCACGACCACCCCAGCTTCGACTACCTCAGCAGCGCCTGCCCGCTGGACGCGCTGCGCGGGGTGGAAGCACGCCAGCCCCTGCGGATCGCCGAAGCACCCTGCACCGCGCTCTACCCCGTCCAGCGCCCCGATCCCGACGCGGACGACCTCCTCGTCACCGCCGGAAACGACACTGCCCGTTCGACCGGAACCGGGCGCCGGAAGCGGCACGGCTGCCCCCTGTGGACGGTGTGTCCCCGCCACCACGGCGCCCGTCGCCTGGTCGATGCCCAGATCTGGGTCGCCACCCCGGCGAGCCTCGTCCACAGCGGTCTGCCGCCGACTCTGCAAGCCGAGCGTCTCCGCCACCTGGAGGCAGCGTGCCGGCTGAGTGACCTGGTCATCGTGGACGAAGCCGACCGCGTCCAGATGCAGCTCGACCGCGCCTTCGCCCCGGCCACCACGCTGGCGGGCCGGTCGCCGAACTCGTGGCTGGACGAAGTCGCCGGCCACAAGGTGGCCGAGCTGGCTCGCCGCGGACGACTGCAGCTGTCGGCCCAGGACGTGGACGACTGGACTGGCGCCATCGACACCGTCTCGGCGGCCACCGATCGGCTCTACTCCCTGCTCATCGGCACTCCGCCGCTGCGCAGCTGGATCACCGCGGACTACTTCAACGCGATGACGCTGCATCAGTGGCTGATCCGCTCCTGGTTTCCCGACCTCATCGGGCACAACGACGACGATCCCACCGCGGCCGGCCCCTTGGCACCGGGCCGCGACCAGCGGCAGGCCCGGATGGATCATGTCGAGGCCGTCCTTGACCAGTTCCGCGACGACCCGCTGGAGGAACGGACACCTGGGGATCCGGCCGATCGGGTCACGCCTGCGGCGAACACCCTGGTGCACCTGACCTTGCAGCTGCTGCACGCGCACCGCGACTCCTTGATCCGCCAGCGGCTGCGGGAGGTCCTGCTCGAGCTCGTCGAGCATGACCCTGCCATCGCTGACGACCTGGAAACCCATGCCAAGCGCTTCGAGCTCACCCTCATCCTCGCGGCCCTGCACCATCGGCTGGACCGGATGACGATTCTGTGGCCCCGGGTGGAGGCCGCGCTCAACCTGGAAGCCACGTCCAACGTGCTCTCCCGGCGCCCGCCCAAGGACTACGAGCCGGTCATGCCGGAATCGCCCATGGGCAACGTCCTGGGTTTCCAGTTCCAGCTCGGTGAACGCACCGCCGACGGCGACCAGAGCGGGGAGCTGCGGTTCTTCCGCTGCAGCGGCGTCGGCCGCGAGCTGCTGCTCGGCCTGCCCGACCTGCCCATCGTCGACGACCGGCCTGGGCCGAACGTGCTACTCATGTCGGCGACCAGCTGGGCCGGCACCTCCACCCGCTACCACGTTCACGCCCCGGTCGACGCCGTCCTGCGGCCGCACGATGACGAGGTCACGGCGATCCTGGACACCACGATGCGGACGCAGTTCCTGTACTGGCCCGGCACCACGCCGCCCAGGCCGCTGAGGCTGTCCGGAAGCGGCCCGGACGATCGAGAGAAGGTCCTCGAGCAGATGCTCAATCAGCTGGCGATCCCGGACCGCAGCCTCGGCGACGCACCGAGCATGCTCGACGCGGAACTGGCCGACATCGACGACCCGGACCGGCGCCGGATCCTGCTGCTCGTCGGCAGCTATGCCGAGGCCAAGCACGCCGCGCGGCATCTGGACAGCATCCCGGAATGGAGCGGTCGGGTCACGCAGCTCGTCTCTGACGACGCTGATCTCGACAACAGCTGGATGGTGCTGCGCCGTGGCGAGCTGACTAAGTTTCCCGATCTCGGCAGCGAAATCCTCGTGGCGCCGCTGCTGGCGGTCGAGCGCGGCCACAACATCGTCCTGCCTGGCGGCAAGGCCGCCATCGGCAGCGTCTACTTCCTCGCCCGCCCGCACCCCAGACCGGACGACATCGCCCTGGCCATCCACGCGATCAACGACTGGGCCGTTCGCCAGGTCCGTAACCCTGCCCGCACCTTCCACACCGACGCCCGCGCCGCCGGCACCCCCGACCGGGCGGCGCTGGCGTTCCGCAGGCGAGCACGCCAGGAGTGGAACCGGTTCCTCACCCGCCAAGTGGCGTGGAGCAGCCTGACCCCGACCGAGAAGATCAGCTTCACTTGGGACCAGCTGGTCGTCATGTGGCAGGTGATCGGCCGGCTGGTCCGTGGCGGTGTCTCCGCCCGGGTGGTCTGCGTCGACGCGGCCTTCGCGCCCCGCCAGGCCGGATTCCACGCCGCCGACACCCCCGACACCAGCCTGCTGGCCAGCATGCGCGCCGTCCTCCACCCGTACTTCACCGACGACTCGACGACCACCCCGCTCGACCGGTCACTCGTGCAAACCCTCTACGAGCCGCTCTACCGGGCGCTCGGCGACCTCGACTGACCCGCGACCACGACAGGGAACCCCATGGTCTTCAACGAAATCCAACCCGCCGCGCTCATCCCCGACCCCGACAACGGGCCCTACGAGCTCGACCTGCACACCCTGGCCTTCCCCGCGGCGTGGCGCGAACCCGTCCTCGACCTGTACAAGTTCGGCACGTCCGATTCAACACAGGCCAAGATCAAAGAAGTGCCGATCAGGTCGCTCAACTCGCTGATCCGCACCGTCGCGCCGGACCTGGTCACCGTCGACGCCAACGCCTCCTTCGACGCCACCGAGCCCTGGCTCTACAGCCGGACCGACTACCCACCGCGCATCCTCGCCCGGCTGGTGCACGCCTGGCTGCGCAACCTGCAACCCACCCCCGAGGGCTTCCAACGGTTCCGGGAGACCGCGCGGAACCTCGACGTGGACTCCTTGTGCTGGCAGTCGGAGACGGTGGACCTGCTCGAGCACGAACTCTCGCCGGGCGGCACCTGCGTCCCAGCTTCACGGCTCTACCGGGTCCTGCCGGAGATCTTGGCCGACCGCATCGCCGCCCAGCCGGCTTACGAATTCTGCGGCGAACACGTGAAGTTCCACCGGGTCGCAGTCGACGCCCGCGCGAACGGCGCCGAACTGATGTCCTGGCCGCCGCTGAAACACACCACCAAGGTCACGGACAAGGACGCCCGCAACCGCTACGGCAGCCACCGGGACTGGCGGTATTCGGCGGTGATCAGCGTCTCGCTGCGCACCGTGCCGTTCTCACCGATCCCGCGGATCTACCTGAGCACCCGGATCCGACGATGGGTCGCCGGCCAGGTGTCGATGTCCGGGACCCAACGGGTGTCGGCCTACCTGCTCACGAAGGAACCCTTCATCGAAGACGGCCAGCAGCCCGGCCGGTTCGCCGTCGCCCAGTTCGCCTGGAACCCCCGCACCCGCCAGATCGAGTGGGTCCAAGGGGGACCGGAGGGCATGCTTGCTCGCGTCGGCGCCATCGACAACCTCCCCGCCGCCGACGTCTTCGCCAAGGAAGCCGATACCTGGATCGACGAACGAGACGGCATCCAAGGCGCCGCCAGCTACCACACGATGATGGGCTGGCATGGTGTCGGCGCTGGGCTCATGCCCGCCGAACGACGCCGGCTCACCGAATGGGCCGCCGCCGCGCTCGAGCCCGAACTCATCCCGGCGCCGGTCCTGGTCCGCAGCAAGGTCAAGCAGAACCCGGCGAAGGTCCTCACCCCGAAAGTGCCTGTTCCGAAGCAGAACGCAACCGACGAAGACATCGAACAGGCCGTCGCAACGAACCGACTCATCGACTTCGACAACTCCGTGCGCCGCCGCGAGTACGCGGCACTCGCCCTCGACGGCCGGGACCTCACCGCCGTCCTGTTGTACCAGTCCAGCCATATGCGGAACCAGCTTATTCAGGCCGCAGAAGCCAGCCTTGGGCTTGCCGACTACCGCGAAGCGGCTGGCCCGGACGTGTGGAGCTGGAACGCCCCCGACCTCCGCGTGCGCATCCACGCCCGGGAACTCGGCGCGCTGGGAGCACCACTGGGCCACAGCGAACGAGCGCCACGGAAAGGCCAAGAACACATCGACGCGATCGGTCACCGCCGCTCCGCCGTCGCCGCCCACCTACGCACCCTCGCCACCGAACTCGGCGAGGCAACCGTCATCACCTTCGTCGAGCTCGACGGGCGCGACAAGTTCAAGCCACGGACAACCGACCCGAAATTCGCCATCCGGCTCGGCTGCGCCGACGCCGGCATGGTCAGCCAATTCTTCACCCCAGGAAACCCGAACGATCCCGATGACGATGCGGAGTTCCGCGTCGCGGCGGCATGGGCCGACGGACTCCGCCAGCTCGGCATGCGTCTCATCCCCGAACACACCGTCGGCGACAAGATCCCCGACAGCCTCAACCAGCTCGCTTTCTGGATCGTCAAACGCCAGGCAACCGGGGAGACACATCGGCCACAATTCACGCCGGTCGCGGTCCTCATCCGCCCCGGGCAGAAGTGCATCCTCGGCCGTACACCTGAGATGACCGAGTGGGTCCCTTACCCGCAGCTGCTCGTCGCACTCACCGGCCAGGTACGCCCCCAAGACCTCGCCACAGCTGACCAGCAGACCAAGGCCGTCGCCGCCTTCGTCCAGAACACGATCTACGCCATGCGCGGCACCCCCACGCTCGTCGTCACTCACGCCCAGAACACCCGCAACCGGTGGCCCTGGCTGACCAACAGCGGCCTCATCGCCGACCGCATCAAGCTCGGCAACGGCCCGGCCCAACGCATCCGCCTCTTCGGCTCAAACCTCCACATCGCACGCATCGCCACCAACGACCGCGACGAGACCCCTCAATGGTGGGCGCCAAAGAACGACGAATCCGGCGGCATCAGCAAGGGACTGTGGAAGCTCGCAAACGTCGAAAAGAATAGCCCCGTCTTCTACAGCACGAGCGACAAGAGTGGAACCCACACGCTGTCGGTGGAAGCAACGAAACTCACTCACCGAATCAACCCGAAAGGGAAGGAAGAAATTCGTCCGGACAAGAACGCCTGGAACCCAGAGCTCTTGGAAATTACCATGATTGGCTTCTCGGATGCTGTGGAAGCAGAACATTGGGCCATGTTCCTGCACCAGCAGCGATCTGCCGAGGACTATCGTGACGCACTCGCTCTTCCCCTGATTCAGCACATCGCCGAACTCACCTCCCAGTACGGACTGCCGCACGACGACGAACCCGACGACACGCCGGACACCCAACCCGATCAAGCCGGGGCGACCGCAGCCGGCAGTTAGACCTGGTCTCGAAACTCGGCGTGTCGCTAGGTGAACCAACGGCCCGCCCGTGGCTCCGCACCGCTCGCCTGTGGGGCCCGGCCCGACGGACCGGAGGTCTGTCAGGGAGACTGGGGGCCATTGCCCGCCTTCTCGACCTGGAGCTTTTGATGCCGCAAGGGACCGTCCGTTGGTTCGACGCCGAACGGGGTTTCGGCTTCCTCGCGCCCGAGGACGGCTCGCCGGACGTGTTCGTGCACGCCTCCGAGATCGTCGGGGACGGCGGCGCGAGAGTGCTCCGCGAGGGTCAGTCCGTCGTGTTCGAGGTCGGCGAGAACGACCGCGGGCCCCAGGCGCTGCGCGTTCGCGTCACCGCCGATGCGGCCACCGGCAGCGCCGTGGGCCTGCTCGGCACCATCAACTGGTACGAGCCGGGCAAGGGGTACGGCTTCGCGTCGCCGGACGGCGGCGGCGCCGACGTCTTCGTGCACAGCTCCGCCATCGTGACCGGCGGCGTGGTCACCGAGGGGCAGCGGGTGGCCTTCCTGATCGTCGAAGGCGAGCGCGGCCCGCAGGCCGGGCACGTGATCCCGCTGGGAGCAGGGGCCGGCGCACCCGCTGCGGCTGGTGTCGCGGACGGTGCCGACGGCACGGTGGCCTGGTACGACGAGGACAAGGGCTTCGGCTTCATCAACCCCGACTCCGGCGCCGGGGACGTCTTCGTGCACGCCCGGGCCCTGGCCGAGGGGCTGACGTGGCTCGCGGAGGGCGACCGCGTCGCCTACGAGGTGGCCAGTGGAGACAAGGGCCCGCAGGCTCGCGACGTGCACCTGGTCCGGGGCGCCGAGCCCCAGGCAGCGCCGCGGCGGTCGGCACCTGCCGCGGCTGCGGGGCCGGCGGCGCGGGACGTGCCCGTACGAGGCGGCGAGGGCGTCGTCGCGCGCTACGACGGCGACCGCGGCTTCGGCTTCATCACCCCGGACGCGGGCGGCGACGATCTCTTCGTCCACGTGTCCGTGATCATGGGGTCGGAGCCGCTGCAGAAGGGTGACCGGGTCCGGTACGCGGTGCGTCAGAGCGACCGGGGCCCGCAGGCCGACCGCATCGAACGCCTCTGAAGAGGCGGCCCCACCGATGGCTGATCACATAGTTTTTTGACCAGGTCTAAGCAGTCAACGGTCAGCTTCAAACCCATGCGGACAACACCACCAGTCCCCGCTGACCGTGAGGAACTGTTCGACCAGGCGCCCGGGCGCCCAGCCGCCGCCCACGCCGGCTGCGCGCACCCAGATCGGCGTGTCCTTGCCCCAGCGCATCCGCCGCGGCGGGAGGACCAGGGTCATGTCGGCCTCGACGTCGGCCGGCGGCTGCTCCCGGGTCCGGATCGCACCTTCGGCACGGCGGCGGGCCTCGGCCGCGTAGGGCGCGAGCCGGCGCGGTCAGCCTCCGCTCCTGTGCCAGCTGCTCCCGCGCCTAGGCAACCTGCTTGGCGGCCGCGCGGGCCTTTGCGGCACGCCCAGTTTCTCGGTCGATCTCCTCGCGCAGTCAGGCGATCTCGTCCTGCAGGGCGCGTTCAGCTCGTCCTTGCCGTGCCCGGGCGCGTTTGCCGCGCGTCACGAGCCTGCCTCGCCCTCGGCGTCATCGTTGCTGTTGACAGCGTCGGCGAAAGCCGCCATCGCGGCCAGGAAATCGTTCTCGACAACCCGGCGAGCTGCGTGCATCCGCGGGGCGTTCTCCCCGTGCCCAGCCACCTGCACGCGGGTCCACAAGCGGCCCACCCGGGCCGCGAGTTCCTCCGCGTCGGATACAGGCCAGGTCGATCTCCCGGCGCGCAGCGTTCATCTCCGCCGACATCTCCGCGTCCCGATCGCGGCGAGTCGCGGCTATCTCCGCCCGCACACGACCAAGAGTGGCTGCGGCCTTCTCGTCCGCGTCCCGTTGTGCCCGTGGTTGACCGCCGCAGCGTGCCCGCACTACACCGAGACGGGGGCCTTGCCGATTGCGATCTATGCCGGACAACCGGAGCCCGGCGATGCCCTGATCACCGTCACACACTGTGCTTGCGCAGCGGCCAATCAGCTTCCCGCCAGGTGGCCGCAAGTGGGAACCGCAAGTGGGAACCGCAAGTGGGAACCGCAAGTGGGAACCGCAAGTGGGAATCGGAATTGGCCAGAGACAGATTTCGGTGACGGCATTCCTGTCATCCATCGTCAGCTCTCCGTGCCGGTGGTTTCCGTTTTCGGCCTGCTCGCATCCCCGGTGTCGGGAAGTTCCTCCGGCGGTGCGCCGATCGACGGCAGAGCGGTCATGGGCGGCAACTGCGGCGGTTCCTGCCCGTCGGACCCGGGGCGGAAGAGATTGCGCAGGAACATCACCGACGCGCTGGCCGGTGCGATCACGGCAGCTGGCACGGTGACAGCCAGCCCGAGCGGGGCACCCTCGTATACGAGGATGAGAACCGCCGTGACGAAAACGAGCACCAGGCCGAGGAACACGTACACCAGCCACAGTTGCGAAGGCGATGGTGAGCGCCGCCCTGGGTCAGGAGACATCAGAATCCTCCAGCATTGATCTATTGTGTCGGCGATTGGAGGGCGTCACGAGCGTCGTACTTACGGTCAGACCGCGGCTGGCAATAGTGTCACTGACCGGTTCGTTCTCAATGATCGTCGTACTGCTGTCTCTAGAGCCTGATCGGTTGCCGTGTTGAGTTGGTCCGCCCGGGAGAGATACGGGCCGGACAGGGCCCGCATGACCACCCGTTCGAGGGCGACATCCTCGGCGGTGTCCGCCGCCGGGTCCGGATTGGGAGTGCTGTCGGGCTCGATCAGCGCCTCCCGCAACCGATTCAGGGCCGGGTGGTCATCGCCGAAACGCTACAACACCGTCTCGATGGCCAGGCTGCGTACCCGTTTCACACGGTCACGAACCGGTGACTGTGCGTCGATTCAATGGTCGCTTCCACCACCCGGGGACGGTCGGGGCCAGCAGCACCTTCGCCGTCAGCCGTTCGCCGCCGCCGGTGACCAGCCCCGCCCACCAGCGCAGCCAGCGCGGCCCGAGCTCCAGCACGGGCACCGGCACCGCGCCCGCCTTCAGCTCTTCGCTGCCTTCGGGATCCAGCCACCCGTCGAGGAGCTCCCAGTGGTAGCGGCGGTTCGAGCGGAGCCTGCCCCGCACGGTGACGAGCGCGCGGTGCAGTTCGAGACCGCCGCGCCGCCAGAGCCGTTGCGGTATCAGGTTCACGATGGCGACCGGCATCGCGCGTGCCCCCAGGGCGAGGACCGGCGAGGCCAGGTTTCGGCGCCAGGCGTCGCCGACGCCGTCGGTCAGCACGAGCATCAAGCGGCTGCCGGAGGGGTCGAGCAACTCGGCCGGGCTGCGGGCCGGGGTATCGGACGTGCCGCCGCGCAGCACCGGGCCGAGGACCGTCCCGTCTTCGGCGTACCCGGCCTTCCTGGTGTCCAGCAGGCGAAGCTGCACGGACCGGAAGGCGCCCAGCCGTTCCAGGAGCGTGACGAACTCGGTGACGGTCGAGCGCCAGAGCGCGAGCGACGGCGCAGCGTCGATGACGACGGTCAGGTCGAGCCACCGTCGTTTGCCCGGGGCGGTCCCTGCGCGCCATCGCCGGGTTCGCCGCGCGGGCCGGGTTCACCTGGACCGGTGGCCGGAGCGCCGGCCGTGTCGGGCGGCCGGCGCGCGCTGACCGGCGCCGGATCCGGGGGCTTCCCCCGCATCACCGATGCCAGCAGCCGCGCGTCGGCGAGCTCTCGCCACGTCAGGTCATGGCCGTCCGGAACGCCTGCCGGTCCGCCCGCCATGTCACGACACCAGGGAGTTCAGCTGGCGCCACAACGCGTCGACAAGCCGCGGGAATGAGTGTGTGCTGCGGCAGTTCCTGCAGGAAGCCGTCGACGCCGAACCACAACGCCTAGCGCCACCCAACGACGGTTCGGTCCGGACGAGCGCAAAGTCGAAGGCGAACGTCGCTGGACGCTCAGGGGCGCTCACCTCTGAGGTCGCCAAGCCGCACGTGACGGAGTGTCGAGGCCGTGCCATCTGCAGGTCAAACCTCGACACGGCATGTCGCGAATGGTCACTATGACGGAGCGACGACATCGCGACGCCTTACCGAATGGGACGTGATACGGCCGTCGCGGATGCCGTTCCGCCCGTCCTGATCCACAATCCCGTGTCCGAGTTCAGTCCGGGCGCGGCTTGGAGATCCGGTACCCGATCCGATTTCCGGGGCGCCCCTCGGACTCGATCAGTGCCGGCCTGGCGAGTTTCATGCGCAGGGTCGCGACGTGGACGTCGAACGAGCGGTTTCCGCCAGGCCACGGGCCGTCCAGAGCTCGGTCATCAGATAGTCGCGCGAACACGTCTGCTCACCCAACCACAGCGGCTTTGGGTGAGCACGCCTTCCTTGCTTCCCGCCACGGGCCTTCCCAGGGCGTGGACGGAAGCGGGTCCGCTCTCAGGCCGTGGTTCGGACCGTGATCGAGCGGCCCGGCGGAACAACGACGACCACCTGCTGATCGGCGCCGACGGTGAGCACAACGTCGTCGATGACGGCACGGCGGCCCTCAGCGTTCTCCTCAACTGGGACGTCACCGCCGGCAACGACCACGGTGTCGACGAACCGCACGGGCCAGGCATCCCCCTTCGCACCCCACGGCTTCGCAGGAGTCGGCTGACCCACCAGATGAGCCCAGGTGCTCGAAGGCTTGCCGGTGAAGGTCACCTTCTTGTCGTCGTCGCGGGTGTGGCCGGTGATGTCATACGCGACAACCACGGTGTTCTGGTGCACACCGAGCAGCACGTCGCCGTAGCGCCTGAGGTTTTCCTCGGCAATCGGCCAGGCGCCGAGAGTGGCGTGCTCAGGGGTCATGTGCTTGGCCTGGACGTGTGGCCAGGTCTTGTTCAAATGGACAGCGATCACTGGGAATCTCCTCATCTGACAGTTATGACCATCTAGCGATGACTGATACCTAGAAGAGTACAACTCTTCTAGGTATAATTGCAATACTTCGAGCTCCTTCTTGGGGAGCTCAGACTGCAAGGCGGCGCGAGCCCGCGCCGCCGGCTACGCCCTGATGATGGCGCCCAGACTCAGCCGACGTCGGGCGCGCGCCTTCTGGTCGCGGTCGGCTACCTCGGCGGTGTGCCCGCCGGGTAGCAGCCAGTGCAGCGATCAGCTCGCCACCGGATGGACCCACCCAGCCGTCCCGGAAACCGGCGACACCTCCGAAGGCTCCCGCGGGACCTTTATCTCCTCCTGCGCCGCCTCCTGCTCGAAAACTGAGTTCTGCCACGGAGTTTGAGCCAGAGCCAGTTCAGACCGTCACAATCACCCACACAAGCGCCGACATGGCCAACGCACGGTCGCCATGCAGGGTGGCCAGCGCTTTGACTGCCTCGTCTCCGTAAGGAGCAGCGTCCGGGTGATCCTCGCTCACCGGACGTCCGCCTGTATTCGCGCCCGCGGATCCGTGACCGGGATGGGGACGGTAACTGACCAGCGGTCACCGTCCGGGGAATGGCTCGTCACCCGTCCGCCGTAGCCGGACTCAGACAAGACCTGGGCGACCTCGGTGATCGTTGCGCCGCGATCGCTGGCTTTCAGCCGGTCGCTGCGCAGACGGACGAGACCGAGCAGCAGCCGCAGAATGCTCCGCGGCCGCGGAATCCGGACGACGTCGATCTCCGAATCGATCATCTCGATGGGACCCGCCAAGGTGGGACCTCCCTCCAGCTCGTTGCCTGATACTCCGCCGAGCGGGCCTGCCACGATGAAACTCGGCAAGAAGACGGATGGCGTCGTGTTCCCCAGCGAGGCGAGCGGCGTCCGGTGCGCGAGTGCGTGCCGAGCGACTGGCCTTGGCAACGGTGCGGCACTGCTGCCAGGTCAGATCGTCCCCAGCAAGACGCCACATCGCGCACTCTGGCCGTCGAGCCGTTCGCCTCGCCGGCCCACCGGATCATGCCGACGATCGGCTCGCCCTGGTGGTCGAGCACGGGTTCGGGCACGGCCGTGCCGGGGATGAGCATGCCGACCGCGGGCAGCGCCGCGACTTCGGGCAGCAGCACCCAGCCGGCGAGCTGGAGCTCGTCGGCGGCCCGGGAGCTCGCGCTACACGGTGCGCTGCGCGAGGTGCGTCACGCGGTGTCGAGGTGGTGGATGTTCACGAAATCGTTGACGGCTTTGTCGTTGAGTCCCATCCAGCCGCTGTAACGAAAACCTTCCTGCCGTGCCTGGGTTGCGAGTGCGACGATCGCCGCAGCCAAGAGTCGATCGTTGCCATCGAACAGCGGTGCGCGCACGTCACGGTCGGTCACCATTGCCCGGAAAGCGGGTGCGCTGCGCTCGGAGTAGTAGCGAGCGAAGTTGGTGTAGAAGTTGCTATCGTCGGTGCTGCCGCGCGCGCCGATCACGACGAAGGCGCCGTAGACGTCGAATTGAATCAAGCTGTTGAGGATCGCGGGGTCGTCGGCTTCGCGGTCCGGGCGCAACGCGGCGTTGTCGCGAACGATGTTGTGCGCACGTGCCAGGAGTCCGGCGGTCTCTTCGCCTTCGAAGAGCCCTCCGCGAGAAGCCTCCGTGAGTGCGTGACGGAGCCAGCTGCCGTAGTAGTCGAATCGTGCGCCGTCTGGGCGCCGTTCGGCCAGCGCCCGCACAGCGGCCCAATTCTTTTCGCGGACCGCCAGGGCGCCTAGCGCGTAGACCCGCGTGATGACGGCAAACCACAGGCGTGCCGACGCGGTGCCGCGGGTGTTGCCGTGTTCGTCGACTCCGAGTTCGTAGATGAGTTGCAGGACGTTGAGGGACTGGGTGAACCAGGTGGTGCGCTGTTGGTGCAGGGTTACCGCGGCAACTGTGGTGACTCGATCGAGAAGCTGGTCGAATTCGTCTCGGTCCTGGGCGGTGCTGAGGGTCGCCGCGTCGCGTGCGGCTTGGTCGAGCAGGCTCCGAAGAGGGATGTCGTCGTCCCGCCGGAGGAGTTCGATGATCAGCTCGTCGAAGGTCTCCGCGTCGATGCGCCACGTGATCGCGGCTGTGGTCTGGTCCCGGAGGTCTTGCACGGCCTGGCCGAGACGAGCGTGTTCGGCGAATTCCAGGGAGAGTTCCCGGCGCCAGGCGTCCTTGCGGCGGTCGACGGCTTGGCTGAGTAGGCGTTGGACGTCCGCGTCGGTCCAGTGCTCGCTGCTGGTGCCGTGGCGTACGAAGACGTCTCCGACGCGGAAGACGTAGTGCTTCTTGCCGTTGTCCTCGTATTCACCCGGGGCTCGGAAGACGCACCATCCGGCTTCGGCCGGAGGCACGTAAATCACCGCCAGCTTCATGCCGTCGACCTCGTGAACCGCGCAGCGCAGGCCGGCCGGGTCCAGGTACTTCTCCAGTTTCGGGCGTAGGACGGCTTCGTCGAAGTGGCGGGCCAGGTCGGGCGTGAGGTCGGCTACCGGATTGCCGTGGTCGTCTGCGCCGACGACGATGTAGCCTCCGGCTGCCTCAGCACGCAACGCGGCGACGTCTTTGGCCAGCTCCACGAGATCATGAGCGTGGCCCTTGCCGAGGTTGAGTGTCGTCTTGTAGTCCAGGGCAGACTGCTCGTGTTGCTCGGCGAGGAGCGCGAGCAGCTTCTCGCGTGTGACGATGGGCTCCACGACAACGGCCATGTACTCATCGTGCCCTACTCGCGCAGTCCAGAGTGGTCAATATCAAGACGATGCACCGAGGCGAAACCTGGCGAACGGAGTCCGCGTAGTGGACATCGACGATGAACCCGCGGCTTACCTGGCCAAGTCCTCCTCGGCGGGGCGGATGGGCAAGGCAGCGGAGTACCTGATCGCGTCGGTGTGCATCCTGGCCACCCGCGGTGAGCTGAACGTCTCGACCTCGCTGGTCGATGACGAGGGCGTCGACCTGGTGTTCAACCGCCGTAACAGCCCGGCCACGCTCGCGGTTCAGGTCAAGGCCCGGATGTCGGACAGCAAGCTCGTGCAGAGCGACACGGTCATGGCCTTCGTACGCAAGGAGACCTTCCGGCCGCGCCCGGACATGGACCTGCTCTTCGCCGCGATCGACATCACAGTCGGCGGGATCATCTGCGCCTGGCTCATCCCCAGCGGCGAGTTCGCTACTTTGGCCGGTGCGCCCAGCAGCCGTGGCCGATTGCGGTTCTCCGCCTCGATGCGCGATTCGGCGAACGACAAGTGGGCCCGCTACCGACTCACCGCCGCCGAGCTGCCTGTCAAGATTCTCAGCCGATTACATCAGCCCTGAACGGCCAAGACGCTACGGCGCCCCTTCGCTCAGCGTCACCACGCGAGGGGTATGCGGTCGTGGCCGTTCAGGCACCTCCTCGAACCCGTCATGCGTCCCTTTCACCGGATGCTGACGCTGGTGCCGCGTCGGACCTGGTGAACAGGGTGGCGGGGTGCGTCCAGCGGCCGGTGGCGGCACGTAGACTCGTGCGGACAGCGATCCGGTCGGCCGACCCGGTCTCGACATCACGCTGGACACGGAAGAGGTCACGGGTGTCGATCAGGACGCCGTTCTCCTCGACGAGGTTCTCCAGGTCGCCCGCGTCCGGGATGGGAATCGGCCGTGCGGCCGGGTCGGTCTGGCGGAAGGCGTTGACCACGTGCCACAGCGCGTCCGGATTCCGCTGGTTCTCTCGGACGTAGTGGGTTTGCCAGCGCAGCACACGGTTCAAGTCATTGACCTTGGCCCCGGCGGTATAGCCCTTCACCTCGACAATCGCCTCCCATGCCGGCGCGTCGGGGTTGCTCACCCGTAGATCCTCGCGACGCTGCCCTTCCGGGTGAACCTGGTCCAGGTCCCGCACGGTGAACCCGAGCGTTTCCAGCGCGGAACCGGCCACGTTCCTGTTCCCGGGCTATGGGGACCGGCCGGTGGACCCGGACCGGCTCACTCACCCAGCTGTTTCGCAGGCTCAATACCGCCTCAAGGCTGCCGCCGGTGCGGCTGCACGATCTGCGTCACGGTGCGGCAAGCCTGGCGTTGGCGGCTGGCAATGACCTCAAGTTCGTCCAGGCTCTGCTTGGGCACGCGAGCATCGTGCTGACCGCGGACACCAGCGTCTTGGACAAGCACGCTCACCGTGGTGTACGGGCCACGGCCGAGCTGATCCTGACCACCGAGAGGCGGCTGGCGCGGCGGCTTCGGAAGCCGGTTCGGCGACGGCACCGGGAGGACACCGCCCGCGCACGCAGTACGCGGCTGTCTGACGGGATCAGTCGGTATCCCGTGGGCCGCCGGGGGCGATATGGCCGTGTGATGAGGACATGACCCCGTGGCGAAAGGGCGTCGGCACTGGGCCGCCGACAGGCTGGGGGGAGGTCCTGCCGGCGGGGTCTGGACGCGGGTGTAGCGATGCCGCGTATGTATGAAGACGGGACTGGCTTGTGCGTCGTTACGCCGGCCAGACGTCAGGTCGCCGAACCGACACCCGTCTTGAGCACGACGTTGTGCCCGGGCATCCCGCAGTACGCCTGTGGCCCGCCGTCAGGAGTCGGGCGCAAACATAGAGACGTAAACTGGGAGCGTTCTCGGCGTAGTCCCAGCCCCGTCCGGTGCACCGAGCTCGCCTGTGCACGGTGCGCGGCCGCCAATGCGTCGAATACGGTGGGCTCTGCCTGCGGCTGCTCGTGGGCCTTGAGTAGGTCGGATGCTGGCCGTTGCCGCCGTCGGCGACGAAGACTTAGGACGGCTGCTGGTCAGATCGGCGAGATGCCGGCTTTTCGCCGGCGGGATGAGGTATCCAGTCTGTCGGCTCGTCGCCGGGGCGACGCGGCAGCGGGATGGCGATAGTTGAGCCTGTCCGTGGGTAAGGGGTGACGAGCAGGTGGTGGAAGCCGTGGTGCAAGCCGGCCGGGGTTCCCGCCACGCGCAAGAGGTCGTACGCCGGTACGTTGATTTCCGCTGCAAGCTTCCGTAGGCGCTGGTTGATAGCGCGGTCGCTCAGCGAGCCCTGAGATGGCATTGGGGCGTCCTTACCTATTGCGGTGGGGGCCGGGCGGGTCTCGTGCTACTCGGGAAGGATCTTCGAGCCGAACTTCTTGCCTTCGATGACGTAGCGGACGCCCGAGGTCTCGTCCGCCGGGATGACGTGAATCGGGATCTTCCCGGCCTGCGCCATGGTCAAGGCCGTTGCGTCCATCACGGCGAGCTTTTTGGCCAGGGCGTCGGATGCGTTCAGTTCGTGTATGAACACTGCGCCTTCGGTCCGGCGCGGGTCTCGGTCGTACACGCCATCGACTCCGTACTTGGCCATGATCACCGCGTCGGCGTGGCCGTCCATCGCGGCGGAGACGGCAGCGACGTCGGTCGAGACTCCGGTGACTCCCATGCCGCCGGCGATCAGGACGATCTTGCAGTGGTCGAGAGCGTCGCCGAGCTTGGTGGTGGTGTAGGGGTCGCCGAGGCCGGTCGTGTTGCCGCGCGTGAGGGTTTCGACGGGCCGGTGCATGTGCTCCAGCCGGGCGGCGAGCGCGGCGATGTTGAACCCGGTCCCGTACATCCCGATCATGTCGGCCCAGGTGGAGCTGATCTGCCAGCCTGCCGCGTCGGTGCCGCGCCAGATGTTGCCGCCGCCGGTGACCACGATGACGTCGATGCCCATGTCGTGGACCTCGGCGATCGACATGGCGACTTCGTCGAACCGGCGCGGGTGCAGCGCTGTGCCGGCGAAGCTCAGCGATTCACCGCTGATCTTCAACACAACCCGGCTGTAGAGCGAACCTGCTGTCATATGATCACTTCCCTTTCTACCCAGAGTTTCTTCGCGATCTCCCAGACCTCGGTCTGGGGGGTGTGTTCGTGGGGATCATCGGCCAGGTCGGGGTGGACGTAGAACACGCCGGTGACGGCGACCATTTGATGATCTTCGGGTTGCGCGATCTCGTAGGTCCGCAGGTTCTTGCGGCCTTTGAGAATCTTCAGCGCGTCGTCGGGGAGGCCGTGCACGATCATGGCGGACCGGGTGACTGCGTTGGCTGCCAGGCTTTTCATGCCGAACTCGAGGTCTGTCGTGCGGACGTACTGAAACGGCCTGAGCCGGTACCAGTCCGGGAAACTGCGTGCCAGGAAATCCCAGGCGGGGCCGCCTTCGGGGCACAGGAAACTCACGCCTGACACGATTGCTTCCCGGATGTCGACGGGTTCGCGGAATCCGAGATCTTCGCCGGCCAGTAGCTGGAACGGCTCGACCTTCAGTGGCAGAACCTCGATGCGATCACTCCAGGGAACGACGGTGCCGACGGTGGGGCGCTGTTCTGCGACCATCATCGCCGAGAGGAGCCCGACCTGGGCTTTCACGTGCTCGCTGCGCTCTCGCAGTCTGATCTCGGCGGTGCGGCGGGCGTCGGGTCGGATCTCGAAGCCTGCCGAGGTGGGGATCGCGTCCCGCAGTGCGACGAAGTATTCGTCCATGCAGTTTTGTGTGCAGACGACCGGGACGAACCGCGTGGCTGCCTTAGTCTGTTCGATGGCTTGCTGCATCATTTCGGTGATGCGGCGCAGGTTGTTCGCGAGAACGAGCCCGGCTTGTGTCAGGCGGTAGCCGCGGCGGCCGGAGTCGCGTTGGAGGATGTGCAGGCCATGGTTGGCTTCGTAGGCCTTGTCGAACTCGAGCAGGATGCGCGACACGGTGCGGCCATCTCGGTTGAAGCGTTTGCCGATCTCGGCGAACGAGCTGGTCGGGTCCTGCATGCTGCGGATCATCTGCATCAGCTCGTAGTCCATCCGAGCGAGCACGGGATCAAGGACGGGGTCGACGTCCGGCATCGGCGCTTCCTCCTTCACGGTGCCTGAAGTAGAAGAACGCTACCGAGCCGGATGCACCGCCGTAGGCGGCGCAGACCGTGCCGACGAGGGCCGCGTCGAACGCGTGCGTCAACCCGCCGATCAGGACAAGGAACAAGCCCACGGTCATGCCGATCGAATAGATAATCGCCAGGATCTTCCTGGTGCCCGACTCCTGGTGGAGCTCGACGACCGGGTCATCGTCGTGGGTGGCGCCGATCACGACGCTCTCTTCGGTGTCAAGCCCTTGCGGGCCCGCTGATAGACGGTTATCCGTCACGTGACCCTCCCTACTCGATCCGGCGTTCCATGTATCGTCGTCCGGCCAGGAGGCGCACTCAAGAGGTCAACGCTGCTATCACCACAGGGAAGCGACAACTTTTGCGGCCTCATGGTGCATCACATAGCAACATCTGCCGTGTTGTGGCGTCCGATGCCGTTGTTGATGACGTATGAGTGCCGTAGCGTTGAGTCAATGACCGGAGCCATGGACAGTGCCACCGACCTGACGGAGCATGACCTGGCGAGCCCTGCGCGCAGGTCGCGGTTCAATGCCACCCTGGTCGGTGAGACGTTGAACCAGGTGGAGGAGATCGCGGAGGCCGAAGGCGCCGACCTCGGTGAAGTCGTTCGCCGCGCGATCAAGCTCGCGCACTTCATCTACCGCGAGCAAGCACGAGGAGCGCTCCTCAAGCTGCACGCACCTGGTGGCCGAGTCGACCGGATCACGGTCCACTACCGGCCCCGCGCCCGCGACGCCAGCAGCTGATCTTGCTGGGTCGTTTTTTCTGAGGCGTGCGCGGTGTGGAGCGCCGCCAGAAGTTCGGCGAGGTTGGCAGTTGTCTTGTTGACGAGGCCGCGAACGGTGTCGGGTATCCGGTCGAGTGGTCGCGGCTGTAACAGAACTGAGGTCGGACAGCGACGTGCTGGCTGACGGAACGCCCCGTCGACATGGTCATCACCTAAACGCCGCCACGAGGTGTCCATGGAAGAGCAGCCCGCCGAACCCGCCGACCGGGGAAGCGCCGGTCGCGGCGCCGTGTGGACGACAGTTCGTCAGACG
Source organism: Amycolatopsis sp. NPDC003865 (assembly GCF_053605345.1). NCBI lineage: Bacteria > Bacillati > Actinomycetota > Actinomycetes > Pseudonocardiales > Pseudonocardiaceae > Amycolatopsis > Amycolatopsis sp. NPDC003865. The sequence goes on along the minus strand of NZ_JBSGJA010000020.1, from coordinate 95,103 downwards.
TTCGGGTCCTTTAAACGCGAGTTCTATGCCGTCGGCTTCTTCGCTGCGGTGGTGGCAGTGGTTTCGGACCTTGGTGGCATATACGGACAGATATTCGCGATCGGCCCGTGGGGCCTGGCGCTGGCGCTCGCCACAATCCTCATGATCACCATCGCGTCAGCCGTTCGGAGAGCAATTCGCAGCAAAAAAATCGCCAAACGGCAGGTAGTGATCGCAATCGCCTGCCTGATAGCCGTCACCTTGGTTGTGCCAGGGGCGGTGCGCGGGACAATTGGTCTTGTGACCCAGGACGGGATCGGGCAGCAACCTATGGCTGCGCCGAAGACGCCTCCTGTCGCCGGGTTGTCGTCAGGCTCTGTCACGACATCCAACTCTGATGACCCGACGATACCGACCTCGCCACCTTCGGCGACACTGACGAGCGCTCCACCGGCGACGACCGGGCCGGCGCCACGGCCGCGCTTGCAGGCAATGCCCAGTGCGCCGGGTGGATGCAGCAAAACGGTAACACTGACCGGCGCAGTGAACGGAGATGCCCGAGCGGCAGGCAAGGATCTTTGGGTAGTCGCGGAACTGCTCGCCGCCCCGGAAAATGGAAACAAGGACCACTTCTATGCCAAGGCGCCAGTTGATGTCACGTTCAGCGGGTTGACGATCGGCGCTAACACGAAAGACTCCGGGACCCGAACCGGCCGCTACCTCCTTATTGCAGCGGCCGGTTCGGCCAGCGCTGACTTGCGCAGGAACTACGAGGCCGATCAGCTCCACATTGGCGTGTATAAGGACGAGTGGCGCGAGCACCTGCCGGATGGGGCCACGATTGTCACCGAGACGCCTGACATCGTGCAGAGTTGTTGACAACTCGTGGGGTGAGAAGCCCCACCGGTCGCCAAGGGGGCCAGCTTCTGTCCTAGGAGGTCGCTTCGCTCGTCGCTTTGCTGGAGGTGGCGCGGTCTCGCTGTTCGCAGTGGCTCATCCTTCCCGGTCGATCAGCGCCTGCAGTCGGAGCTGTAGATCAGGACGGATCGGTGCGACTTGCTTTAGCAGTCGCGCCGATCCGCCACGAAGCACCTCCAGAGATCGTGCTACCGGCAGGCGCAGTTCGTACATGCGCACCAACGTGTCGACGGCGAGCACAGAATCAGCGGACTCGAGGCCTTCGTCGAACATGATGTCGACCAACCGCGCCAGCACGCGATCAGCCTCCCGGTTGCGGCCGAGATAGGTGAGCACGCACCGCAGCATGACATCCGCGAGGGTGCGGAGTCCGTCCTGGTGAACCGCTGCCACGAACGATGTGAGCACAGCCGCGGCCGTCTCCGGGTCCGCTCCGACGCCAGTGCAAAGCCGATCCAGCAACAGGCTCCAGAACCGAAGATTCTCCTCGCTTGTCCACGATGGTGCAGCGATCGCCGCAGCTGCGGAGTATGCACTGGGCGATGGGTTAACCCACACTTCGATCAGAGCGTGCGCAACAGACTGGAGCTCGTTCTGATCGCTGCCGACAACGGTGGTCGCGGTGTCGGGTAGAGCTGTGCTGAGTGGCTCCAGCGCGTGAAGCATTAGGGCGTCAGGAACTCCGCACTGGAATTGGATCTCCTTGGTCAACCATTCCGTCGACTCGATGTTTGCATGAAAAATTTGATGGCCGCGCTGCCCACGTTCCAGTACGAGCATCCATGCCAAGTCGACATTCTGGTGCTGCGGCCCGAATCCCATCGTGAGTCGGACATCGCGCCGCCCGTCTTCCTGGATGCGTTCGAGTGCCACGATATCGACCAGGCTCCGCCATCCATCTGCGGGAATCTGGGAGCGCCAGAATAGTGTCAGATCACGCCATGCCGTCACGGGATCAGGTCGGTCCGGATAGAGCTCACTTGCGGTGACAGCGCCGGTACAGAGGCTGAGTAGCACCAGGTTTGCGGCATAGTTCGCGTAACGGGCCGGTCCCCCCGATGAGCGCGGACCGTAAACATTCCGGTCGCTGTGCGGCGATTCGCGATCGACGTTCTGGAACAGGGTCATCAGTACTCGCCGCACATTGTCGTGATCGGACTGCGACTCTCCGGCGAAGCCCTCCAGAAATGTGAGGATAGGAATTCGGCAACTCAATGGCCGATGGGTCAGAAGCGTCCGCAGAATATCATCCTCGAAACGTGCCCCCGTTATTGGATGGCGTGAGTAGTTCGCGATGGCTGCTGTATCTAGCAACTGCTTCCAGGTGAACCAGGCAACGAGGTACTCGGCAAACGAAGCGTGTAGGAACTCGTAGGTGCGCGACGAGAAATCACTTGCGGAGGCCTGTGACTGATGAATGAAGTAGAAACGGCCGAGGAGCTGTTCTGCGGTCGCGAGGGGTCCTGTTGACCGTTGCGACCGTGGCGGGTCGGCCATTCTGAGTGCATCCAAGTCGGCCTGGATCTCCACGTCTGTGGCTGACTCCTGGCCGCGATTGAACATAGCGAACGCCGCAACGGATAACTTGCTGAGCTCAACGTCAACCGCATCCTCAAGGTGCCGTCCTGACGAGCCGTCGTACATCTTGCTAGCTTCGCGGGAGGCGAATGTCCTCAGCAGACGTCCGTACAGTCGATGAGGGGATACATCCGTATCACGGCGCTGAAGAGCGTTGTCGTCAGCGTCGTACAGCGCGAGCGCAAGCAGCAGAAGTGGCTGCATTGCCAGGTCGCCGTTGGCCAGAACTGCCTCCAGTACAAGCGGGGACAGACCACGCTGGGCGAACACCTCGGCGTTGGCGTGGTTCCAAGTGTCGAGCCACCAGCTCACCTGGCTTTCGTTAAACGACTCCAATCGCACTGCGGTGGTGCCGGCGGGAATATCGACCCGGTCGGCGACAATCGTCCGGCTGGTTACGATCGCCGCAAGCGGACGTCCAATCGCAGCTTGGTCGCGCTGGAAGCGCTGCACCTGTTGCAGGTAGGAGCTAATGTGAGTTCCGGTTGCCTGGAGGACCTCGTCGAGGCCATCCAGCAACAGGACCGGCTGCGCCCGACCTGCCGCGAGAGCCACTTCAGACCAGCGGGCAGGTTCGCCGATGGTCATGTGGATCGCCTGCTCAATTTGTTCGTCGACGTAGGAGTCGGCTGATACCGCACGTAACGGAACACGCACGGGAAGGAATCGATCAGTGCGCAGGCGTGCGGCCAGAACCTCAGTCAGCAGTGACTTACCCGCACCTGGATGCCCCAGCACCATCACCGGCGCCCGCGTTGCCTCCGCAGATGTCAGGTAGGCGGCCAGGAACTCCTCGACGTCCTCTCGAAGTGGCTGGCTCATCCACCACGATTCGTCGCTGACGGGAGTATCGCGACTGAGGACGGCGAACCGGAACATCGGAGAGATGTAGGCCTGCTCGACGGTGGGAGAGACAACGGGGGCGAATGAGTTGTCGAACCGGAGGATGGGACTGTCTAGCACGGATCGGTAGGCCAGGGCCAACTTCCTGACAGCGGCGTCCGGCGTGCCCCCTCGAGTCGCTAGTTCGTGCAGTCCTTCGGGCGTGTCTGGCCGATGCTCCCAAAAGCCGACCCACGCTTGGATCTCAGGAAAGTCGGCAGCAAGACGCCGCAATGATTCCTGATATCGGTCTGTGGCGCGGTCGGCCGTTTCACCCAGCTCGCGGGTGATCCTCCTCCGCTCCATGGCGGGAAGTGCGTCCCAGTCGGACAGGCCCCTGATGAACTGGTGCAGCCGGTCGGTGAGCTCGAGGTAGTAGACGTGGAGATCGGTGCGGAAGGACTCCCGTGCTTGCACTGGGCTGGGAACGACCCACCCGACCGACTGGATCTGATGAGCGAAGTCGCCGATTCCAGCCAGGTCAGCTCCCGCCAGGGCAAGTTGCTCCCTGCTGGTGATCTCGATCGGCAGCCGAACCTCGGTGAGACTCTCGAAGAACGCCGCCACCACGATCACCGTGTGGGCCGCTTCCAAGCGACTTGCGCGGTCGTCTTCTGAGACACCGCGCGCCACAGCCCTCGCGACGAGTTCCCTGCTCAGCCCCACCAGTTCGTTCTTCGCGCCGAACCACGCAAGGACCTCAAGACCCCCGGGGGTGGCGTCGGACATGAAGAAGCTGGCAACCCGCTCGAAGGCGTTGCGGAGCTTGTTGTCCCCGCGACTGAGCAGGCGTACCGCATCGGCGTAACTGAGTGACCGTCGAACCATGGCCCTCATCCTGCCTTTCCGTCACGCGACGCCGCTTCCGGAACGAGTGGGGCGAGTCGCCTTTCCAAGTCAGGCCGTTGCGCCGTGACTTCACGGACCATTGCGTCAAAATCCTGCACCGAGGTGAGCTGGCGGACGGCGGGCCGGGGAAGCCCTCTTTCGTATATCCTGATCAGGGCCAGTGCGGCCGGCACCGGTTCGACGTCTGCGAGATCCGGCATGAGCATCGACCCCAGAACTTCGGCCACCTTGTGTTCGTCCCCACCGTGGTCAAGACGAGACGACAGGCACTCGATCATCCTGGTTCGAAGCAGGGGTGGCAGGTGTGGGCGTAGTGATTCGTCCAGCCGCCGAAGGGCTTCCGCGGCGTCGGCGCCGGTGAGGTGACCGGACGCGCTCAGGTGGGGAAGCAGCAGTTCCAGGAACTGGAGCCTGGTGCCTGGCGTGCCGGACTCCGAGACTGCGATCTGCACACATCGTTTGCAGGACTCCAACGAGGGCGCCGTCGAGAGCTCCCACAGAGCCATCGCGGACGTGTACCCACCTGTAGCGTCCAATCGAAGCAGCGGTTCCGCGGTGTGCAGCATGACGTCGGCGAAAGGATCACAGAGGAAGTTCGTTCTCAAATGAAGATCTGCCCAGCTCGGTTGCGGCGACACGGCGCGGTCGGAGGACCACGCCGGATGAATCGCGGCCGGTGCCCACCCGTCCTGAGCCGGCCCGATGCGGACGTCCCGCATGCCGTTCTCCTCGATGCGCTCCACGGTGAAGGCGCTGACCAGGGCGCGCATGTTCGCCGAGGACAGTTGCGATTCCCACAGCATCGCCTGGGCGCGCCACTGCTCGATCGGTTCCGGGGAGTCAGGAAACAGTTCGCTCGCCAGGACGGCCTCCGTGGGCGCGCACACCAGGAGTTGGAGCAAATTGGCGCGGTAGATGAGCGCGCCCCCAAGCTCGGACGGGGCCGGTGCACTCCGGACGTCGCGGAACAGGTGCACGAGGAGATCCTTGAACTTCCTGGACGCGCTGGGCCCGAGCTCCGTCATCATCTCGATGAGGAAGTCGATCACGGCGCGGCGGTGGACCAGCAACCGGCGGGACAGCAAGGTTCGCAGGCCCTCGTCAGTGGCCCCGGCCTTCGGCATCGCGCTCTCTCCGTCCTCGATCTTGCGCAGCTCGTTCCAGATGAGACGAGCGACGAGGACATCGGCTACGGCGGGGTGCACGAAGGCGTACTTCTGACCGTGTCGGCGAAACGGGAACCGGGCCAGCAGGTAGGCGACGGTCGGCAGGCTCGAATCCGGCGCCGTACCGGCATCGGCCAAGGCCTGACCGAGGTCAGGTTCGCTGATCCAGACATCTCCACGGTCGAACGTCGCGAACGCGGCAGCGGCGAGGATGTTGAGATCGACCTTTGTGATCAGTTCGCGCTGGTGCAGCTGCGGGTGGTACTTCATCACCTCTCTGTCTGCCAGCACACCAAGCACGTGCTCGTGCCGAGAGCCTATCGGCCTGCGGTGGGCTGCGTGGACGGCGAGCACGAGTAGCAGGAGCGGCTGCCTGGTGAGGTCCCGGTGGGTCAGCAAAGCCTCCGGTGTCAACGGCGACTTAGGGTTGACGGTGTTCCAGCCGGCAATCCACTCGCGGACTTGCGGTTCTTCGAAGGGCTCCAGCCGGACCGCGAGGGTGCCGTCCGGTGGCCGAGCCCGATCCAGCACGGCCGCGCGGCCAGTCACGATCACCGCTACCGGTCTGTCCCGGATCGACTCCCGACGCTGAAACTCTGCAACGCGTTCTAGGAGGTTGGCCTGGTCTGTGCCGGTGGCCTGGAGGTACTCATCGAACGAGTCGAGCGCGACGACTCGCTGGATAGCGCGGCCCAGGGGTACCAGCGACGACCAGTCAGGTGCCTCGCCGGTGGCGGTTCGCAGTGCCTCGGCCAGGTGATCCTCAATCTCAGTTAGTTCCGGCTTCCGTTTCATGTCCACCCGCAGCAACAAGAAGCTCTCTGGCGGTAGCACCGCGCTGACCAGGCGAAGGAACGAGGTCGTGCCCGATCCGGCCTCGCCCACGAGACACATAGGAGCCTTGACCGCGCGATCCGACCGTAGGTAGTCGCCTAGGAACTCCCATGGACTGTCGGCACGAAGGTCCTGGGCGTCCCATCTGGCGTCGTCGCCGACTTGCCTCGGGCCCGTCATTTCCATAATGCGGAAGCGGGGAACCACATAGAGTTCGTCCAACGACGGCACCCGGACATCGTCGGGCAGTGGCCCCACGTCCGTCGACCGTGTCCGCAGGCCGTCGATGTAAGTCTTGGTGAGTCGGTCGCGGAGTTCGTCGGGCTCTTGCCCGGCGTACCGGTCACGCAGCATGGCCGTGATTGCTGTGAGACTATCTCGTAACTCAAAGACGGCAGCGCGGGTGGCGCGATGGTGCAGTATCTGGGTCCAAGACTCGAAGTCGGGCTCTTTGGCGAGTTCCAGCATCGAGTCCCGATAGCGGCTGACGGCCTGGTCCGCGACGACATTCAGCGCTTCGGTAATTCGTTCGCGTTCGGCGCTATGTAGCTTCTTGCTAACCGCGAGGCCGTCGAGGAAGTTGTTCACCTTGCCGACCAAGCTCCTGTAATAGTCGTGCAGGCCGCGCTCGAAGTCCTCGGGCGCTTGCCCCTCGGCGGGCAAGAGTCGTCCGGCGGACATGATCAGGGTGACGAACTTGTCCGGCATCGCCGCCCCAGATGTGGCGAGCGCGATCTGCTCGGTTTTGGCCAGGCTTGTCGGTAGTCTTACCTCTTTGAGTTCGTCGAAGAAGGCGGCGATGACGAGGACCGTATGCGCGGCTTCGATTCGCTCGGTACGGCCGTGCTTCGAGAGTCCGGTCTTGAACTCGTAGAAGCCACGAACGGCCTCCCGGCATAGGCGACTTAGGTCGGCTTTGTAATCGAACCAGCCGAGGACATCCTGTACGAGCGGGGCGGCACCCACCATGAGCCAGCCTGCGGCGGTGTCGAGTGCGCCCAGCAAGGCGCTGTCATGGCTGCCGAGCAGCCGGACAGCGTCGCCGAAGCTGACCGAACGCGCCATGACATCATTATGGCCCACCCAGTCGGGCACCGAGCGTCCGGACGGCGTGGCGTGTCAACAGGTTTACTGCATGGAAAGTGATTCCTGCCCACGAGGAATCACAAGGTCGTGCCGCTGGTGACGATCCCCGCGGCTATGCGGTTAACTCTACGTCCTTCTCGACATAAAGGGAGTAATTTGGCCGCGGCGCGCCGCGCCACGCCGCGCCACGCCGCCGGAGCATCCCGACCGCGCAGCACCGCGGCGCCAGCGCCCCGACCACTGGAGGACCACAACAACTTCTATGTAGGCGCTGGTGGTTACGACCCGAAGTTGGACGTCGCCACGGCGCGGGTACCGGAGTGGCGCCGCATCTGCGAACTATGCATCCGCCCGATGGCATTTGTGGAGATCGCCGCCTCGGACGGAGTGGCCAATCGGGGTAGCCGGCGTTCTCGTTGCCGATCTTGTCGATGCGGGCCTGGAGTCCGTGATCCGTCGTGAACTCGAGGAAGACGGCGGTCCCAGCCTTGACCTGATGACTGCCGTCCTTGAGCGACTTCACGAGATGCGAGCCAGCGGACGAGCACAGCACGAAGAATGGAGACGTGACGGAGTCCGGGCCTGCGGTTGGCATTCGTAAGCATGATCTCGAAGTTCGCGAAAACCGCAGGTAGGAGCCCTGGAATCAGGTATCGTCTCAAGATTGCCGCGGTCGAACTCGCGGACTTCCCATCCGTTGCCGCTGCGGATAGAAACGCAGCCCCCCGCTGGTTGATCTGCGGCCTCGGCTCCGCCTGTTGAGGCAAAATCCCAGGTCAGGCAGCCTTCGCGGGCCTGTTGAGCACAGCAAGAAGAACGGAGACGCAATGGAGCCCAGATCAACCGTTGGCAAACGCAAAGATGATCTTGGACGCAAGGAACCGCAGGTAGAGGCCCTGTGATCGAAGACCGTTTCAAGATCATCGCGATTGAACCCGCGCGCTTTTAATCCGCAGGGTGCGGAGGCTGCCTCTGGTGTCTGCGCGGGAGAGACTGTGTCAAAGAGTGACGACACATTACTCAGTCAATGCCCCCGGATCGCTGACCTGGATCGGCTTGGCGGCGTGAGGTGGTGGCGGTGATCGACGTCGAACGAGTCCTGTCTCCTGGGTGGTCATATTCGTCGTCCACCGTGTCCCGCTCGCAGGGCCACTGTGGTGGACATCCGCAGGTCGTGAGGCATGAGAGTCCGTGCGGATATTGTCCGAGCCTGGTCGGGGGCACCACGCAGACCATCATCACCCTGATCGGCCCCGGCTGACCGGCACACTGGTCATCGAGGGCATGTACGACCTCTCGTCGATGCGCGGGAGGTCGTGATGGGGTCCTCGGACGGCGTGACCAGGTTCGGTCACCACGATGATGGGCATCGTCATCGGGCTGACCTTCCTCTTCGGCTTCGGGAACGTCCTGGCGTTGGCGCTGCGGATCGGTGTCCCCGTGTACGTCGCACCGCTGGTGGCGCCGGCGGTTGACCTAACGGTCCTGGGCCTGCTTGTAGGAACGCGGCATCTGGCGATGCAAGGTGCTCCGGATCAGGTCCTGCAGCCAGCGCGGCGCCTGCTGCTTGGCGCCAGCACGGTCACGCTTGCCTTGGACGTCGCTGACCCCGTCTGCGCGGGTCAGTGGGGTAAGGCTGCGTTCGATGCGGTCGGACCGTTACTGCTCATCGGATGGGCAGAAGTCGGCCCGGCTCTGCTTCAAGGACTCCAGCACGTGGACGCGGTGTCGACGAATTCTGGAAGTCTCGCGGCCCCGCTGCCTGAAGTCGCATTCGAAACGGCACCTGGTCCTTGTCAGAAACCCGTCCGAGCGTCCGCAAAGTCGATGGCTGGCAATTTGGACGACAGTAAGCTGGAGCGTGCTCGAGTCCTCAACCTTGCGCACTGGAACAAACATAAGCGACCGATTTCGGCGGAGACACTCCGCCGCGAACTCCGGGTGGGTTGCGACCACGTCACGGGACCTGTGCGCGATTGTTCGTTCGGAGGGGGTTCCGCGTGCACGAGCTGCCAACAGTATCGTGTTGTGACGCCGAACCGTGCACAGACGACCTCGGCAGTACCGCCGGCGGCTCGCTTGTGGTGATCGGAGTAGCACCACTGACGCAGCGGATGCGAGTTGGTTGTGAGCTGCATCTTGACGGTTGGCTTGTCTGGACCGCCATGCCACACGGAGGTTGGCCCGACCGATCCATCGGATTCGTCCGAACCGGTCACAGTGGATTGACGTGGCGGTGAGGCCAAGCTTGTGTCGGAAGGGCTAAGTTGAGCCCATGCAAACGCTGCGCCTGACAGCCTCGTCGCCGGTCGACTGTGCTCCCTTGCGAGTGGACGTCGCAGGCCGACGGCTCACGCCCAGCCCGGTCTTCGACACGTACTGGCGGTTCGCCGCGGCTCGGCAGGAGCTGTTCTTCGCAAGGCTGGCCAACCGTGCCGATCTTGCGCCCGACGACGAGATCCTGCGTGCGCACCGGTTCACTAACTGCTACCGCGCAGCCGACCGAGTTAGCCAGTTCGCCATCCACGACGTCGCGTACGCCGGCAGCCAAGACCCGGCAGACGTAGTGTTCCGGGTACTGCTCTTCAAGCTGTTCAACAAGATCGCCACGTGGCAACTGTTGGACGCAGAGCTGGGACCGATCACCTGGCGGAGCTGGCGGCCGCAGGTGGCCCGGGCCGTGCTGGACGCGGCTTGGGCATCCGGCAGGCGGCTGTACTCGCCGGCTTACGTCATCCCGCCACCGCGCCTCGGTGGCCCACGTAAGCATCACGACCATCTTTTGCTGCTGGAAACCATGATGCGCGACGAGCTACCGAGGAAAATGCAGGAAGCCGATGGTCTGGCGCAGGTGTTTTGGCTGCTCGGCGAGTACCCGGGCATCGGCGACTTCCTCGGCTTCCAGTTTGCCATCGACTTGAACTACACGAGCGTGATCGACTTCGACGAAAACCAGTTCGTCGTTGCGGGTCCGGGAGCGAGGGACGGGATCCGCAAGTGCTTCGGCCGGGCGGCGGCCGGTATCGAGGCCGAGGTCATCGCATACATGGTGGACACGCAAGAAGAACACTTCGATCGTCTTGGGCTCAAGTTCGCTTCCCTGGGTGGTCGGCCGCTCCATCTCATCGACTGCCAGAACCTGTTCTGCGAGGTCGACAAGTACTCGCGCGTCGCCCACCCTAAGGTCGCGGGGATCTCGGGTCGCACGCGCATCAAACAGACCTACCGGCCGGCAACGGACCCTCTCCCCGCTCCCTGGTTCCCCCCCAAGTGGGGGATTACCGGAGCGGTAGGCAGGCAGCTGCGGCAGTTCAGCAGTATCACCACAGCGACGTCTGGCGCAGCTGTGCCAGGTACTTCTCAAGAGTGGTTGGCCTGACGTCAAGGGTGCACAGTCCGGCATCGACGGACAGCTCTCCGACTTCCAGTCCAGCAGCGTTCGCGACATAGCGCTGGAGCAGCCCCAGTGCTAAGTAGTTCCCGTAGGCCCGCTCGACGAGGTACTCGTGCCGGTATTGCGCGAGCAGGTGCAGCCGCCCACCTAAGCGCTGCCAGGAGAGATGGGACAGACACGGAAACCCCATCGGGATCGTGTCCGGTGTGGGGGCGTACACCTGCGTCTCATCGGAGGAGGTTGCATCATCGGTGTCGTCGAGTGGCTGCCTGTCCTGAGCGGGCACGGCGGCCGACGTCGTGGTGGTGGTTTCGTAGATGGCGGCCGGGCGGGTTTTCTTCGCGGTCTGGTCGCGGCGGAGTTGGTCGATGAGTCGAGTCAGCTGGTTGACCGGTTTGTCACGCGCTGGGTAGTGGACAATTCTGCCGAAGTAGGTGCCGCGGTTGTTGGCACCGGCTTCGCGACGGATCCGTTTGTACATGGCGGCGTAGCGGGAAGAAAGCTCTTGAGGGCTCTTGCTGAGGCGCGCGAGAGCAGCGGGAAAGAGGGTGTTCACAACCGTCTGCACCGGAGCCTTATTCAACGCCTTGAGCATCTGGTCTACCAGCGCGCGGACCTCGAGGTCTTCCGCACCGGGGTCGGTGATGGTCAGGCGCACGTGCAACAGGCGATCGGGGTAGTTCGTGGCCGCGAGGTCGACCACTTTCAGCCAGGCCGCTCCGGTGGTGGACTCGCGAATGACCTGGTTCATCGCGTGCAGGGCAGCTTCGCTCATCAGGTTCCTCCTTGAACGTCTCGGAAAATCTGCTCCTGGAGCTGGTACCACGCGTCGATCTCGTCCTCGGACATCATGGAGAGGTCGGGGATGCCGGACCGGTCCGAGAGACCTTGGAGCACCTGGTCCACCCGTACTCGCACTTCCTGACCGTCGTGGTCGAGAGGCAAGGGGGCGCCGTCGTTGTCCTCCGACGCGGTCGCGACAAGCACCCTGTGCTCCGGCGATTCCCAGACCGTCTCGGCGAGCCCGTGTTCGACCAGCCTGTCGCCGAGCAGGTCCGCGGAGCTTGCCGCGTCCACGACGATCCGGTCCCCCTCGGCGAACACAAGTTCACCAAAGGCGGCAACTGCGGCGAGCGGCCAGACATCTGCGCGAGGGTCGCGAGGAGGAGCTCCGGCCACGTCGAGGCTCTTCTTCACACGTCCCGGTGGGACTCGGGCCAACGAGTTTGACGTCGGCCGATCGATGAGGTGCGCGGTCGCGAGGTGGCGTGCCGTTCCCGTGTACGAGGTTCCTAGTAACAGCGACGCCAAGTAGCACCCTGTGGACGAGACGCCGTCGTTCCCGCTGACGACCCGGAGCGCCGAACGAAGCGCGCTACGCGGCATGAGCAGCCAGGCCGCAAAGGCTTCCGCCGTTGTCTCGGGCAGAGTCCGGGCAGCGTGCCACTCGAGGTCTGCGGTGGTTCCCCGGTCGGCTGCTGCGCCGACGTCGGGGGCTGAGGCGATCTCGAGCTCGCAGGTGGCTGGGTGGTTCAGCACCCGGTGGCCCCATTCGTGGGCGGCCGTGTGGCGTTGCCCGTTCACGGTGGAGTTGGCGTTCAGCCAGATGGTCAGCGGTCGGTCGCCTTCGGCTGGGATCGTGGCACCGAAGAGCTTCGAGCTGTGCTGCCCGAACACCTCGACGCCCGCCGCGTCGATCATGGCGATGACGTCGACACGCTGGTCATGCCGCAGATTTGCCTCTCCGCGTGCGTTCTGCGCGGCGATTTGGGCGATCCGGTGCGCCGCTGACCACTTGCTCATGACTTGGTCTGGTTCTGCATTCGGGCCCGGACCTCCACCATCTCGACGTAGTCGGCAACCTTGGCCAGGTCGTCGTGGCTCATGCCGCCGAGCCGGCGCGCGACCACCTGCACGGTGTGGTTGCCCGGCTCGGCGTCGTCGTCTTCGTCGAGGAAGTAGCCGACCGGGCGCGTGTAGACCAGGGCGAACTTCTTCAGCTCCAGGCTGTCGACCTTGCGTAGACCGCGTTCGACGTCGGAAATAGCCGAGCGTGGTATACCCGTACGATCGGCTACGAACTTCTGGCTCAGCCCTAGATACTCCCGGCTCTGCTTCAGCCGTGCACCGAGGCGGACCTGCTCAGGGTCGAGCATGGTGCCCTCGTCCTCTGGTGCTGCGGCGCTGGAATCATTCATCGGCGGGGACTCCTTCCGGTTGGGCGGTGAGGGCGGTGGCGGCCAGCTCGGCGCAGACGCGATCAGCGAAACCTCGAACTGAGCGCATGTCACGCGCGGTTTCAAAGGTCGCCTCGAACCGAACTCCGAAGCGCGCGGATACCCGGGTCATCAGCTCGACAAGGATTACTGAGTCGCAGGGCATCTCTGGCGACAGCTCGACGAGCTCGGCCAGCAGCTCACTGGCGTCTTGTTCGAACTCTTCGGCGAGGAGGTCGACGATGTAGTCCTCGACCTCCTCGCGGGATACCACCCGGTTGTCCACGGCCACCTCTGTCCTGTTTGCCGACCGACGTGTCCTATGGTACGACAGAGGGGTCGTCGGAATCAAGGACAGCGGTGTCGTGATTCCTGGCAACCTTCCCCGTTGTCGGCGCCTCAGGAGACGCAGTGCACCTTCGCGAGTACCAGCGAAAAGCTATGACCACCCGTCAGGACCTGCCCGAGGAGGCGGGCGCGGCGGCCGGCCACCTGCTGAGCATGGTCGCGCAGATCGGTGACCTGTCCCGGCAGTACCAGCGCACGCGGCGCGACGGCGACCACCAGGGGTGGGGCAAGCTCCGGGTCCGTGAAGAGCTCGGTGACGTTCTTTGGCACCTGACCGCGTTCGCTTACGACCTCGGCCTGGACATGGAGGACGTCGCGGTGGCGAACCTGACCAAGACCGCCGATCGGTGGATTCCGTCGGCCGACTGGCACATCTTCGACGAAGACTTCCCGGCCGAGGAGCGGCTGCCCGCGTCGATCGCCTACAAGTTCCGGACCTACCGCAAACCGGACGGGGTTTTCGCGACCGAGATCTACCGCGATGGAGTGCAGGTCGGTGCCACCCTCACCGACGCATCGCGGAATACCGACAGCTACCGCTTGCACGATGTGTTCCACCTCAGCTACGCGTGCCTGCTCGGGTGGTCTCCGGTCACTCGCGCTCTGCTCGGCTGTAAGCGCCGCAGTGACCCAGCGGTCGACGAGAACGAAGACGGCGGCCGAGCCATCGCCATCGAAGAAGGGCTCGCGGCTTCGATCTTCGCCTACGCGGCCACGCGCGACTATCTCAGCGGCGCTGCACACGTCGACGGCGACGTACTCGCCTCCATCGCGACTTCTACGGCTCAGCTCGAGGTCGGCGTTCGGACGGCGGCCGACTGGGAGCGTGCGGTCCTCGAAGGGTTCCGGGTGTGGAAGCAACTCGACGACCACGGCGGAAACGGCATCGTTCTGGCGGATCTGCACGCTCGGTCGATGGGATTCGAACCCATTACGGATGCCACCGGTGGGACTGACCCGTCAGGATCAGGTCTCGGTTGAGCCCTCCCGCCATTTTCCGGCCTTGGCCCTGGCCGGGGGCGGTTTCCCGGAGTAGTAGCGCAACGTCTTCCGCAGGGTTGGAGGACAGGTAGTCGAGTGCCGCCTCCTCCTCGCTCCAATCGGGAGAGCTGCCCTCGGTGATCCCGTAGGTGTGGTCGATGGGTCGCCGCATAATTTTTCGCATTTGTGCAACGACCGGCTCCGGCGCGGCAGCTCGCAGGCGATCTGCTGAGCTATCGATCTGTTTCGTGACACTGGAGCCGACGGGCTCACCGCTATACCGCTCGCCCGGGAGGCCGACGCGTACGCGTCGCTCGACGACCCGATCGAGGTGGCCAAACTCCTGAAACTACAACTACACCTGATGGTGTCGTGGCGCAGGTCGTGCTGCTGGCCTACCGGGCCGTGCGCATCCCGTCGAATGCGGTGTCCGACGTTGTCTACCTGCTGTTTTGCCCCATTTCCCGCCGGCTAGTGGCCGGGCGGCCTTCGCAAGGTTCACCGCAGGGAGGGCACCCAGGACGACCGCCGGCAGCCGGCGACGGGTCGACCGCCGATCGTCGCGTCTTCGCCTCGAGCGAGTTCGGAGTCCGCGGATCCAACGTTCTGCCGGCAGATCCGCTCACCCCGCATCAGTGTTGTCAAGGACTCACTAACAGGGTGCCCGTCGAGGGGTTCATGAGGTGCAGGATTCGACCCTGTAACAGCCGCATGGCCGGGCGCGACTCTTACGAGCGTTGGCGTGAATCGAGGTTCGCAACGTATTCAGGCGATTCTCTGACGACCTGATACCAAGTCGATGGGAGACCGCGAGTGGCTAGCTCCGGTGCTGTGCTGCGGTACGTGAACTCCCAGGAGTACACGGACGACTTTCACGTGGCCCGTCGAATGTGGAAGAAATCTCCAATGCTGGGTGGGTCTGGCATGTTCATCTTCACTACCTATGCCACGTTGCCGCCTCTAACGACTGTCGGATCGGATGCCGGTGACAGCGACGCGCTCATGCTGCGGAAGGCTGTCGGTGAAGGACGAGCCAAGGATATTCTTGTCCGTCTCTTCAATCTGGACGACGACATCGGCCAGCCGGTCGGACTTGCGGACCCGAGCGTACGTCGGATGTTGTCCGGACTTGGTGAACGGCACCGCGCTCTACGTGGGATGAAAGACGAGTACATCGACATGTTCGCAGGCATCGTCGCGATCTCCTGTCTGCGTCTAAGAAACTCTCTAGAGATCACCGTCGAAAAGGACGAACTAAGTCACTATTGGCGGTACATGCATTATTCGCTCGCGGCCTTCGGTGCCGAACTCGGCGAATATGACGCGGTTTCGGCATCTTGCGCTCGGTTCGTCCAGCTCCATTCCGGCGCCAGTCGACAAACCGGAATCTACCTCGCGCACCTACTCGCCACCTACCCGAAGCACATGTCGGTCTGCGGACGGGCACTCTTTCCGGAGACGAGACGAGTCGTGTCCGGCCTGCTGACGGCCGAACTGCCGGACGGTTGGTCGACGCGATGACCGTCCTTCCCCGAACAGGCGGCCGTACGTCTACCGCGATCCGCCTCGCGCCCAGCTACGCGAGACACCTGGTGCTGCACCCCTACCGGGCGTCTCGGCCTCTTGCGCGCGACGTCCGAGTCTGGGAGACCGCGGCGTACGACCTCTTCCTCGACCTCCTTCTATCGGGTTATGCCCGCATCAGCGGCCGACCGGTCCGGCCGGGAACCGCGCAAGTGCTCATCCTGCTCAACCGAATCGCTTTCCTGCTGGACGACGAGTTCGAGCGCCGGATCCACAAAGCGTCCGTCGCATTCGACGACCTCATCGCAACGGACGCGATCAGCCGGGCGGTCGGTGAGATGCGGTCCTACCTCGCGGCGAACTGCGAGCCGGCGCAGTGCGACGCGATCAGGCTCCTCCTCCGAAGAACCGTCGAGGAAGACTACCGTCGTTACGCCGTTTCCCACGAGAGGAGAACGACTGCACCATCGGTGACCGACCTGCTTGAAGACGCCGCCGTCGACAGCGGCGTCGTGCTGCGACAGCTCGCCGAGGTGATCGGAA
The DNA here is from genome assembly GCF_053605345.1 of Amycolatopsis sp. NPDC003865. Lineage (NCBI taxonomy): Bacteria > Bacillati > Actinomycetota > Actinomycetes > Pseudonocardiales > Pseudonocardiaceae > Amycolatopsis > Amycolatopsis sp. NPDC003865. Next base: position 78,805 of record NZ_JBSGJA010000020.1, on the reverse strand, counting down.
TGTTCCAGGGAACCGCCGCACCACGAGCCGCACTCGATGATTTCACGAACCTCGGGCTGGCCTGTAAGTTCGCGGATGACCTCAGGGACTGGCGTCAGGACCTGGAGTACGGAGCGGAAAACATCCTTCTCGCTCTCCTCACCCGGCACCCAGACGAGAACCGACGGCTCGCCGCCGCCGACCGGAGGGGACTGCGGATGAACGAACATCGATGGCAGCGCCTGTGCCCCCGGACGTTTTCGGAGTTCGCGGACCGATACCGGAGCTACTACACGCGAATAGGAGCCACACCGTTGCGCTGGGCCGCGGACCTGATGATGGAGACGGGAAGAGTCGGCCACCTCCCAAAAACCGGCGGACAGACAGCCGCTCGAAACTGAGGAGGCCCATGTGGAAAGCACCCCGATCCCGTCCCCCGTCACCGTGGCGGTCACCGAGGAGAGCGCCGTTGATCCGCTGACGTGCGGACGCAAGGCCGCCACCCTGGCGACGCTGATCCAGGCAGGGTTTCCCGCCGTCGACGGTGTCGTGATACCTACGCGAATCCATCGGCTCTTCCAGGAGCATGACGATGAACGCCATGGCCGGGGACAGAATTCCGCGCGACTCGACCAGGCGCTTGCCGAGATTCTGGCCCGGTACCCCTCGTCCCGGCTCGCGGTTCGCTCGTCAGGTATCGCGGAAGACACGGCAACGGCATCCTTTGCAGGTCTCTACACCAGCGTACTCGACGTGGCGGGACGTGAGCCGTTGCGAGAAGCCGTGCTGACGTGCTGGAAGTCCGCGGCGAATGTGGATTTCTACCACGGTGCCGACCATTCGCCAGTTCTGCCGATGGCGGTCCTCGTCCAACCCTTGCTCGCTCCGGACACCGCAGGTGCGGCTTTCCTCGACGACGCAGGTGACGTGCTCGTGTCGGCAGTACGCGGCCGAGCGGACGAGCTGATGCAAGGGGAAACCATCGCCGAGGAGTGGGAAGTCGTCCGAGCAACCGCCACGTGCGTGAGGAACCCATCCGGGGCGCTCACCTCCAGCACGGCCCGCGCCATCGCAGACCTGACCCGGCGAACGTCCAAGCACCTCGCCTACTCCGCGGAAATCGAGTGGGCAATCGTCGAAGACGAACTGGTGCTGCTCCAGGCTCGGCCGGCTACCCGCCGGTCCAGCAGGGTCGTGGCGTGGCCGACGCCGGCCAGGGGAGAGTGGAGACGGGACATCCGGCTGGGGGAATGGCTTCCTGAACCGGTTACCCCGCTGTTCGCCAGCTGGTTCCTCCCGGAGGTCGACCGCCGCTTCCGCCACGCTCAGCGGCGCCGCAGCGGAGTCCGGGTGCCCGAGCCGTCCTACCGGATCATCAACGGGTGGTACTACCACTCGCCCTTGGGGGATCGCCGTTCGTCCGAGCTCCTCCGCGGAATGCTCACCCATCCCGCGTTCGCCTGCGCCATGCTGGCGGGCCGACGCTGGCCGGACATCGCGAACAGAGTCGTGCTCAAGGAGGAGCTCACCACGCTCGAGAAGCATTGGCCGCGCAGGTACCACGATCTCCTGGCGAGTACTGAAGCCGGGCTCGGCTCGGTCGACGAACACACGGTGTGCGACTTCGTCGACCAGATGACCGAATTGGTCGGCGACTACGTCTGGCCGATGCTGCTGGTGGGAGGTGCGGCGTGGCGTGCAGAGTACGCGTTGGCGCGGTACTACAGACGACACATCCAGCCCGCCTCCGGACTGTCCCATCACGGGCTGCTGATAACCGGCCGGGGACTCGACGACTTCGTGCCACACGCGGTTTCGACCCTCGACTGGTCCCGTCCCACCCTCGGGGAACTCGTGAAGGACGACCAACTCCCCAAATCCGATCCGAGTCGGGCGCCGCACGAGTCCGCGGCCCTCGAACAGAACTGCCTCGTGATCCTCTCCCGACGAAACGTGAACCCCAGACGGTTCATCCGCCTGCTGGACGCTGCGCGCGAAACCGCCCGGCGCCGCACCTCCTACACAGCCGACTTGACCCGGCCATGGCCGGTCCTTCGGCAGGCACTCGACCGCCTGGCCACGGTCTTGGTATCGAAAGGCGCGATCGAGCGACCCGAGCACATCCACTTCTTGACCCGCAACGAGGTTCGCGCAGCGTTGTCGGACACGGGTTCCTCTCGGCTGGCCGAACTGGCTGCGACGAGATTGCAGGAATGGAAGCGGCAAGGCGCCCTCCGTCCACCACCCGCGCTGGGCACCCCCGCGTGCCTCCTGCCGCTCCTGCTCACCCGTCCGGTCGAGCACTCGGGCGAGCCGAGCCAGGACGGGGTGTTGCGCGGAATCGGGGTCAGCCCAGGGCGCGCCACGGGCCGGGCACGCATCGTCGACGACCTCGACTGGGACAACACCGCTGCCGGAGACGTGCTCATCGTCCGCTCATTCGTACCCGCGCTGGCCCCGCTGATGAGAAACGCCGTAGCGGTGGCCGCAGATCTCGGCAGTGTCGCCGCACACATGTCGGTTATCGCCCGTGAGTACGGCGTGCCGGCGGTCGTCGGGCTGCAGTCGGTCACCGAAACCGTCGGCAACGGCGACTTGATCACCGTGGACGGCACGACCGGGCACGTCTACACCCGGTTGGCCGCGCACCCGCCCGCACTGGATGGGCCTGCATCTTGACTATCGCCAACGTGCCGCAAAGCGGCCTCTTCCCCAGAGTGATCGCGACGTGCGCTGTGATCAGGCCGCTGACGTGCTTGCTCGCCGCCTCCTCCGCGGGATGCGGCGGCTACCTCGTGTCCGGCCTGGCCGTCCTGGCATCATCGCGTGGCTGGTTGGCCATGGTGTGCATGGCAAGCCTGCTGGGAATCGCCAACACGGTGAACGACATCGTCGACCTCCCGGCGGATCGCGACGGCAAGCCGCAGCGCCCGATCCCCTCGGGACGCATCGGCGTCACCACCGCATGGGGCGTCGTCGCAGTGCTGACGGCTCTCACCACAGCCACCGCGCTCGCGCTGGGGCCCGCCGAGACGGCATTCGCCGGCGCACTCGTGCTTCTGGCCTTCGCCTACTCATACCGCCTGAAAAACACGGTGCTGTTGGGAAATTTCGTGGTGGCCTCGGTCTGCAGCAGCACACTGCTGTTCGGCTCGCTGGCATCCGCGACTATCACGTCCCCCTCCTCCGTCGCGGCCGGCGTCGTCCTGACTTTCGTGGTCGGCTACGAGATTGTGAAAACTCTGCAGGACCGGGTTACGGATCGCGCAGCCGGTTTGCGTACGCTCGCCACCGAACACGGCGCCGAGGCCAGCGTCGCCGCCTTTGCCGGAGCAGCCGCGATCACGGCTGCCATCGCGCTCGGCCTGGGGTTGTGCATCAGCTCGCGACCCTGGGTCTACCTGGCCCTCGTCGTGCCGGCCTTGATCGGACCGTTGTGCTGGTGCACATACACGCTCCGTTCGTGTCCGGACGTCTCGAGGGCGAGCGCGCGTTCCCTTCTGGTCATGCGGCTGGCGTGGTTTCCCGGCCTTCTTTCTCTGACGTTCCTCAAGTGAGGTAGGTGGTTTTGCTGAACATCGGTCATCTTGCCCTGAACGTCGGGCTCATCGTCGCGGGCTACTTCATCGGATGCATTTCGACCAGCTACTACGTCACCAAGCTTCGGACCGGTCAGGACATTCGAGAACTTGGCAGCGGCAACGCCGGCGCGCAGAACGCCGGGCGAGTTTTCGGCGCCCATTGGTTCGTCATAGTCCTCTTGCTGGACATGGCGAAGGGATATGTCGTGGTGGCCACCGGAACGGCTCTCCAGGTTGGCGACGTCACTCTGACCATTGCGGTCGTCTCGGTGGTCTCCGGACATATCTGGCCTGCGCAGCTGGGATTCCGGGGAGGGATGGGAATCGCCACTTCGCTGGGTGCGCTGACGGCGTTTCACTGGCTCGCCACCGTCGGAATTGTCGCTGTTTTCGCCGCGACCTACTTCCCGCAGGTGTGGATCGGACGGCAGGTCGCGAGCAAAGCGGCAGCACGCAGCGCAGTGGCAGCCATCAACCTGGTCGCACTTACCTTGGTGCTCCTGAAACAACCTCTGATGAGCTGGCTGTCACTGATAATCCTTGGTTTTGTCCACTATGCCGGATACCGATCGCGCATGGTCGGCGGCTGGCCCCGGCCCGCTCAAGACAAGGCGGTTGCGAATGAGAACTGACCTTCACGACGAAGAGACCACGCACCTGGCCGCGATCGGCACCCGGATGAATGCCGGGTTCCAGTCTTGGCCGTGGCCGCATCGCGACCGGATGAGGATTCTCGTCGAGCGCCAGCTCGCCAGACGGGGCAAAAGGTTGCGGCCGAGGTTCGCACTGCTGTGCGCCAGACTGTTGGGAGCAGCTCCCCACAAGGCCGAGCCAGTCGCCGCAGCCGTCGAGCTCTACCACTGTGCGTCGTTGGTGCTGGACGACGTTCAGGACAACTCGAGTTTCCGGGGTGACACGCCGTCCGTCCACGTCACCGAGAACGTGAGCAACGCTATCAACCTCGGATGCATCGTCCGCTCGTTCTCTCACTACCCGATCGCCTGTGCTGATCTCAGCCTGTCGGAAAAAGACCGGCTGCGCCGTCACCTCGATGTCATGGAGACGTTGGTTCCTCTCGGTCAGAGCATCGACATCGGCTGGAACCAGGGCTGGTACGATTTCCGATCTTTTCCGCACCGGGAGATGATGCGCTTGAAGACCGGCGCACCGTTTGCCTGTGTCGCGGCCGGTACTGCCGTGGTCAGCGGCGCGGACGATCGGATCGAAAACGAGATCGAACAGCTCGGCTACGAAGTCGGCGTACTCTACCAACTGGTCGACGACTACCATGACATGTTCATCACCGACCCTCGGACCGTGCCTGAGGACCTCGCCGGAGGAAAGTTCACCCGGCCGATCGCAATATTGATCGACCTGCTTCGAACCGAGGGCCACGACGGAACCGCCGAACGCGTCGCTCGTGCCCTCCGGAACTCGACGACAGCGCCGGACTTGACGTGGGTTCGCGATCTCATGGCGGAAACTTCCGTTTCCAACATCTTGAGCGGTGAGATCGAGCGCAGCGCGGAGGAGATCGAACGCCGCATCTTCAGGTTGGCACTCGGCGGCGACGCGCCGGCGGGTCGGATGATCGAGTTCGTCCGCCAACTCGTCCGCATGACCAATCGTCCGTCATGACGACGAACCGGCTCGATCCCTGTCGTACATCAGACGGTCCAGATAGTGGGAAAAGGGCACATCGACCCCGAGTCGAAGATAGTTGCCCGCCATCCTTTTGGCCCAAATAGGCAGCACGATCGCGGTCAACAGGGCGACGTGCTCCCGTTTCCCCAGGATGAGGGCGCCGAACGGCAGGAGAAGCTGAGAGATGAAGGAGCCCAGGGCGCTCGATCCGCAGAGGTATCCGATCACCGGGCCGCCCAGCATGATCGGAGCCGCCCAGCGATCACTAGCCAGGAGGACGCCGGTCGCCGGCGTGATTCCCCGCCCGCCGGCTCCTCGCGCGAAGGGCGACCAGTTGTGCCCGACGACCACCAGCGCGGCGCGCAAGAACAGCGTCGGGCCGTTCCCGCCAGTCAGTTTGACGGCCGTGTACCCCTTGGCCACGTCCAGCGCTGCGACAACGACGAAAGGCGTCAATCCAGCCACGCGGTACACCCCGGTGGCGGAAACGGACTCGGGATGAGCGACGCGGAGGTCGACCCGGCCGACTCGCTTCGCGATGATTTGCGCAAAGGGCAAGGCGCCGATGAGGAAGGCACACCCCGCCCGCAAAAGTTCGGCATCCAGGGCAGACGCCCCCGCGGGCACGCGAGCGTTCCGGATGCGTCTGAGCGAGGCCATCGACCCATGCTAACCGCTCAAGGACGCCGCTGGACATTGCCGGACTGGGTCGGTCGCCGAGCTGCCGCTCTCACGACAGAGCCGGACATCGGCTTCAGAGCCAGGCGCAACTGGTGGGTTCGAGTGGCCGTCATCGTCTTCGCGCTGGCTTCAGGAACGTGGTTCGTCCGGCGCGAGCTGCCGTCCCTTCCCCTGCTGGCAACAGCATTCGGGCACGCAGACGTCCCCCTCCTCGGCGTCGCCGGCGTGTTGGAGATTCTCTCGTTCTTGTGTTTCGCCCGACAGCAACAGTCCTTGCTTGCCGTATTCGACGCCCGGGTCGCGCTCAGGCCGGCGTTGGCCATCGTCTGCACCGGGACGGCGGTGGCCATGACGGTGCCGGCGGGTCCGGTCGTCTCGGCCGCGTTCGTCATCCGGCAATACCGGCGACTCGGCGTCGACCGCCGCACCTCCACGGTGACGATCGTGCTGTCCGGCCTAGTGTCCATCGCCGGCCTGTGCTCGCTTTACCTGCTGTGCGCGCTCGCCGTTCTGGTCCTGCCCCGGCCTGCTGCCGCGGTCGCGGGAGTCGTGGTTTTGCTGGGCCTGCTCCACCTGGGAGTCCGGCTGGCGAATCGACGTGCACGCAACCATTGGCTGGCGGCAACCAGTTTTGCGGGGTTGAACTGGGCCGCCGACCTCGCTTGCCTGGCTATCGTGGGTGCTGCTCTCGGATTGCACGTTTCGATCATGGAGATCGGGATGATCTATCTCGGGATCCAGGTGGTGAGGCAGCTCCCGCTCAGTCCCGGCGGAGCCGGCGTGGTGGAGACGACCCTTGCTGCGGCTCTCACGACCGCCAATGGCGACAGTGCCGTGGCTCTGGCCGCAGCCCTCGTTTACCGGCTGCTGTCGTGCTGGCTCGTTGTCCTTGCGGGGCTGATCACTTGGCTGCTGCTCCACCGATCGAACAAGCCTTGCAGCGCCAGCCCACCATCCCTTGACACCAACAAGTGAACGCCTCACACCCGTAACACAGAGCCAGCCTCGGCGACTCAAGAGCATCCAGGTGAGGAGCCGCGTGCCACCGCAGCCCGTGCTGACCCCGCGCTCATGGGCGATCGGCGCCGCCGCGGCGGTGTTCTCGCTCGGCTTCGGCGTGCTTGCGGTCGCCTCTGCGCTCGGCATGGGGGAGCCCGCACAGCCCGGCCTTTTCACTTTCCGTGCGGCTACGGTCGGTGACGGTATGCAGCTCCCGCTGCTTGCCTACTCGCTAGTCCGATCTTGCGAACCTGTTCGCCACTGGAGCCGGGGCACCAGGCGGGCAGTAGCCTTGGGCGCGACCGTGGGGGTCATCGCTGGTGCGGGTTCGCAGGCGAGCTGGCTGGCGAATCCGCACCCGAAGGTCAACTGGACGTTCCCGAGCGCCGGAACGTTCAACGGTGTCGGTTGGTATCACGCCGCGTTCCTCGTCATCGCAAGTGGCTTCTTCGCAGGGGCCACGATCGCTGCCGTCGCACGTCTTCGCAAGGCACGCTCGGGATCATCGGTGCGCTCAATCGGTGTTCTCGGAACACTCGTTCCCGCCCTCGGCTTCGTCGCACTGTTGGGCGAGGACAACGGCGCGGACCTCATCGTGGTCATGGCTGAGGTCGTGGCTCTTGCCTCGGTCGCGACCGGGGTGCTCGTCTGGGCGGTCGGAGGAGCAGGAGCCAGGTGGTGCGCCCTTGTCACTGCTTCGGCCATCCTGCCTGCGATTTCGCTGTCGTTGCTGTTCCTGCCCGGCTCCACGGTCAACCTCACGACTGTCCTGCCGGCCGTGTGTGCTGCATTGGCAGGGGCGTTTGGTGCCAGCGTCCTCAAGGCCACCAACCAGGTCGACCGGATCGCGATGCCGCTCTGTGCCGCGGTCTGCTCCGCCGGCCCAGTCCATGCGTTCGCCGGTGCCCCGACCACGACACTTCTGGGATTGGCGGCGGGGTGTGTACTCGGAGCCGTTCTAGTCGTTCTGGAACTTGTCATGCTGAGGTCGCTTCTAGGGCACAGCAGCCCTACCGTGCGCACGGTGCTCCTGCTCCACGATCCGGCTCGAAAGCTGCTCATAAGTCCACAAAGATCGATCAGCGGCGACGCGGACCGGTCGACGAAGTTCGGGATGTCGACCTGCTTGGCGATCTTCATGACCTGCTCGAATTCGGCACGGCTGACTCGGAGGCAACCGAGAATATGGGCGACCAGCGTGGGCTCGGGGACGTTTGTCCCCAGTTCCACGTTTGACAGCTTCTGCGCGCTGATCCCCAGTGAGGTTTTCTCAGTAGCGGCCGTGGTGTTCACGTTGAGTGAGTACCAGGGCCGCTTGGACGATCGCGCCGATGCGGGGTGGGCAAAGAGTGACTCGGTGCAGGGCTGACCAGCGGGTTTTGAGGATGGCCATGGCGCGTTCGCCGAGGGCCCGGGCCCGGGCTCGGGAATGCAGCAGGTTGTGGACCCGCTGACGGAGGTTGAGGGGCGGTTGATTTGCGGCTTTCTTGAACGGGGTGAGGATGCCGATGCCGGCTGAGTGGTAGGCCTTATCAGCCAGCGTCGGCAGGCCATCGGCTGCGGCGGCGGTCAGCGCACCGACGATGCCGAGGTCGCGGGCGGCGGAGAGGTCGTTGCGGAACCGGGCAGCACTGGCGAGGTCCACAGCGGGAACCCGTCCGGGGTGGCCAGGAACTGGATGTTCCCGCCGAAGGCTCGGTGCTTGCCTGCTGCACGAGCTGCCGCTCGGCGCCGTGCGGTTGGACGGCCTGCCTGACGAGCTGTCCCGTCAGCTGTTCGAGGGCCTTCGCCTCGAGATCCGCTACGGCCACGCGACCCAGAAGGCCACGTGCCGCGTCACCCTCGTCGGCGAGAGCCTGGCCGCGGTGTCGCAGGTGCTCGACCGCTCGAACGTGATCCGCTCCCCGTCGAGAACCCGGAAGGTTCCACCACATCTAAAGAGAACTACTCGATGGCCCAGGTCAACGACGCTGTTGTCGATGATGGTTTGCGTGGCATCCCTTCGGGGCACCACGCCGACCGGCTTGAGCCGGTTCGTCAGCACGATGCGTCGCGCGGCTCGCCTGCCGCGCCGAGAAGCGGCTGGCCTCTGTCGAAGCTGAACCTAGTCCTCGACAACCTCTTCGACGTGTCGCACGTAGGCGTTGTCGCGTTGTTTCGTGGTCTCGAAGATGAACTCGTTCGAGAGTCCTCGCCTTTGCATGACCGGGACCGCATCGGCCATGTCGTCGGCTTCGACCGTCAGTGATCCATCGGGGTGAAGAGTCATCAGCCTGAATCTTTGTCCCGTGTTCGCGATGACCGCGTAAAGAACGCGAGTGGGCATTTCGAATGCTCCTTTCACTCGCCCCAACGACTGTGCTTTTTCACTTCCGCGAAGCGTTTCATCATGTCATCATACCATTCGCGCCGGGACGGGAGGAATTCCGGCCGGAGAGCCTTGAGTGCACTTTCGAATTGGTCGATCTCGGCGCGACTCAGGTCGTTCTTGCGCCAGCGATTGTTCGCGAAGTCGTAATATGCCCTGGCAAAGGTTTTGTGCGTCCAGTCGGCGAGGTTCTTGCCGGCCTCCGACCACGCTTCGCCCTGGTCTATCCCGACCACCTCGCCGTCGACGATCATGAAGTTGCCGATGTTCCGGTCCTCGTTGCCGATCAGGACGTCCAGCAGCCCGAGTCGCCGTCCCGATGCGGTCCCCATCAGCCGCTCCTGTTCGGGCCTGTTGCCTTGCAGCGTCCGTCCCGGGGTCCCTTCGACGTAGTCCATCAGCACTTCGGTTTCCGAGTAGCGGAATGCTGCGGGCACCGTGGTTCCGATGGCGCGCGCGACGAGGAAGCCCAGCCGCTCGGCATCGGCGCGCTCATCTCCGCTCCGCATGGTCGGGCGCTCGGACGAGGTGGCGCTGGGCATGTCGACGGTCTGGTCGAGCGGGACCTTGCGGATCACCTTCTCGCCGGTCGCGAACGTCAGCAGTTGTACTTCGGAAGACCCGTCGTCCATGGTTTTCCGCTTGATGACCAGCTTGTCGATCCCCTTGGTCAGTTCGACCAAGTGCCTGATTCCGTCGTAGGTCTTGTGCCAGAGGTTCACCGGGCCGCTCTTCTTCTCCGGGCTGTTCGACCCGGCGAAACGGAGCGTGGTCTTCTTCGGTCCGAAGCTCTCGATGATCAGCGCCAGTCGCTTGATCTTGTGCTTGCGCCGGATCGACGGCAGTTTCCTGTCGATGCTTGCGACACTGGCGCCGGGCTGGACCAGCGCCTCGGCTTCCTGGAGGGCCTTGGAAACCGCGTTCGCTTCCGGACGGTCGCGCTTGTCCTTGCCGGGCTTTCGCGGTTTGGCGGTGTCGTGAGGCCGCCGCGGTCTGTCACGCCTGGGCTTGCGAGGTCGCCTGCGGTGGTCGGGGCGCCTCGGCCTGCGGGGCCGGGTCTTGGGACGGCGCTTGGGCTTGAGCTTGTTCCAGAGCTTCTTGATCAGGCCGACGATCTTGTCGATGACCCAGTCGATGGCTTTGTTGACCGGGCGGGCGAGTTTTTGGAAGACCTGTTTGACTTTGGCGGCGATGCCGCCGATGCCGAGCAGGGCGGCGAGGGCGCCGATCAGGACGGGGATGGCGCGGGCGAGTGCTCGTTCCACGAGGGCGGGGACGCCGCCGGTGCCGCCTTTGGCGATGGCCAGCACCGCGTCGAGGACGGCGTTGACGAAGTCGATGATCTGGCGGGCGTTAGTGACGATGAACCGGATGATGTCGATGATCATTTTGCAGGCGCGGATGAACGCCGAGGCGGGGTTGAACAGGGACACGATCCAGGTGATGCCGGCGATGACGATGGTGGGGAGCAGGAACGAGACCAGGTTGCTGATCAGGTCTTTCTTCAGGTCGCCGACGCGGGTTTTCAGCTCGTCCCACAGGCCGGTCACGCCCCGGGTTTTGACCTGGACGACCAGCGGGATGGCGGTTTCGGCGGCGACCAGGGCCTGGTGGGGGACTTTGCGGGCCAGGCGGGCGCGGAGGTTGGCCCAGGACAGGCCGAGGAGCGCGGCGATCAGGGTGAGGATGCCGAGGAGGTCGAAGGTGGTGGGTAGTGGCAGGCCGAGGGTGCCGCCGGTGCCCAGCAGCCAGGCCAGGACGCCGCCTTCGAGGTGGCGGCCGGCGTTTTTCATGAACAGTTTGAGGCCGCCGCCGACGCCGGTGACCAGGTTGCCGAGGAACCCGATGGGGTCTTTGAGGATGGCGCCGATGGCGGAGACGGCTTTGCGCAGGACGCCCAGCAGCATCCGGCCAAGTTCGATGATGGCCTTGATGGCGCCGCCGATGGCGTCGGCGGCCTTGGCGACGAGGCCTTTGTTCTTTTCTTTCTCGGCGGCGATTTCGTCGTCGACGGACTTGACCGCGTCGGTGTATTTGGTGGCGAGGGTGTCGACGAGTTCGGTGCCTTTGTCGTTGACGGTGTCCTTGAGTTCGTCGAACTTGCCTTCGAAGTCGGCGGCGGCTTGGCGGCCGATCGCTTTCAGGTCGGCGGGGAGTTTGTCGACGGCTGCTTTGAGTTCTTTGCGGCCGGTGGCGATGCGGTCTTTGGCGCGTTTCAGTTCGGTTTCCACGGTGGTGGCGATCTCGGTGATGATGAGGTCCATCGCCGCCAGGTAGGTGTCTTTCGCGTGTTCGTAGATGCGGTTGGCTTCGTCGGGGAGGCCGGCGAACAGGTCGCGGGTCCAGCGGGCCCAGCCGAGCGGGCCGCTGTAGCGTTCGTCTTTGTAGCGGGCCATGCCGTCTTCGTGTTCGCGGGTGAAGCGGTCCCGGGCTCGTTTTTCCTTGGTGGTGAACTGGTCGTCGACTTTCTTGTCGAGGTCGGTGAGGATTTTCTCGACGTCGGTTTTGGTCTGGTCGAAGACTTTCTGCAGGAGGTCGGTGACCTGGGTGCGTTTGTCTTCGTCGGTCTTCTTCGTGCCCTTCTTGCCGGCGCCTACCTGCTGGCCGGTGGCCACGCGGGTGGCATGGATGCCGGCCATGGCGGCGGAACCTTTGGCGGCGGCGGTGGTCTTGACCTCGTTGAGTTCGCCGGCTTCGGCGGCGCGGAGTTTCTTCGGCGCGGTCTCGGAGTGGGCTTCGAGGGTCTTCTTCTCCTTGACTGCCTTGTCGAACTGGGGTTCGCGGGCGTTCTGGAACGACAGCTGCTGGTCGGTGACCTGGGCCTCGGCCATCTGCTGGTTGACCTGCTCCGGACCGGCCGACAGGTCCGTAGCCGACGGCGGCAGCTGGTCCGGGGCCGCTCGGGCCGGGTCCGGGGCGCTCGGCTTGCCCGGCACCCTGTCCGCGGCCATGGGGACGACTCGCTTGGCGTCCGGCGCCGGTTCCGGCGGTGCCGCGGTCGTTTCGGCGATCTCGCGTGCGGAGGCGTCCTTGCCTTCGCCGACCTTGCCCTGGACCTCGGTCTTGACTTCTTCGGCCTTGCCGGACTCGCCGAACTTGTCCGCCTCGTCCAGGTTTTTCGGGGCCTTGTCGGCGACGGCTTTCTTGACCGCCTGGATGAACTCCTGCTTGTCGAACTCCTTCGGCTGGGCGGCGTCCATGTCCTCGGCGTGCGCCGCCTTGCCGCGGGCCTCCTGGTCGTCCGCCGGGGCTTCGGCAGCCTCCTGGGCCGCGCCCGCTTCCGCTGCTGCCGGTGGGTGGCTGACACCGACGGTCTTCTTCTTGGCGTTGACGTCTTTCTTCAGCGCCTGGAACTTCGGGTCGGTGGCGGGCGAGCGCGGGCCGGTGCCCTTCTCCTTGGTGGCGCCCTTATCCGGGCGTTCCTCGGGCGCCTTGTCCTTCGCCAGGTCCTTGTCGTCCGGGACGGCCGCGAGCTGCGCCGGGGCTTTCCCGCCGGTCGGCTTGGCGGGCAGGGGTTTCTTCGGCGCGGGTTGGGGCACGGTCGGCGTGGGAGTTGCGGGCGTGGCCGGGGCGCCCGCCGTGGCCTGGTTCGCGATGGCCTGGTTGCCCACCAGATTCTGGCCGGCCAGCATCATCCGCGCGGTCCACGGGGACACCCTGGGCTCGGCACCTGCCGGCAGGCCGCCCATCGCCGCGGTCACGGCCGCGTTGCCCAGCTGTGCGCGGGCGCGGACCAAGTCCGCCGTGCCGGGGTCCATCGCGCTGGGGGTTTCCGCGCGGCGTTGCCCGACCGACGGCGACGCGGTAGACGCAGTCGGCGTGGGCGGTCGGGGACCGCGGGTTTTCACGGGTGTGGGCATCCGGCGCTTTCGCTGGTCAGCTCGGGGTACCAGGCGGGAGCAGGATGGCATTCAGCCCGTCGCAGCGCCGCGATCCGGCCGTTGCCGGAACGTCACCGGACCGCCGCGACCTCCCGTTTGCGCGTTGGACGGTCGGATCGTGCCGCCTCACCGCGTTCGCGGGTTCGAGCTGACGGTCGCGTCCCCCGACGGCTCAGGGCTGCTCCGGCCTCACCGTGACGTCCGGGCCGGTCGCGCCCCCGTAGGTGGCGATCTTGTACTCGGTCGCCGCGAGGGACAGTGTCAGCTCGCGGATCCGGCGCCGGATCGTGTCGCGGTGCTCGATGAGCAGGTCGAGGCGCTCGGGCACCGTGTCGTCGCCGGCGTCGACGAGCGCTATGTAGTGCTGGAGGTCGCGCATCGGCATCCCCGACAGCCGCATCCGGGTCAGGAAGACCAGGCGCCGGACCGCTGCGGCGTCGTACACGCGGTATCCGTTGCTGTCGCGGCCGACGTCGACCAGCCCGGCTCGTTCGTAGTAGCGCAGAGTGTGCGGGGAGAGGTCGAGCATCTCGGCGATCGTCATCGGCCCGTCCGCCGCGGTGGCGCCGGTGAGCCGGTGGATCGCCTCGACCGGCAGCTCGTCGTCGCCGAGCATCGCCAGCGCCCGGGCCATCAGTTCGTCCGTGGCCATGCCGTCCAGCCTAGATCGGCCGTGCCGACGGCGGGACGTCGGTGAAGTCGGCGCTGCGGGCGGTCTCGGCCCACCGCTCGACGCCTTCGAGGTCGCGCCGGTAGGCCCGGGTGAGCCGCTCGACGGCCTCGCTGCCCAGCGGCAGCCGCAGCGGCACGTCGTCGCCGTGGACCAGCCCGACGATGATGTCCGCGGCCCGCGCCGGGTCGCCTTCCTGGGCACCGTCGGCGCCGGCCATGTCGGCGCGGACGGCGGAAAGCACGTCGCGGTAGGTCTCGGACGGCTCCGCGAACTCCAGCACCGCGGCGTCGTTGAACCCGGTCCGGAACCGGCTCGGCTCCACGAGCACCACGCGGATCCCGAACCGCGCGACCTCGGCGGCGAGGGACTCCGACCAGCCTTCGAGGGCGAACTTCGACGCCGAATAGGCGGCCACGCCGGGGAACGACTGCCGCCCGCCCTGGCTGCTCATCTGCACGATCGTCCCGGACCCGCGTTCGCGCATCCCGGGCAGGGCGGCGCGGACGAGCGCGGCCGGGCCGAACAGGTGCAGGTCCATCAGCTCACGCAGCTGCGCGTCGCTGACTTCCTCGACGGCCCCGACCACCGCGCGGCCCGCGTTGTTCACCAGGACGTCGAGCTGTCCGAAGTGGTCGATGGTGTCCTTCACCAAGCCCGCGGCCGCGGTGGTCTCGCGCGCGTCGAACTCCACGACCAGGCAGCGGTCCGGGTACTCGGCCGCCAGGTCGAACACGCCTTCGGGCCGGCGTACCGCGGTCACGACGTTGTCGCCCGCCGCGAGTGCCGACTCCGCCAGTGCGCGGCCGAAGCCGCGGGTCGCGCCGGTGATGATCCAGGTCTGTGTCATGGTGGCGACGCTATGGCTTCGAGCGCGCTCGAACGCAAGCCCGCTTCGATGCGGGAAGATGGCCGCCATGAGCCTGCCTGCCCTGCCCGACGAGTCCTTCCAGCGCGTTCTCTGCGTGGTCGCCCACCCCGATGACATGGAGTACGGCACCTCCGCCGCCGTCGCGAAGTGGACCTCGCGTGGTGTCCACGTCGGTTACCTGCTGCTCACCCGCGGCGAGGCCGGCATGCCGAACCCGCCCGAGGAGACCGCTCGACTGCGGGTCGCCGAGCAGCAGGCCGCCTGTGCCGCCGTGGGTGTCGAGCACCTCACCGTTCTCGAACACCCGGATGGGGTGCTCGTCTACGGCCTCGATCTGCGCCGGGACATCTGCCGGGAGATCCGCCGCTTCAAGCCCGACGTCGTCTACGGCACCGGGTACGCCGTCGAGACGCCCTATGGCTTCGACCAGGCCGATCACCGCGCCGCCGGGCTCGCGACGCTCGATGCCGTCCGGGACGCCGGGAACCGGTGGGTCTTTCCCGAACAGATCGACGACGAGGGCCTCGAACCGCACTCCGTGCGCTGGTACCTCACCACCGGTGTCACGGATCCGACCCACGGCGTCGACGTCACCGGTGAGCCGCTGCGGCGCGGCGTCGCCTCGCTCGAGGCGCACGGCGGCTACCTGGCCGCGCTTCCCGATCACCCCGCTCCCGCGGACTTCATCCCGAAGTTCGCCGCGATGAGCGGCAAGGCCATGGGCGTCGAGCACGCCGTCCTGTTCCGCGCCCGCGATCTGCAGGCTCCGCCGGAGCTGCCCGCCGAAGACTGAACCGGGGTGAATCCTTTCGCGCTGCCGGCGTCTCTTATGCAGTGACAGGAGACGCCGGGAAGGGAGGTGCGGACGTGGGCTGGACGAGTGAGCAGCTGATCAAAGCCGCGCAGGACGGCGACCTCGAGTCGCTCACCGCGGTGGTGCAGGACGCTCACCCGCACGTGCGCCGGTTCGCCGAGCACCTCTGCGCGTCGCCGCAGGATGCCGAGGACGCGGCGCAAGAGGCGTTGATCGTGCTCTACCGCAAGATCGGCACCTTGCGGGCGTCGGCGGCGCTGGCGTCCTGGATGTTCCGGATCGTGCGGAACGAGTGCCTGCGCCGCGTGCGGCGGGCGCTCGACCGCGAGCACGACGGCCTGGACACCGACCTCGTCGCGTCCGCCGAGGACGAAGTCCTCAAGCGGCTGGAAGCCGAGCGGGTCGCGGAGCTGATCCGGGCCTTGCCCGATGTCACGCGCCGCGTGCTGATCATGCGCGACGTGCTGGGTTATCCGGGCCGGGCGGTCGCCGAAGCGCTCGGGCTGAGCACGCCGGCGATGAAGTCCCACCTGCACCGGGCGCGGACCACGCTCCGGGCCGGCCTGCTTGTCGCGCACCCTCCCGCCTGATCGCGAAAACCCCGTTTCGAAGGGAAGTCCACCATGCTCGAACCCGGCTCGGCCGCGCCCGCGATGGTGCTGGAAGACACCTCCGGGCAGACCGTCCGCATCGCCGATCACCAGGGCGCCGTGCTGCTCTACTTCATGCGGTCGACCTCGTGCCCGGTCTGCAACCGGCACGTCCAGGACCTCGTCGGCAGCGGTGACGAATGGGCGGCCGCCGGCGTCCGCGTCCTGATCGTCGTCCCCGAAGACCGGGAAGAGGCGGCCTCGTGGAAGGCCAAGCGCCGGATCCCGTTCCCCGTTCTCACCGGCCGCCGCGACAACCCGCACGAGATGGTCGGCCTGAGCAGGAAGGTCTTCGGGTCGGTGCAGCAGTCCGGCAGCGTCCTGATCGACGACCGAGGCGTCATCCGCCACGCCCACGGCGCCACGCTGCCCACGAACAGCTACGACAAGAAGGGCATCACCGCGGCCATCGCGGCGCTCCGCACCCCGGCCTGAGCTCATGCACGAGTACAACGCGGCGCGGATGGAGCAGCTCCAGAGCCGCACCACGCAGAACTCGATGATGACCGCGGCGGTGGCGGCGACGGCGCGAACGCGTTGCACTGGGAAAGCTGGCTCCGGGGTGGGAACAGGTGGAGGATCGCGTTCCGGACCGGCAGCAGCTACCTCCTGGCGTCGGTGCTCCTGCTCGGTACGGCGTTCACCGGCACCGTCCTGGCCGTCGTCTACTCGTTCGCGGATGCCAGGGCAGGGGCCGGGCTCAGGGTGTTCACCTGCCTGACGGTCAGACGTGGACCGGGAACTTCGCCGGCCCCCGGAGGTTGATCCGGCCGTTCCACTCCAGCTCGCCCGCGAAGCCCAGCCCCGGGAACCGCCGCACCAGCCGGCTCACCGCGACCTGACCCTCCAGCCGCGCCAGCGCCGCACCCAGGCAATGGTGCGGGCCCGCCCCGAACGACACCTGGTGCCGCGCCTCCGGCCGGTCCAGGCGCAGCTCCGAGGCGTCCGGGCCGAAGAACCTTTCGTCGCGGTTCGCCGATCCCAAGCACGCCAGCACGAACGTCCCCGCCGGGATTTCGCGGCCCGCCACCGTGTGCGGCGCCGTCGTGACCCGGCGGGTCTGCTGGACCGGGGAGTCGTACCGCAGGAATTCCTCGACGGCGTTGGCCGCCAGCTCGGGCTGGTCGGCCAGCAAAGCCAGCTGCGCGGGGTTGCGGAGCAATGCGTTGACGCCGTTGGCGATCAGGTTGACCGTGGTTTCGTGGCCCGCCACGTACAACAGCACCACCTGGGCCACCAGCTCGTCGCCGTCCAGGACCTGGCCGTCGTGTTCGGCCGCGATCAGCGCCGTCAAGAGGTCGTCCGCCGGGTTGGCCCGCTTCCAGGCGATCACCTCGCGGGTGATGCCCGTCAGCTCCGCGTCCGCCGCCGCGATCGCGCGGGCCGTTTCCTCGTCCGCGACGATTTCCAGGGAGCGGACCAGGGTGCCGCTCAGCTCGCGGATGCGGGAGTGGTCGGTCGGGGGCATGCCCAGCATCTCGGAGATCACCGCGAACGGGAGCGGGAACGCCAGCTCCTCGACCAGGTCGCAGGTTTCCTTGTCCGCCATGCGATCCAGCGCCGCGTCGACGAGGCCGGCGATCTTCGGCTCCAGGGCCGCGACCGCGCGGCGGGTGAACACCTTCGTCACCAGGGACCGCAGGCGCGTGTGGTCGGGCGGGTCGCGGTCGAGCATCGACCGGTTGAGCGCCCCCGCCTCCTCGTCGGCGGCGAAGAACTCGAACGGCGATTCCGCCAGGTTGGCGACGTCCACCGACAACCCCGCCCGCAGCAGCGCCGAGACGTCTTCGTAGCGCGAGACGAACCAGAAGCCCAGCGGGTGGTCCTGCACCGGATCTTCGTCGCGCAGCAGCTTGTACTGCTCGTACGGGTTCTCGAAGAACCCGGGCGCGAACGGGTTGAACAGCAGCTCGTCGGTGTTCGTCATGGCGTACCCCCGTACCTACACCGTGTCGGTGACATACGCAGTGTATGTCCTATGCTTTGCGCATGTCGACCCTCAAGAGCCGGCGGGAGCAGTACTCCGAGGCCACGCGGGCCGCGCTGCTGGCCGCGGCCACCCGCCGGTTCGCCGAGGACGGCTTCGCCGGCACGGCCCTGGAGGACATCGCCGCCGACATCCAGGCCACGCGCGGCGCGATCTACCACCACTTCGCCAGCAAGAAGGCGTTGTTCGAGGCGGTCTTCGAACAGCTCGAGACGGGCGCGCTGGAAGTGTCGGCGAACGCGGCGGCGCGCGCGGCTGACCCGTGGTCGGCGGCGTTCTCGGCCCTCGACGCGTTCCTCGACCGCTGCTGCGACCCCGTCTACGGCAAGCTCGTCTGGCGGGAGGCGCCGCTCGCGCTCGGCTGGGTGCGCTGGCAGGCCGCCGAGGAGCAGTACGCGTACGGCCTCGTCGAGCAGCTGATCAAGGCGCTCGTCGACGGCGGCGACATCGACGAGCAGCCGCTGGAGACCACGACGCGGCTGGTGTTCGGCATGGTCGGCACGGCCGGGATGGCGCTGGCCGAGGCGGCCGATTCGGACAAAGCGCGGCTCAAATCGGAGTACGCGGCGGTCATCGGGAGGATGGCTTCGGGATTGCGTCCCGCCGTCACGTGAATCGTGGCCTGCGGCTTTCCCGGGCGCCGTTTTCTTCGGGATTCTGACCCATTCGAGATAACAGGGACACCCTGCGTAGCACTTGTGAGGTCCGTGTAGGCTCCGGTCTCGCTTGACCGGGTGATCACTCACCCGAATCAGTGGCCGCCTGCGGGGGTGGATGGCTGCTTACGTCGTGGTTCGGGCTCGGATAGGAGATTTATGCAGGTCAGGTCCACTCTCGTTCGTGGCGGGATCGCGGCTCTCGCCGCGGCCGCCGCTGTCATGATCGGCTCGCCCGCCGCCCTCGCCGATGACGGTGCCGCTCGTGGCCGCGTCGTCGCCGACGAGCACGGCAACGCCAAGGCCACCGTCGGCTACCGGCTCAACCTCGGCCGGGGCGGCGACTACATCGCCGAGCTGTTCGAGATGAAGCTGTCCAACGGCAGCACGCTGAAGCTCTACTGCGTGCAGATCACCGTCGGCCTGCGCACCGACGTCGACATGGTCGAGCGTCCGTGGAGCAAATACCCGGCGGAGAACTCGTCGTTCGAGAAGAACAACACCAAGATCAACTGGGTGCTGCACAACGGCTACCCGGGCACCGGCCTCGACGCGCTGGGCAAGGCGCTGAAGAAGGCCGGCGTCGAGACCCACGACGGCATCTCCGAGCGCGAGGCCATCGCCGCGACGCAGGCCGCCGTCTGGCACTTCAGCGACGGCGTGAACCTCGACGCCACCAAGCCGCTGGCCGAGGAGAAGGACGCCGGCGCCAACGCCGACGTCGCCGCGCTCTACGCCTACTTCACCGGTGACCAGAACAAGGGCATCGGCGAGCAGCCGAAGCCGACCCTGAACATCGCCGCGGACAAGACCGAAGGCGCGGCCGGCGGCAAGATCGGCCCGTTCAGCGTCGCCACCAGCGGGGACATCACCTCGCTGACCAGCCAGCTGCCCGAGGGCGTCAAGATCACCGACGCCGACGGCAAGGAGCTGAAGAACTCCGACGTCAAGGACGGCAGCAAGCTGTACGTCGACGTCCCGGCGGGCACGAAGCCGGGCAAGGGCGGCTTCACGCTCAAGGCCACCGGCGAGCTGGACACCGGCCGCCTGTTCGTCGCCGAGAACTACGCGCAGAAGCCGGCGCAGTCGCTGATCGTCGCCGACTCGGAGAAGACCGAGGTGACCGCGAACGCGGCCGCCAGCTGGACCGAGGCCGCTGCCCCGACCACCGCGCCGAGCACCCCGGCCGGCTCGAACGGCGGGGGCGGCGAACTGGCCAACACCGGTGTCGACGCCGCGGTTCCGTTCACCGTGGGCGGCCTGCTGCTCGGTGGCGGCGCGCTGATGCTGCTGGTGAACCGCCGGCGCAGCCGCGCGTAGGCGAGCAAGCTCGACGAACGGGGTCGGTCCACTGTGGACCGGCCCCGTTTTCCGTGTCCGGAAACCGACCATCGGATTGCGATCATCGGGGCAAACCGGGCGAATCGCCTGGTAATTGGTCTAGACTTTTCCGCATGCGTGGGACGACCGTTCCGCCGGGGACGCCTTGCCGGGCACCGCGGGCGGGGGAGCTGCCGATGCACCGGCTGGAGGTGCCCGCCCCGCACGCGCCGCCGTTCGCCGTGGGCACGTTCGACGAGATCGGGCCGCTCTCGCGCGCGGAGTTCCCGCACCGGCACACCTTCCACGAGCTCGTCCACGTCACCGGCGGTACCGGCGCGCACGTCGTCGACCTGGCGCGCCGCCCGCTGCGGCCGCCGCACTTCGGCGTCATCGCGCCGGGGCAGGTGCACCAGTGGGCGGGCGTGCGCGGCCTGACCGGCCACCTCGTGCTGTTCACCGACGACTTCCTCCTCGACCACCCTGCCGACCGCGAGCTGCTGCGGCGGCTGAGCGAGCAGCCGTGGACGCGGCTGGACGCGCACGCCGACGCCGTCGTCACGCGGCTGATCGCCGACCTCGTCGAGGAACGGCGCCACGGCGAAGAATCGGTGCTCCGGGCCCTGCTGCACGTCCTGGTCGCGCGCGCCGGCCGCTTCCTGGGGACGCCCGCGCCCAAGCCCGCCGGGGCGGTGGCCGCGGAGTTCACCCGGCTCGCCGGCCGGCCCGACCTCGGGCTGTGGTCGGTGTCGGCGCACGCCGAACGCATCGGCGTCACCCCGGGCCACCTCACCGAGGCCGTGAAGGCCGCGACCGGCCGGACCGCCGCGCAGCTGCTGCGCGAGGCGCGGACCCGGGAGGCGCAGCGGTTCCTGCTCCGCACGGACCTCACCGTGCGGCAGGTCGCGAGCCGCGTCGGGTTCGCCGACCCGGCCTACTTCTGCCGCTTCTTCCGCCGCGAAACCGGGCTGAGCCCCGGCGACTTCCGGCGCGGCGCCGGAAATCACCACGACTGACCGGTCCAGTCCATCGTCGCCCACCCGGTGCGCTGCCTACGTTCGAGGGGATCCCCGACGCCCCCACGAGGAGCAAGGCATGGACGAAGACAGCAAGCTCAGCCGCAAGACGGTGCTGCGCGCCGCGCTGGCGGCGGGCGTCGCCGCGCCGGTCGCGCTGATCGGCGGCCCGGCGCTCGCCCGCACCACCGTCGCCGGCGGCCAGGTCCCGGAACTGACGCCGGCGTGCCACGACGGCGACGAGCCGACGATCGAGCAGACCGAAGGCCCCTACTTCAAGCCGAACTCGCCCGAACGGACCGACCTGGCCCCGCCCGGCACCCCGGGCACGCGCCTCACCGTGTCGGGCTACGTCTTCGGGCGCGCCTGCCTGCCGATCAGCCGCGTGCTGCTGGACTTCTGGCAGGCGGACGTCAACGGCGCGTACGACAACACCGGCTACACCTTCCGCGGCCACCAGTACACCGACGCCCAGGGCGCGTTCCGGCTTTCGACGATCGTGCCCGGCCTCTACCCCGGCCGAACCCGGCACATCCACGTCAAGGTCCAGGCGCCCGGCCGGCCGATCCTGACCACCCAGCTCTACTTCCCCGGCGAGCCGCGCAACAACACCGACACCATCTTCGACGCGCGGCTGCTGATGACCGTGCGGGACAACGGCTCCGCGAAGGAAGGCGCCTTCGACTTCGTGCTGAACGTCCCGCAGACGCCGACGTCGACGTCGAACCCCCCGACGTCGAACCCGCCGACCTCCACCCCGCCCGGGGGCACCACCTGGGCGGCGGGCACCACCTACGCGGCCGGTGCCCGGGTCACCTACGGCGGCCAGGGCTACGTGTGCTTGCAGGGGCACACGGCCCAGCCGGGCTGGGAACCCCCGGCCGTCCCCGCGCTGTGGCGGGCCGGGTGACCCGCTGAGGAGGGAGGGAACGGGCGGGTCCCGGTCTGCACCCCGGGACCCGCCCGGCTTCCGCACGATTGGCGTCGCGCCGGCGCCGGCCGCCCTGCGACAGTGGCGGCATGACGGATTCGCGACCGTGGCTGCGGCGCTTCCACCCGGCGGCGCCCGGCGCGCCGAGGCTCGTGTGCTTCCCGCACGCCGGCGGGGCGGCGAGCTACTTCCACGCACTGTCGGCCGCGCTGGCCCCCGCGGTCGACGTGCTGGCCGTGCAGTACCCGGGCCGGCAGGACCGCCACGCCGAACCGCTGGTGGACGACCTGTTCGTGCTTGCCGACCGGCTGGCCGCGGTGCTCACCGCCGGGGTCGCCGCGCCGGTGGCGTTCTTCGGGCACAGCATGGGCGCGACCCTGGCGTTCGAGGTCGCGCGGCGGCCCGGGCCCCGGCTGTCGGGCCTGTTCCTGTCCGGGCGCCGGCCGCCGTCGCCGGAACCGGCGGGCCCGCTCCCGGAGCGGAGCGACGACGAACTGCTCGCCGAACTCGTGCGGCTGGGCGGCACCGACGGCCAGGTGCTCGAGCACGCCCAGCTCGTCCGCGCGATGCTGCCGGTGCTGCGCAACGACTACCGGGCCACGTCGGCCCACCACTACCGGCCGGGGCCCGACGTGGACTGCCCGATCGTCGCGCTCGTCGGCGACCGCGACCCGAAGGTCACGGACGAGGAAGCGCGGCGGTGGGCGGCGTTCACGTCCGGCGCGTTCGAGCTGACCACGTTCGAAGGTGGGCACTTCTACCTGAACGACCAGCTCACGGCGGTGAGCGGCCTGCTCCGCGAGCGGCTCACCCGGTGGACGGGCGAGCCGCTCGCGTCGGGTCAGCAGTAGAGGTTCGCGCCCGGGTCGACGCCCAGGACGGACGTGATCTGGCGGTACTTGTCGACGCGGCTCTGGACCTGGGCGGGGTTGCCGCCGTTGCACTCGATCGAGCCGTTGATGCTGCGGATGGTCTCGCCGAAGCCGGCGCCGTTCACCATGGCGTTGTGCGGGGTCATGGTGCCCGGGCCGCTCTGGGTGTTCCAGTACCAGAGGCCGGTCTTCCACGCGACGGCCGCGTTCTGCTCGACCTGCCAGGGGTTGCCGAGCAGGTCGATGCCCAGTGCGTCACCCGCCGCCTTGTAGTTGAAGTTCCAGCTCAGCTGGATCGGCCCGCGGCCGTAGTAGGCGGACTGGCCGGCGGGGCAGCCGTAGGGCTGGTTCCAGTCGCAGTAGTGCGGGTAGTTCGCCGTGTTCTGCTCGACGATGTAGACGAGGCCGCCGGTTTCGTGGTCGACGTTCGCGAGGAACGCGGCGGCTTCCTGCTTCTTCACCGTGTCGCTGCCGGTGTTCGCGAAGCCGGGGTAGGCCGACAGTGCCGCGGTGAGGCCGCTGTAGGTGTAGAAGGAGTTGCGGCCGGGGAAGATCTGGTTGAACTGGGCTTCGCTGACGACGAACGCGCCGGGGTTGCCCGGGTCCGTGCCGCCGCCGCAGCTGTAGGGCTCCCAATACCAGGTGCTGATGACGGGGTCGTAGCCCGGGTTGGCGTTCTTGGCGCGGTAGTAGCCGCCGTTGGTGTAGCGCACGATCGCGCCGACGTCGTACCACTGCCCGGCGACCCAGTTCGGGTAGCTGCAGGTGGTCCCGCCGCCGCCGTCGCAGCTGTAGGGCTCCCAGTACCAGGTGCTGATGATCGGGTCGTAGCCCGGGTTGGCGTTCTTGGCGCGGTAGTAGCCGCCGTTGGTGTAGCGCACGACGGCGCCCACGTCGTACCACTGGCCGGCGACCCAGTTGGGCGCGGTGCAGGCGGCGGCCGCGGCCTGCGGGGCCTGGCCGGTGGCGGCGGGCACGCCGAGCACGAGCCCGGCGGCGGCGGCGAATGCGGAGAGGATCGCGGCAAGACGTCTTCTCAAGACTGGCTCACTCCTTCGGCCACGACGGAGTCCGGGCGCGGGGGCGCCCGGTGTCGGAGGGGGTGTGCTCATCCGGCCGAGACGAGGGTGACACCGGTCACTAGAACAGATTGGTCTAGTCCAGTCAAGGATTCTGGCGGGTCGGGCAACGGGTGTGCGCGAACGACTCCGGAGTTGAACCGCGCGTGGCCGCCCGTGCCGGCCGGACCGGGCGTGATCAGTCCTATGTGGACTCGAGGCGGCCCAGGTGGTCGAGCATCGAGCGGACGGCTTCGAACTCCCGGACCTCCTGGCGGCAGTCCGGGCACGCGGCGAGGTGCCGCTCGACCCGCGCCGCGTCGGCGGCCTCGAGCAACCCCAGGCTGTACGCCCCGAGGTCGGTCCGGTCGTACCGGGCCATGGATCGCGTCTCCGTTTCCGCGTCCCGCAAGGGAACGCCCGCACTACCGGACGTCTCCAGAGTCCTGGCCCGTACGCGGCACCGGCGACCTTCCGCCGTTTTCCACCCGATCGGCCGACAACTTGCGGCGGCTAACAGCCCATGTGAGTGACGGTGGTCCGTCACGGTACTCACCGGTCCGGACACGGAAAGCTTTTGTGCCCCGAATTTCCGCGAATCCGCGTCATGGCCCGGCGGCGGGCCCGTCGGTTCTGCGTCGGACCGGAATTTTCCGGCTTCGACCTGGGCGAAGGCGATCCGAAACGAGGAGAGCGAGCGATGACCGTACGGAGCCACCGGGCGGACGACGTCGTGGACGAGGTCGGGGTGTGGCTGGCCGGGGAGTTCGGGGGGCGGCTTCCCGCCGGGGAGATCGACCGCGTCGTCAAGCTGACGCGGCTCGACCTCGAAGGCAGCATCGCGTCGGAGGAGCTCGGGGAGATGCTCCACCGGCTGGGGCGGGCCCGTTTGCAGCGGATCCTGGAGGTGGCCCCGGCCACCCGGGTGCGGATCCCGCAGGCGCGCTGACCGGCGTCAGCGGGACGCGGCGGCCTTGAGGGTGCGGAGCACCGGCGCCGTCTCCAGCGTGTGGACGGCGTCGAGCGCACCCAGCCGGCGCGTCAGGTAGTGGTGCAGCCCGGCCGCGTCCGGGCAGAGCGCGTGCGCGACCAGGTTGGCCGGCCCGGTCGTCGCCGCGACGAGGGCCAGTTCCGGGTGCGTGGCCAGCTCCCGGGCGACGGCGTCGAGGTGCGCGGGCGCGACCGACATCCAGAGCAGCGCGTGGGTCGTCGCGCCCAGCGCGGCGGTGTCGACCTCCAGGTCGAAGAACACCGTGCCACCCGCTTGGAGGTCGGCCAGCCGGCGCGCGACGGTCGCCGCGGACCAGCCGGTGGCCGCCGCCAGCTCGGCCAGGCTCGCCCGGCCGTCGCGCTGCAGCGCCGCCATCAGCGCGGCGTCGTCCCCGGTCAGCGGCTTGCCCTCGCCCGATACGGCTGGGGTCAGCGCGGCGGCCTGCGCGGGGTCGAGGGCGTTCGCGCGCCCGAGCCACGCGGTCGGGCCGCCGAAGTAGCGGTGCAGCAGCTGGTGCGCCGACACCGCGGTGATGCTGGCGGAGCGCGGGACGTCCCGCAGCAGCAGCGAATGGTCGCTCGCGGCCGGCGTGTGCACGTTCACGCAGATCTCCGTGCCGCCCGAGACGAGCTTGACCCACGCCGTGTCGGCGCGCCGGGCCAGCGCGAGCGCGACGTCGCGCGCGGTGTTCGGCGTCGCGGTCAGCCGGACCATCCACTCGGCCTGCCCGGCGCGTTGCGGGTCCGGCAGCCCGACGACGCGAAGCGACGCTTCGGCGCGTAGCCGGCGATAGCGGCGTGCCACTGTCTGCGTCGAGACGCCGAGGACTTCACCGATCTTCGTGAACGGCGCCCGGCCGTCGAGGTGCAGCGCGTGGATCAGCGCGCGGTCGACGTCGTCCAGAGCCGTGGTCATATCCCTCATCAAAGCGCACCGAGTGGAACAAATCAGCAGGCTTGCCCCGGTAAGTGGAAGCGCGGACGACGTCGAGGCGATGGTCGGTGGCGAACGAAAGGGGGCACCTCTTGCCGACCACCACCCGCTACCGGCACCGCTGGGCCGCACTGGCCGTGCTGCTCACGGCCGAAGCCATGAACCTCCTCGACGCGACGATCGTCCAGGTCGCCGGCCCGGTGATCCACGCCGAGCTGCCGGGCCCGGCCGCTGACATCCCGTGGTTCTCCGCGGCCTACACGCTGCCGTTCGCGGTCTTCCTGATCACCGGCGGCCGGCTCGGGGACGTCTTCGGCCGGGCGAAGACGTTCAAGGCCGGCGTGACGGGCTTCGTGCTCGCGTCGCTGGTCTGCGCGGCCGCGCCGGCCGCCGGTCTCCTCATCATGGCCAGAGCGGTGCAAGGCGCGGCCGCGGCGCTCGTCATCCCGCAGACCATCGGGCTCGTCCGCGCACTGTTCGAGGGCGACGAGCGCGCGAAGGCACTCGGGACCATCGGTCCGGTGATGGGCCTGTCCGCGGTCACCGGGCCGCTGCTCGGCGGGCTGCTGACGCACGCCGTGTCGTGGCGCGCCGCCTTCCTGGTCAACGTCCCGCTCGGCCTGGCGGTCCTGCTCGCCGCACGGTTCCTGCGCGAGGACAAGGCCGTGACGCGCCCGAAGCTCGACGTCGCCGGGACGCTGCTCGTCGTCATCGGGACCGGACTCGTCGGGTACGCGCTGATCAGCCCGGGCGCGGCGAACTGGTGGCTGCTCGCCGCCGGCGTCGCCGTGCTCGCCGGGTTCGGGTTCCACCAGCGCCGCACGTCCGCGCCGCTGGTCGAGCCGAGCCTGTTCGCCAACCGCGGGTTCCCGTCGGCGCTGGCCGGGTCGCTGCTGTTCTTCGCGACGATGACCGGGCTGATGCAGGTCGTGCCGATGCAGCTCCAGCTCGGCGAAGGTGCCGACGTCCGCACTGCGGGTCTGACGCTGTTGCCGCTCTCGGCCGGGCTCGCGGTGGCGTCGTGGTTCGCGGGCAGCCGGCTGGTGCCGAGGTTCGGCGCGCGCGTGATGTTCGCCGGACTGGCCCTGCTGCTGACCGGGATCCTCGGCGCCACGGGCGGTGTTCCCGGCGCGCTCGCGGTCTGCGGTCTGGGCATGGGGACGTTCACGGTCCCGTTCTTCAGCGCCGCGCTGGACCGCGTCCGGCCGCACGAGACGGGTTCGGCCGCCGGGCTGCTCAATGCCGTGCAACAGCTCGGCGGGACCCTCGGGGTCGCGCTGCTGGGCGGGCTCTACCTCGGCAGCGGCACGGCGGCCACGGCGTACGGCGTCGCTGCCGTGCTGACCGTGGCCGCCGCCATCGCGGTGATCCCGCTCAGTAGTCGTCGCGGCCGGTGAACTGCTGCTCCAGCAGCTCCGCCGCGCCCGCCACCAGTTCGAGGGGGTCGATGAACTCGTTGATGTCGAGGTTGATCAGCGGCAGCGAGTGGCGCAGCACGAGGTGGTCACCCATCACCGCGAGCCCGCCCACGACGGTCGAGTTGCCGACCTCGGTCAGCACGTCGAGGAGGTCGACCTCGTCGTGGCGGGCGAACGGCGTCGCGATCTGGACCCAGTCCTCGCGCTGGTCGAGGATCTCGCGGGCGATCACCATGATCTGGGCGCGCTGCTCGGTGTCGGGCTCGTCGCCGAAGATCAGCCGGATGCGGATCTCGTCCGGCTCGTCGCGAACGACCCGGTACGCCTGCCTGATGTACGCGACCAGGTCGCCCCACTCGGCCATCAGGCGGCCCCGATCCGGTCGAGGTCGGCCAGCACGTCCGCGGGCAGCTCGAGCGAAGCCGCGGCGAGGTTCTCGCGCAGGTGCTCGAGCGACGACGTCCCGGGGATGAGCAGCATCGACGGCGACCGCTGCAGCAGCCACGCGAGCGCGACCTGCATCGGCGTCGCGCCGACCTTGGCGGCGCAGTCGTCGAGGATGCCCGACTGCAGCGGGCTGAAGCCGCCGAGCGGGAAGTACGGCACGAACGCGATGCCCTCGGCGGCGCACTTGTCGACGAGGTCGTCGTTCTCGCGGTGCGCCAGGTTGTACTGGTTCTGCACGCAGACGACCGGCGCGATCGCCTTGGCCTCGTCGAGCTGCTCCGCGGTGACGTGGCTGACGCCGAGGTGCTTGATCAGCCCCTGCTGCCGCAGCTCGGCGAGCACGCCGAAGGGCTCGGCGAGCGACATCCGCACCGGGTAGCCGCCGGTGTCGTCGCCCAGGCGCAGGTTCACCACGTCGATGGCCTCGACGCCGAGGTTCCGGAGGTTGTCGTGCACGGCCTGCGTCAGCTCGCCGGCCGACAACGCGGGCGGCCACGCCTTGTCGGGCGTCCGCCGCGCGCCGACCTTCGTCACGATCGTCAGCGGCTCCGGGTACGGGTGGAGCGCCTCCTTGATCACCGCGTTCACGGTGTGCGGCCCGTAGTAGTCGCTGGTGTCGATGTGGTTGACGCCGCTTTCGACGGCTTCGCGCAGCACGGCGACCGCGGTGTCGTGGTCGCGCGGCGGTCCCCAGACACCGGGGCCGGCCAGCTGCATCGCCCCGTACCCCATCCGGGTCACCGGGACTTCGCCGCCGAGGCTGAAAGTGCCGCCCAGGTTTGCCATTCCGCTCCTCAGGTAGGTGGCGTTCCGCCGAGGAGTCTAGGGATGATCAGCCGCACGCGCCCTTGCCGCGCAGCACCCGCGTCACCGACTCCTGCACGCGCTCCTTCGGCAGCTCCCCGGTCTGCACGGCCTTGACCAGCCGGTCCAGCACCTCGTTGACCCGGCCGCCGGACGACCACAGCGCCTCGTCAGCCCCGGCCTGCAGTGCCTTCAGCACGGCGTCGGGCAGCGGGTACTGCGCCGTGATCGCCTTCATCGCGCCGAGGTCGTCGGTCACGACGAGGCCGGTGAAGCCGAACTCGGTCCGCAGCAGCCGGTAGGCCGCCGGCGAGATCGACGCCGGGACGCCGCCGGTCAGGTCGGGCACGTCGAGGTGGCCGACCATGACCGCGACCGGACCGTAGTCCGCGATGCCGCGGTAGGGCACCAGGTCGACGGCCCGCAGCTGCGCGAGCGGCGGTGTCACGACCGTGCCCTTGTGCGAGTCGCCCGAGCCGTGGCCGTGGCCGGGGAAGTGCTTGAGCACCGGCTGGACGCCGCCGTCGCGCAGACCGGCCGCGAACGCCGCGGCGTAGGTCTTCACGCGGTTCGGGTCGGGGCTGAAGGACCGGTCGCCGATGACGTCGTCGTCCGGGGCGTCCGTGACGTCGGTGTCCGGCGCGAAGTCGACCGTCACGCCGCGGGCGCGCAGCTGGCGGCCGCGGTCGGCGGCCAGCGCGCGGACCTCGGCGGGGGACTTCGTCGCGGCCAGCTGCCGGGCGGACGGGATGTCGCCGTCGAGGTCGTCGATGCGCTGGACGCGGCCGCCCTCTTCGTCGACCGACACCGCCACCGGCAGCTGGGCCGCGCCCTGGACGGCGTCCAGGGAACGATCTTTCAACAACGCTGTTGCGTTACCGCCGATGAAGATCCCGCCCACCTGGTTGTCGCGCACCAGCGACACCGCGGCACCCGGGTTGTCGCCGGACACGCCCACGACGACCAGCTGCGCGACCTGGCGGCGGACGTCGAGGCCGTTCACCAGCGCCGCGCAGTCCCCGGGCCGGGCCAGTCTCGACGTCGGGGCCGGGGTGGCGGTCCGTGAAGCCGATGACGACGACGGCGGCGGCGGGACCGGCGATCGCGGGATGGCGAGCCCGGCGACGGGCTCCGATCCGCAGCCGGTGACCAGGGAACTCAAGCACAACGCCACCCCCACGGCGGCCAAACTTCGGCGGTTCATCGGTCCCTTCAGACGTCTGCGTGCCCCACGACCGTAGTCGACGGCCCGGCTTCACGATGTGAAGAAGCGGGTGAGGAAGGTTAGAGAATTCGTGAAGGCGGCCTCAGCAGACTGGCACCGCAAGGACACGGACAGTGGGGAGGGGTTCGATGGACCAGGTGCGGGTGGCGGCGTGGGCGTCGGATCCGATCGCGCTCACGGGGCTGATCAACCACCTGAAGTCACGGCCGGAGCTGCTGGTCGTCTCGCGCGCCCGCCGCGCCGAGGCGTCGGTGCTCGTGTTCGCCGTCGGGCAGGTCGACCGCGAGGTGATCAACGCGCTGCGGGGCGCCTCCGCCGAGTCGCCGGCCGCGATCGTGCTGGTCGCCGGGCACGTCGACCCCGGGCACCTGGGCCTGCTGGCCGAGTGCCACGTCTCCGTCGTGCTGCCGCGGACCGCGCTCGACCG
Source organism: Amycolatopsis sp. NPDC003865 (assembly GCF_053605345.1). NCBI lineage: Bacteria > Bacillati > Actinomycetota > Actinomycetes > Pseudonocardiales > Pseudonocardiaceae > Amycolatopsis > Amycolatopsis sp. NPDC003865. The sequence goes on along the minus strand of NZ_JBSGJA010000020.1, from coordinate 48,582 downwards.
GCTCACCTCGAGCGTGCTCGCCGCCGCGCGGGGCCGGACGGCGCCGCTGCGCGACCAGGTCGAGGCCCTGGCCCACGAAGGTGCCGGGGCGGCGCTGACGCCGCGCGAGGTGGATGTGCTTCGCCTGATGGCCGAAGGCTGGGACACTGCGGAGATCGCGGGCAAGCTCTGCTACTCCGAGCGGACCGTGAAGAACGTCATCTACGCCATGACCAACCGGCTCAACCTGCGCAACCGGCCGCACGCGGTCGCCTACGCCGTGCGGGCCGGTGTGATCTGAGGAAGGCCGTTGCGCACGATCGTCCGCCGGACCGCCGTCGCGGTCGCCGCGTTGATCCCGCTCGCCGCCTGCAGCCCGAGTGACGCGGGCGGCCCGACGAAGCTCACCATCGCCACCTTCGGCGAGTTCGGCTACGCGCCCCTGATCGCCGAGTACCAGAAGCTGCACCCGGACATCACGGTCCAGAACCGCGTCACCGACTTCGACACCCACCACAAGGGCCTCGCGACGCAGCTCGCGACCGGCCGTGGCGCGGCCGACGTCGTCGCGATCGAAGAGCAGTACATCCCGCAGTACCGCAAGGCGAAGGACAAGTTCACCGACCTCGCCTCCTTCGGCGCGCGGGACCTGGAAAAGCAGTGGGCGCCGTGGAAGTGGGCGCAGGGCACCGACGGCGCGTTCGTCCTCGGCCTCGGCACCGACATGGGCAGCCTCGCCCTCTGCTACCGGCGGGACCTCTTCCAGGCCGCGGGCCTGCCGACCGACCGCGACGAAGTCGCCAAGCTGATGCCGGACTGGGACGCCTACGCGGCCGCCGCCCAGCGGTTCACCGAGAAGACGCCGGGCGTGAAGTTCGCCGACTCCGCCGGGACCGTCTACACGGCGATGCTCAACCAGTCGCCCGAGAACTACTTCTCCGCCGCCGACGACTCCTTCATCGGCGACCGGAACCCCAGTGTCCGCGCCGCTTTCTACCTCTCCGGCGGCATCGCCGCGAAGGGGCAGACGGCGGCCGCGACGACGTTCACGCAGGCCTGGAACGTGGCGATCAAGCAGGGTTCGTTCGCGACCGTCGCCTGCCCGGCGTGGATGCTCAGCCAGATCAAGGAGGCCGGCGGCGACGCGAACAAGGGCAAGTGGGACGTCACGACCGTGCCGGGCAAGAGCGGCAACCAGGGCGGGTCGTTCCTCACCGTGCCGAAGCAGAGCGCGCACCCGAAGGAGGCGTACGAACTCGCGAAGTGGCTGACCGCGCCGGAGCAGCAGAAGAAGCTCTTCCTCTCCGACGGGATCCTGCCCAGCGAGCCGTCGGTGTACACGGACCCGCAGGTCGTCGCGCACACCGACCCGTACTTCGGGGACGCGCCGACCGGGCGGATCTTCGCCGCGTCGGCCGATCAGCTGCGGCCCAACTACCGCGGTCTGCGTGACGCCGACGTCCGGCCCGAGTTCGGCCGTGCGCTCGGGCGGATCGAAGACAAGACCGACGGCGTCGACCAAGCCTGGGCCGAAGCCGTCCAGCAGGCGCTGGCCGCGCTGAAGTAGCGCGCGTGCTCGCTCGTTTCGACCGCAAGGCGACGCCGCTGCTGCTCGTCGCGCCCTTCTTCGCGCTGTTCCTCGTCTTCGGCGCGTTTCCGCTGCTCTACACGGCGTGGGTGTCGCTGCACGACTGGAACCTCCTGGAGGGCGACCAGGGCTACCGCGGCCTGGCGAACTACGGCGAGCTGCTGACCGACCCGAACTTCTACAACGCGCTGGCCAACACCGTCGGCATCTTCCTGCTCGCCGCCGTCCCGGAGTTCCTGCTGGCCCTGGGCATCGCGGCGCTGCTCGACCGGCCGCTGCGCGGTGCGACCTGGTGGCGCACCGGGATCCTGCTGCCGAACGTCGTGTCCGTGGTGGCCATCGGGCTCGTGTTCGGGCAGCTGTTCAGCCGCGACTACGGCGTCGTCAACGAAGTGCTCGGCTGGTTCGGCGTCGCGCCGGTCAACTGGCAGGCGACGAGGTGGACCTCGCACCTCGCGGTGGCGTCGATGGTGCTTTGGCGCTGGACCGGCTACAACGCGCTGATCTACCTGGCCGCGATGCAGGCGGTCCCCGGCGACCTCTACGAGGCCGCGGCGCTCGACGGCGCTTCGCGGTGGCGGACGTTCTGGTCGATCACGGTGCCGGGCATCCGGCCAGCGATCGCCTTCACCGCGATCGCCGGCACGGTCAGCGGCCTGCAGCTGTTCGCCGAGCCACAGCTGTTCGACGCCGGCGGGTCGGGCGGTACCGGCGGCAACGACCGCCAGTTCCAGACGCTGGCGATGTACCTGTACGAGAAGGGCTTCACGCACTTCGACGCCGGTTACGCGGCCGCGCTGACGTGGGTGCTGTTCGGGGTCTGCGCCGGGTTCGCGCTGGTCAACTACCGGCTGGTGCGCCGGTTCGTGAGGTCGGCGTGAGGCGCCCCGGCGGCTGGGTCTACGTCGTGCTGGTCGGCGTGCTGGGCGCGTCGATCTTCCCGCTGTACTGGTCGTTCGTGGTGTCCACAAGGGACAACGCGGCGATCGGCGAGACGTCCCCGCTGCTGGTGCCCGGTGGCCACCTCTTCGAGAACGTCCGCCGCGTGTTCGACACCGTCGACTTCTGGCTGGCGCTGGGCAACTCGCTGATCGTCGCGAGCACCGTCATGGTGTCCAACGTCGTACTCGCGAGTCTCGCCGGGTTCGCCTTCGCGCGGCTGCGGTTCCCCGGCCGCGACACGCTGTTCCTGCTGGTCGTCGGCTCGGCGATGGTGCCGGCGCAGCTCGGCGTCATCCCGCTGTACCTGGTGGTCGGCGAGCTCGGCTGGTACGGGCGGCTCGAGGCGGTGATCGTGCCGGGGCTGCTCGGCGCGTTCAGCGTGTTCTGGATGCGGCAGGCGTGCGAGAACGCGATCGACCCCGAACTGGTCGACGCGGCGACCGTCGACGGCTGCTCGATCCTGCGCACGTACTGGCACGTGGCCGTCCCGTCGCTGCGCCCGGCGGCCGCGGTGCTGGGCATGCTCACGTTCCTGGCGACCTGGAACGACTACTTCTGGCCGCTGGTCGTCCTCGACCCGAACGAGACACCGACCGTGCAGGTCGCGCTTTCCCAGCTCGCCAGTGGGTACTACACCGACTACGCGCTCATGCTGACGGGTGCGACCGTGGGTGTCCTGCCCGTGGTCGCGCTGTTCCTGCTGCTGGGCCGGCACATCGTCCGGGGGATTCTGAAAGGGGCGCCGGTATGACCTTCCCGACGGGCTTCCTGTGGGGCGCGGCGACCGCGTCCTACCAGGTCGAAGGGGCGGTGACCGCGGACGGGCGCGGACCGTCCGTCTGGGACACCTTTTCGGCTCGCCCGGGCGCGGTCGCCGGCGGCGCGTCCGGCGACGTGGCCTGCGACCACTACCACCGCTTTCCCGAGGACATCGGGCTGCTGGCGGACCTCGGCCTGAACGCGTACCGGTTTTCGGTGGCGTGGCCGCGGGTGATGCCGGACGGGCGGACGCCGTCGCCGGCCGGGCTCGCCTTCTACGACCGGCTGGTGGACGAGCTGCTCGGCCGGAACGTCACACCGGTCCTCACGCTGTACCACTGGGACCTGCCGCAGGCGCTGGAGGACGCCGGTGGCTGGCCCGCGCGCGACACGGCGTACCGGTTCGCGGACTACGCCTCGTACGTGCACGACGCGCTGGGGGACCGCGTCAACCAGTGGACGACGATCAACGAGCCGTTCTGCGCGGCGTTCCTGGGATACGGCAGCGGGGTGCACGCGCCGGGCGTCCAGGACTACGACACGGCACTGGTCGCGGCGCACCACCTCCTGCTGGCGCACGGGCTGGCGACGCGGGCGTTGCGGTCGCGGGCGCGGCCGGGGCACGAGTTCTCGCTGGCGTTGAACTTCGCGCCGGCGCTGGCGGACGGGACGTCGCCGGCGCACGCCGAAGCGGCGCGGAAGTTCGACGGGATCCACAACCGGTTCTTCCTGGACCCGGTGCTGGGCCGGGGCTACCCGCCGGACGTCATGGCCGACGTCGAGCACCACGGCGGCCGGTTCGCGGCATCGGTGCGCGACGGCGACCCGGACACGATCGCCGCGCCGATCGACTGGCTGGGCGTGAACTACTACGCGCCGGCGCGGGTGACCCCGATCGACGACCCGCTGGCGCACGGCAACTGTCCGCTGCCGGCGTTGCGCGGGCTGGACGTGCTCCCGGCCCGGCCGCCGTTGACGGCCTTCGGCTGGGAGCAGGCACCGGAGGTGTTCACCGAACTGCTGGGGTGGCTTTCGGCGCGGTCCGGGTTGCCGTTGGTGGTGGCGGAGAACGGAGCGTCCTTTGTGGACCAGGTGGTCGGCGGCCGCGTGTTCGACGCGGCGCGGGTGAACTACTTCATGGAGCACCTGGGCGCGGTTCATTCCGCCATCAAGGCCGGCGCGGACGTGCGCGGGTACTTCGCGTGGTCACTGCTGGACAACTTCGAGTGGGCGATGGGGTATTCGCAGCGGTTCGGGCTGGTGCACGTGGACTTCGAGACACAGGTCCGGACGGTGAAGGACTCGGGCCGCTTCCTGGGCCGGGTCGCCAAGGCCAACGCGCTCCCGGAGTAGCCGCGCTCGAGCCCGGGCTACGGCCGCTGCCGGAAGGCGTCGGCGACCCCCGAGCGGGACGGGGTCTCCAGCTTGCCCAGCAGCCGGGCCACGTGCGCCTGCACCGTCCGCCGCGGCAACGACAGCTCCGCCGCGATGTCCGGGTTGGACTTGCCGTCCGCGACCAGGCTCGCGATTCGGACCTCGATCGGCGTCAGCGACTCCCACCCGTGGCCCGGCCGGATCGGCGAGAACAGCGCTCCGCGGCGCACGCCCAGCCGGCGCAACCGCGTCTCCGCCCGGCGCAGGTCCCAGCGGGCGCCCAACGCCGTGTACAGCTCGGCCGCCTCCTCGAACGCCGCGTGCGCCGCGTCCAGCCGGCCCGCCCGGGCCAGCAGCACCGCCGCGTCCTCCAGGACCGTCGCCAGCTCCGGGCGGCGGCCGACCGCGCGGAAGTGCTCCGCCGTCGCCAGGACCGCCGCCGGGTCGTCCTCGATCAGCCCCCGGCACCACGACGCCGCCGCGTGGGCGCGCGCCGGGCGCCGCTCCTTCGCCGCCTCCTCCTCGCACACCGCCAGCGCGCGGCGTGCCCGGTCGGCTTCGTCCTGCTCCATCGCCAGCCGCACGTACGCCGGGAGCCATTGGTGGCGCAGCATCATCTGCGCGTACGTCGGGTTCAGGATCGGTTCGAGGATCGCCAGCGCGCGGACCCGGTCGCCGCGCTGCTCGGCGGCGAGGGCGTCCGCCACCAGCAGGAAGTCGAAGCTCTCGCGTTCGGCGCCGGTCGCCGGCGCGTACTCCTCCGCCGCGTCGAGGTGGGCCGCGGCCTGGGCGCGGTCGTCGCGGCGGCCCGCGATCAGCGCCGCGACGCCGTGCAGCAGCAGCGCCGCGGGGCCGGGCTCGCGCAGGCCGTAGAACGTGATCGCCGGGCCGTCCTCGGTGACCGTGTCCAGCTCGACCAGCGCCTCGTCCCAGCGACCCTCCCAGTACCGGTGCACCGCCACGGAAACCTGCAGCCCCACCGGCATCGCGTGCCGCGCCGCGACATCGCCCGCCGCGCGCAGGGCCGCGTCCGCCTCGGCGAGCCGGTCGAGGTTCTGCAGCGTGAAGACGCGGTTGTCGAGCAGGTCGAGGTGCAGGTCGGCCAGCTCGTGCTCGTCGCCGACGGCCTCGATCGCCGCGTCGACGTGCGCCAGCGCCGAATCGTGGTCGCGGCGCACGGAATCCACCAGCCACAGCGACTGCAGCGCGTGCGCCGTCAGGTACCGGTCACCGTCGGCGAACGACTTCGTCTCGTACGCCGCCTTTTCCGCCGCGTCCAAATCGGACAGATCGCCGCGCCGGAAGTTCGCCAGCAGCTGCCGGTGCTTGACCCGCCACAGCTCCGGCACGGCCGGGTCGTCGACCGACGCGGCGAGCGTCGCGACCGCGCCTTCGGTGTCGCCGCGGCGGTGCCGCAGCGCCGCGAGGACGTGCCGCATCTCCTCGGTCGCGTCCGGCTCGGTGGCGACGTCGAGTGCTTGCTGGGCCAGGGTTTCCGGGTTGCGCTCCAGCCGGAACAGCACCTTGACCAGCGCCACGAGCAGGACCTCGCGCCGGTCCCCGGCGCCCGCGGCCAGCGCGCGTTCCAGCAGCTCGACGGCGATCAGCGGCGCGCGGTTGGACACCGCCGCGTGGTGGGCGGCGAGCCAGTCCAGCACCCATTCGTCCACTGTGGCCGGTGCGGCGACCAGCTGCTCGGCGACGCGCTTGACCGGCGCGCCGATGCCGGCGAGCGCCTCCGCGGCCTGCCGGTGCAGCGCGGCCCGCGTCCCGGCCAGCAGCCGGTCGTAAAGCGCCTGGCGCAGCAGGGGATGCCGGAACGCGAGCTGCGTCCCCGTGTCGATCAGGACGTTCGCGGCGACGGCCTCTTCGAGCGGCTCCAGCAGGTCCGACGGCCGCGTGCCGAGCACCGCGGCGATGTCCCCGACGGCGAACTCCATGCCCAGCAACGCGCCCCAGCGCAGGACTTCCTGGGTCCGCGCGGGGAGGAAGTCGAGCCGCCGGTCGACCGCGGCGACCAGCGAACTGGGCGTCTCGAACTCGGCCGGGTCGTCGACGTCGGCCGCCCCGCCGGTCACCTCGACCGCACCGGCGCGCAGCAGGACGTCGACCATCTCCTTGACGTACAACGGGTTTCCGGCGCCACGAGCGGCCAGCTCGCGCAGCCCGGGCCCGGGCGCCGCCCCGAGCTGGTCCTCGATCAGCCGTCCGACGTCGTCGCCGCTCAGCGGCGCCAGGTCGAGCACGACGCCGTCGCGCGCCTGGACGCCACGCCGCAGCTGGGCGAGCTCGGCGCGGTCCGGCGCGGGCCGGGTCGCGGCCACCAGCAGCAGCGGCAGCTGCCGTGTTGCCGCGCACAGGCGGTGCCAGACCAGCACGGACGCCTCGTCGGCCCACTGCAGGTCGTCGACGACCAGCACCTGCGGCGAGTCCGCGCACAGTTCGTCGACCAGGGCCAGCAGCCGGTCGACCGCGCCGAGCACGGGGTCGGCGGGCCCCCAGCTGCGGCGCACCGGGTCGCCCGAGAGCTCTTTCGCCAGGCGCGCGCGCCGCGGGTCGGCCGAATGCGCGTCGATCGCGAGGCATTCCAGCATCACCTGCAGTGGGAAGCGGGTGCTCAGCTCGTCGGCGGCGGCCCAGAGCCGCTGGAAGCCGGGGCCGTCCGGCAGGGTGCTGGTGAGCAGCTCCGACTTGCCGATCCCGGCCTCGCCCTCGATCCAGACGGCCCGGCCGCGCCCGGCCCGGACGTCGGCGACGAGCTCGGCGAGCCGGGCCGTTTCCGCCTCCCGGCCGAAGAGCCGGTGCCCGGTGACCTCGACCGGCGCCGCGGGCGCGTCCAAGGTCGGGTCCTGGGCGAGGATCCGCTGGTGGAGCCGCTGCAGTGCCGGTCCGGGCTCGACGCCGAGCTCGGCGACGAGGGTGGCGCGGGCGTCGCGGAAGACGTCGAGCGCGTCGGCGTGCCGTCCGCTGCGGTAGAGGGCGAGCATGAGCGATTCGCGCAGCGACTCCCGCAGCGGGTGCTCGCCGGCCAGCACGGCCAGTTCGGGTGCGAGGTCGAGGTGGCCGCCGAGGGCGAGCAGGGCCCGGGCGCGCCGCTCGAGGGTGTCGAGGCGCAGTTCGGCGAGGTATTCGCGGTGCCGCTCGGCGAACCCGCCGGGCACGCCGGAGAGCGCTTCCCCTTGCCAGAGCGCGAGCGCGGCGTCGAGCTCGGTGACGGCCGCCCGCGGATCGCCGCGGTCCAGGTGCTGCTGGGCCTGGTCGCGGTGGCGTTCGAAGACGGCGGCGTCGAGCGCGTCTTCGCCGAGCAGCAGCGAGTACCCGGCCGGGTCCGAGACGAGGACGCTGGCCGCCGACCAGCGCGACCGGTCGGGTTCGAGCGCGCGCCGCAGCCCGGAGACGTAGGTGTGGACGCTGCCCTCGACGCTCGCGGGCGCGGAGTCGCCCCAGACGCCGGCGATCAGCTCGGCGCGCGGGACGGGCCGTCCGGCGTTGACCGCGAGCACGGCGAAGATCGCGCGCTGACGAGCGGGGCCCAGGCCGATCTCGGCCGCCCCGCGCCAGGCACGCAGCGGGCCCAGCAAGCCCACCCGCAGCCCGGTCTCCGCTTCCCCTGGCATGTCGTGCGTCCCCTCTGGGACTTCGCGTCCCAGACCCCATCCCCCAGGGACAACTACTCCGGCGAGCTTACTGACGTGGCAACCCCCGATCGGGTTGCCCGGGGCGGGGCGGGGTCGGTTTTGCGAGGGCCGGGTATCGATCACCCGGCCGGTATGCGGCGCCGGCGGCAAGACCTTTGCGACCGCGCCGCGCTTGCCTGCGGGCGGGTCGGTTTCGCGAGGGCCGGGTATCGATCACCCCACCGGCCTGCCGGGCGCCGCACCGTTGCGGGCGAGTCGCTGCCCGGCCGGGCTCACTCGCCGGCGACCGCGCGGGTCCGCGCCGCGCCCGCCCGCCGGATCCCGAACGGCTGCATCCGGCTCTCCGCGCGCCGCACGTCCCACACCGCGCCCATCCCCGTGTACGCCGTCAGCGCCGTCCGGAACGCGGTCCGGGCCTCGGCGAGCGAGCCGGACTCCGCCAGCAGGATCGCCGCGTCCTCGGTCGCCTTCGCCTGTTTCAGCAGCCGGCCGGCCGCGCGGTAGTGCGCGGCCGCCGTCAGCACCGGTTCCGGATCGCCCGCGACGAGCCCGCGGCAGTGCGCGGCCGCCGCCGCGTGGGCGGGCGGGACCTCGCCGTCGGCCGACAGCAGGCGCACCGCTTCCTGCGCGCGATCGGGCATCCCCAGCAGGAGCGCGAGCCGGACCACGTCCGGCAGCCACTGGTGGCGCGCGGCCGGCGGGTAGTTCTCCTCCAGCAGCGGCAGCAGCGCCGCCAGTGCCGCCTCGGGTCTGCCGTCCTGCTCGGCCAGCAGCGCACGCGCCGCAAGCAGGAAGTCGCCGCCGTCGGGCTCGAGCCCCGGCGGCCACTGCCGGCGGCCCGCCGCGTCGAGGTGCGTCCTGGCCACGGCCGGCTCGCCGCGGTGCCCGGCGATCAGCGCGCCGACGCCGTGCACCAGCAGCGCCGAACCCGGGCTGCGCAGGACGTACGACGCCGTTTCCGCGCCGTCGCGGATCACCGCGTCCAGCTCGCCGAGGGCCTCGGGCCAGCGGCCCAGCCAGTAGTAGTGGACCGCGCCCGCCAGGTGCATCTCGCCCGGCACCGCGCGGGTCGCGGCGATCCGGCGGGCGGCCTGCAGGGGTTCGGCGGCTTCGTCGAGGCTGTCGAGCGTCGGCACCGACAGCGCCGCGTCGTCCAGCGGGTGCAGCCCGGCCGGGGCCAGGACCGTCTCTTCGCCGAGCCGTTCCAGCGTGGCCAGCAGCGACTCGTGCCGCCCGCGCCACATCTCCGGGACGTCGGCGTCGTCGAGGGTCCGCTTCAGCTCGGCCGTCGCCTCGGCGAAGTCGCCGCGGCGGTAGTAGACGTAGGCGAGGATCCAGCGCATTTCCGCCGCGCGCCTGCTGTCGGACGTCCGCGCGACGACCGAACGCGCTTCGGCCTCGGGTTCCCGGCCGAGCCAGAACAGCAGCCGCGCGAGTGTCGCGGTCAGCGTCTCCCGCGCGTCCGGCGGCAGCGCGCCCTGCGTGACGGCGTGGCGCAGCAGGTCCACGGCGACGCGCGGGGTTTCGGTGGCGACCGCGCCGATGTTGTCCAGCAGCCACGTCGTCACCCACGGGTCGACCTGCGCGGGCGCGGCGGCGAGCTGCTCGGCGACGCGGGCGGCGGGAGCGCGCGCGGCCGCGAACGCCTCGGCCAGCTGCCGGTGCAGCGCGACGCGCATCGCCGCCGGCGTCTTTTCGTAGAGCACGCGCCGCAGCAAGGGGTGCCGGAACGCCAGCCGGTCGCCCGACTCGACGAGCACGCCCGAGGTGATCGCCTCGTCGACCGCGCCGACCAGCGCGGTCGGCGGCCGTTCGGTGGCGACGGCGATGTCCGACAGCGAGAACTCCCGGCCCAGCAGCGCGGCCCAGCGCAGCGTGTCCCGCGTGCCGCTGGAGAGGAAGCTCAGGTACAGCGTGATCCGCGACCCCAGCGGTGCCGGGATGGTCTGGCAGGAGTTGCCGTCCAGGTGCGCGTGGACGCCGTCGAGCACGATCATCGACTGCGCCAGCAGCGTCTCGACGATTTCCTTGGTGTAGCGCGGGTTTCCCGACCCGTAGGACACCAGCGTCCGCAGGCCGGGCCCGGGTGGCGCGCCGACCAGCTCGGTGGCCAGTTCGTGGGTCTCGGCCTCGGCCAGCGGCGGCAGCGTGACCACGGATGTGACATCGTTGTCGAGTTCGGCTCGCAGCTCGTCGAGCGCGGCCGGTCGCGGCACCGGCCGGCACGCGCCCACCAGCAGCAACGGCAGTTCCCGCGTCTCCCGGCTCAGGTACCGCCAGACGCGCAGGGTGGTGTCGTCGGCCCAGTGCAGGTCGTCGACCACGAGCACCAGCGGGGCCTCCGCGCACAGCTCGCGGACCAGCCCGAGCAGGCCGTCGACGGGGTCTTCGTCCGACCGCTCGGCGAGCCGGGCGGCCAGGCCCGCGCGGCGTTCGTCGGTCGCTCGCGGGTGCACGCCCAGCGCGTCGAGCAGCGGCCGCAGCGCGAACCGCTGGTCCAGCGCGTCCGCCGCGGCGAACGCGGGCCTGAGGTCGTGGGCCACGGCGAGCAGTTCGGCCAGCAGCGCCGTCCGGCCGCTGCCCGGTTCGCCTTCCAGCCACAGCGAATGGCCGATGCCCGCGGCGACGTCAGCGACGGCTTCGCGCAGCCGGGCCAGCTCCGCCTCCCGGCCGACGAAGACGTCGGCGCGCTCGGGCATCGCCGTGACCGGCGACCGCGGCACGCGCACCGGCGGCGGCGGTTTCGGCGCCGGCTTGTCCCGCAGCTCGTCGTGGAGCCGCCGCAACGCGGGCCCCGGCTCGGTGCCCGAGGATTCGACGAGCCGGTCGCGGACGTCGGTGTAGACCGCGATCGCCTCGGTCCGCCGGTCGGAGCGGGCCAGCGCGCGCATGAGCAGGCCGCGCAGCGTCTCGCGGAACGGGTGCTCGCGGGTCAGCGCGGTCAGTTCGGCGATGAGCTCGGCGTGCCCGCCCGACTCCAGGACGATCTCGGCGCGGCGCTCGATCGTCGCGAGCCGCACCTCGGCCAGCCGCGCGCGCTGGGCGGCGGCGAACGGCCCGGGCAGGCCGGAGAGCGGGACGCCGTGCCAGAGGTCGAGGGCCTCGTCGAGGATTTCGCGCGCTCCGCGCAGGTCGCCGGCCGACTGCTTGCGCTGGGCCGCCTCGCGCAGGGCTTCGAAGCGGTGGACGTCGATCGCGGCGGCGTCCAGGCGCAGCGAGTAGCCGGACCCGATCGACGCGAGCAGCTGCGGGCCTTCGCCCTTGGCACGGTCGGGCTCGAGCGCGCGGCGCAGCCCGGAGACGTAGGTGTAGATGGAGCCCTGCGCGCTCTGCGGCGGCGCCTCGCCCCAGACGGCGTCGATCAGCTCCTCGCGCGAGACCGTGCGGTTCGGGTTCATCGCCAGTACCGCGAGAACCGTCCTACGGTGCGCGGAGCCGAGGTCGAGCTCCGTTTCCCCTTGCCAGGCTTTCACCGGGCCGAGCATTCGGAGTCTCGGTGCGGAGCCGTCCGCAGCCGACATCGGTCTCCCTTCGTGCGCTGACGAACCGTCACGCGCCGGATGCCTGACGTGAGCATACGCGGCCGCCGTGAACCGGCAGGCAAGGATGGCGGACATTCGGGCAACGGCGCACGGGCGGGGTTCCGCCGGGCCGCGGCGTGCGCGACGCTCGGGGGCGCCGAGACCTCGAGGAGCCCGAAATGGCCACAGCCGAGCCGACGGAGGACATGAAGCGGGCGGCCGCCCGCTTCGCCTGCGCGGTCGACGCGGCCGGCGCCCACCTCCGTGACGTCGCCAGCGAGATGGCGCTGGTGCAGGCGTCCTGGCGCGGGGACGCCTCCGTGCGGTTCGGCCAGGCGATGAGCGACTGGGAGCAGGAGTTCGACGTGATCCTCTCGAGGCTGGCGCGGCTGCTCGAAACGACCGGCGGCCGGGTCCCGCGGCAGCGGCGGCCATGAGCAGGCACGAGCTCGACGTCCGCTTCGCCGATCTGGTGCTCGACCGGATGGGCACGATCACCGGTGAGCTGGGCGACCTGCTCGCCGAGCTGGAGTCCACTGTGGAGCCGGAGCTGGCCGGCTGGACCGGCGAGGCGCGCGAGGAGTACCTGCGCGCGAAGCGCGAGTGGGCGCGGGCGGCCGAGCGGATGCCGGGGTGCCTGGAGCGGGCGCGGGAGGCGTTCGGCGAGCTGGCGGGCTCCGTCTTCACGCGCGTGAAGACGGAATAGGGACGGCGTGAAGACGGGCCGTCCACACTGCGACCATGAAGCCCGTCGAAGTGACCGTCCTCGCCTCGGACCCGATCACGCACGCCGGCGCGGTGAGCCTCCTGGAAAGCCATCCGGACGTCCGGATCACCGATCTGGTGCCCGACGTGCTGCTGGTGATGGAGGAGCACGTCACCGAGGCCGTGCTGGGCGAGATCCGGGCGGCGAAGGCGTCGCACGTCGTGCTGGTGGTCGAGCACTTCCGCGAGAGCGACCTGATGTCGGTGCTGGAGAGCGGCGTGGTGGCGATCCTGCCGCGCCGCGAGACGGGCGGCGCCGAGCTGGTGACGGCGGTGCTCGCCGCGGGCGACGGCACGGCGAACCTGCCGCCGCGGCTGCAGGGGGCACTGCTTTCGCAGGTCCAGCGGATGCGCAAGGACGTGCTGGAGCCGAACGGGCTCACGCTGTCCGGGCTCGCGGCGCGCGAGTGCGACGTGCTGCGGCTGGTCGCCGAGGGCTTCGGGACCGAGGAGATCGCGGCGAAGCTGTGCTACTCGGAGCGGACCGTGAAGAACGTTCTCTACGGCTTGATGACGCGGTGCGGCCTCAACAATCGCGCGCACGCCGTCGCCTACGCGCTGCGGGCCGGCGCTATCTGAGACGTTTTCTTTGCCACTGTCACCTTTTCGTGGGCTAGGGTCGCGATCATGGTGTCGACCGCCGCTGAAATCGCGGCTTCCGTGCGGGCCGGGCAGCTCGACCCGGTCCAGGTGACCAAGGAGGCCCTCGACCGGATCGCGGCGGCGGACGGCGTGGTCGGCGCCTTCCGGCGGGTGCGCTCGGCCGAGGCGCTCGAGGAAGCCGCGGCGCTGGCCGCGCGGCCCGATCTGGCCTCGTTGCCGCTGGCCGGGGTGCCGGTCGCGGTCAAGGACGTCACGGAGATCGCGGGCGAGTACGCGTCGCACGGTTCGCTGGCGGGGCCGTCCACGCCCTTCGAGGCGGACGGCGTGATCGCGGCCCGCCTGCGGGCGGCGGGCGCGGTGCTCGTCGGGCTGACGCGGGTGCCGGAGCTGTGCGTCTGGCCGATGAGCGACACCCCGGACGGCATCGCCCGCAACCCGTGGGACCCGACGTACGCCTCGGGCGGTTCGTCCGGCGGCAGCGCGGCGGCGGTGGCGGCGGGCCTGGTCCCGCTGGCCCACGGCACGGACGGCATGGGCTCGGTCCGCCTCCCGGCGGCGATGTGCGGGCTGGTGGGGTTGAAGCCGGGCGCGGGCGAGCTGTCGGAGGGCGGCTGGTTCGGCATGTCGGTGCACGGCCCGCTGGCGACGACCGTCGAGGACGCGGCGCTGTTGTATTCGGTGCTGGCCGGCGACCCTTCGCTGGCGTCGGTGCCTTCGCCGTCCGCCGTGCGCATCGGGCTGTCGACGACGGTGCCGCTGCTGCGCACCCCGGTGCCGCGCGAGCTGGTGGCGGCGGTTTCGCGGGCGGCGGGCCTGCTGGCGTCGGCGGGGCACGCGGTGACGCCGTCCGCGCCCCGCTACCCGGCGACGATGGTCCTGGGCATGACGGCCCGCTGGCTGGCGGGCCCGGCCGCGCAGGCGAAGGACTTCGACTTCGGCCGGTTCCAGCGCCGGACGCGCATGCACGTCCAGGCCGGCCGGCTCCTGTCCCGGGCCGGGTTGATCCGCTCGCGCACGCGGGACCGGTGGGTCGCGCGGGCCGAGGAGTACTTCGCTTCGCACGACGTCCTGATGACGCCCACGTTGTCGCACTGGCCGGTCAAGGCGGGCCGCTGGCACGAGAAGCGGTGGTTGACGAACGTGCTGCCGTCGACGCGCCTGGCGGGGTTCACGGGGCAGTGGAACTTCGCGGGCTACCCGGCGATCACGGTCCCGGTGGGGCGGTCGGTGAAGTCGGGGCTGCCGACCTCGGTCCAGCTGGTGGGGCGGCCGGGGGAGGAGTCCTTGCTGCTGGGCCTGGCGGCCCAGCTGGAGGCGGCGAACCCGTGGCCGCGGACGGCCCGCTCCTGACACACCGAAGGCCGCCTCGAAGCACTCGAGGCGGCCTTCGGTGTCGAAGACTCAGGAACCCGGCTTGCTCGCCGCCGGGGACAGCGGCTTGGCGCCGTTGCCGTTCCCGTTCGCCGGCTTGGTCGCCGGACCGTTCGAGTTGGCCGGCTTCGGCGCCGGCTTGGGGGCCTGGGCCGCGGGCTTCGCCGCCGCCGACTTCGGCGCCGACACCGGGATCGACGGCTGGACCACCGGCACCACCGGGGCCGACGGCGTCGTCGCGGAGTCCGGGGACTCCGAGTCGCCGCCCACCAGCTTCGACGCCTGCGGGATCACCGCCTCCTCCGGCAGCGTCGCCAGCTGTGTCTCGCTGCGGTTGAGGATGTCCTCCGCCATCGCCAGGCTCTTGCGCGCCTGCTCGCGGATCTCCGCCAGGCGCTCGACCTTGCGGTTCGCCGCCGTCGTGCGCTGGGCCGCCTGGGTGGTCGCCTCGTCGAGCCGGCGCCGGGCCTCCGCCGTGGCCTCGTCCAGCCGCCGCTTGGCTTCGGCCGTCGCCTCCGCGAGCCGGCGCTCGGCCTGGTTCTTGCTCGCCGTGCGCTGGTCCGCGACGTGCTTCTCCAGCGCCGCCTTCTGGGCCGCCTGGGACGCCTCGAACTCGCGCTCGAGCTTCCGCCGCTTCCGCTCCGCCTCGTTGTCCAGCAGCTCGCGCCGCTGGGCCGCCTCGACGGTCAGCCGCTGCACCTCGGCGCGGGTCTCGGCGAGCGCGTTCTCGTGCTCCGAGTGCAGCAGGTCGGCCTGCTTGTCCAGCTCCGCGACCAGCTTCGTGTACCGCTCACGCAGCTTCGTCGACGCTTCGGTCGAGCCCGCCCACGTCTTCTCCGCGGCGGCCTCGGCGCGCTTGATGATCTCGTCCGCGCGGGCCTGCGCGAGCGTGACCGTCCGCTGCATCCGCTCGTCGAGGTCCTCGAGGCGCTCCGGCGGCTTCTTCAGCTCCTCGATGCGCGCTTCGAGCGCCGCTACCTGCGACCGGACCGTTTCGGCCTCGCGGGTCGCCGCGGCGGCCTGCGCCACGGCGGCGTCGCGCTCGCTGAGCACGCGGCGCAGCTGGGCTTCGACGTGGTCCAGGTACTGCCGGACCTCGTTGCGGTCGAAGCCGTGCCAAGCCTGTGTGTACTCGCGGCGAAGGGGGAGAAGGCCGTTGAGGGCGGTTGCGGCGGGGTCGCGCTCAGGAACCATGGGCCCGACCGTACCCGGGGACCGTCCGCTTCCGCCGTCCGGCTTAACGAATCACCAACACGTGTCGCCGTGTCGCCGGAACGGCCCCACCCACGAAACGCTCAGTTACCAGTGGAAGCCCCGCGAAAGCCGGGCCAGCGCCATCGCCGCGCGCGAGAGGTGTTTCTCGCCACGCCCGATCTTCAGCTCGCCCGAACCGCCCGCCGCGGTCGAATCCGGGAAGATCCGGAAACCCTGGTACGCGACGGCGTCGGTGAGGCCCGGCGTGAGCGTGTAGGCCAGCCCGATCGCCTGCCCCGCCGGGGTGCCGATGTGTTTGGGCCGCTCGACCAGCGCCTTCATCACCATGTCCGCGGCCTGCTCCGGCGACTTCGTCGGGAACGCGTCGTAGATCTTGGTCGGGCGGATCATGGGCGTGCGCACCAGCGGCATGTGGATCGTGGTGAACGTGATCCCGTCGCCGTGCGTCTCGGTCGCCGCGATCCGCGAGAAGTAGTCCAGCGCCGCCTTCGACGCCGCGTACGCCGAGAAGCGCGGCGCGATGCCCTGGACGCCGATCGACGACACGTTCACGATGTGCCCGAACTTGCGCTCCGACATGTGCGGCAGCACCGCGAGGATCAGCCGGACCGCGCCGAAGTAGTTGATGGCCATCGCGCGCTCGTAGTCGTGCATCCGGTCGTACGACAGCTTGATCGAGCGGCGGATCGACCGGCCGGCGTTGTTGACCAGCATGTCGATCCGGCCGTGCTCGGCCAGCATCGCGTCGACGGCCTTGTGCACCGAGTCCTCGTCGGTCAGGTCGGCCGGGTACACCGACGCCGTGCCGCCGGCGGCGACGATCTCGTCGCGGACCTCTTCCAGCTCGTGCTGGCGGCGCGCTACGAGCAGCGGGACCCCGCCCGCCGCGGCGACCTTCAGCGCCGTCGCGCGCCCGATGCCCGACGACGCGCCGGTGATGATCACGCGGCGGCCGTCCAGCTCGCCGCGCGGGCCGTGCTTGCGCGCGCGGAACGGGTCGAGGTGCTCGCGCCAGAAGCGCCACAGCGTCGGCGCGTACTCCTCCAGCCGCGGCACCTCCACGCTGCCGGCGAGCGCCTTGCGCGTCTCGGCCGAGGAGAACACCGACGGGAACGCCATCGTCTCCAGCAGCACCGGCGGGATGCCGAAGCGCTCCATCACGGCGTCGCGGGCGATGGTGACGCCGGGGATGTGCTCGGTCAGCTTGACCAGCCCGACGATCCGCTTGGAAAGCCCTTCCCCGAGCTGCGCCGTGATCGTCGGCGCGCCCGCGGCCTTCGCGAAGGCGTTGTAGACCGAGACGACCGGCTGCGGCTCGGGGTTGACCAGGTGGAACGCGTGGCCGTCGAGCCCGGGCTTGACGACCAGCTCCAGCAGGGCCTTGGCGACGTAGTCGACCGGCACGATGTTGGTGTCGCCGAGGTCCGGGCCGACGATCGGCAGCACGTCGGGCAGCCCGGCCAGCCGGTTGATCGCCGGGAAGAGGTAGTACGGGCCGTCGATCTTGTCCATTTCGCCGGTCTCGGAGTGCCCGACGACGACGGCGGGCCGGTACACCCGCCACGGCACCTGGTCCTGCTCGCGGACGATCTTCTCGGCCTCGAACTTGGTCCGGTGGTACGGCGTGACGAGCCGCTGCCCGGCGTCGAACATCTCCTCGGTGAAGACGCCTTCGTGGTCGCCCGCGACGGCCACCGAGGAGACGTGGTGCAGGCAGCCGGCGCGCAGGTCGGCGGCGAGGTCGACGACCGCGCGCGTACCGTCCACATTGGCCTTGACGCTCGCTTCGTCGTCGGCGGTGAGGTCGTAGAGCGCGGCCAGGTGGACGACGTGGTCGACGCCGCCGCGCAGCTTTTCGCGGTCCGCTTCGGACACGCCGAGCAGCGGCTCGCCGAGGTCGCCGGTGACGAGCGTGACGCGGTCGGAGTGCGGCCACTGGTCGACCAGTGCGGCCAGCTTGGCCTTGCTCGACGCGCGGACCACCAGCGCGACGCGGTCGTCGTCGGGACGGGAGAGCAGCAGCCGGGTGAACTGGCGCCCGATCAGTCCGGTCGCCCCGGTCACCAAGAACGTCGCCATCGTCTTCACACCTCTCACCGCGCTCGCCTGACCCTGGGCATTCTGCTGCATGGCGACGCCACTGACCACCGTGCCGAAACGTGATGTTACCCACGAGTAACTTATTCGGGGTCCGCGACGACGACGCGGTTCTCCTCGTAGCCGTCCGAGCCGCCGACCCAGCGGCCACCGCACGTCACCAGCACGACGCGGTGCGGGCCGGACTGGCCGAAGAGGTCGTCGGCGCGGGCGGGCAGGTCGTCCTTGTGCACGGTGACCAGCTGCGAGATCCGGTAGCGCCAGGTCTTTCCCGCACTGTCCACAATGGTCACTTCGCCGCCGATCCGCGCGGACCACAGCTCGGCGAACGGGCCGGTGGCGCCCCGCCAGTTGACGTGCCCGGCGAAGACGCTCGCTCCACCGGCGGCGTCCAGTTCGGCGCCCCACCAGGTCGCCTGGCGCAGGTCGGCGGGGATCGGGAGCTCCCCGCCGGGGCCGAGGTCCTTGCGGACGAGGGACGCCGTGCCGCCGGCGGGGAGCCGGACGGTGCCGGGCCGCTGAGGCGGTGGCGGTGGTGGGGCGGAGGTCCGCGCGGCCGCGGGGGCGGCACTGGTGGTCGCCGGCGCGGGCGGCGGCGGTGCGGGTGTGGCGGGGGCCGGACGGGCCGCCGGAGCGGCGGCACCGGCGGCGGGCAGCGCGGTCCCGGCCACGACGGCTACGGGTGGCGAGGTGACCACGGTGCCACCGAATTGGACGGCGAGGACGGTGGCCACGCCGAGCGCGAAGCCGGCGAGCAGCCGCCCGCGCTTGGGTTTCCGGGGCGCCCATTCGCCGCCGGGATCCGCCTCGCCCCAGCCGGCCCAGGTGTCGTCCGTGGTCCAGCCGGCGGCCGCCGCGGGTTGGCCGGCGGTCCTGTCGGTTGTGCGGCCTGCGTGGTCGCTCGCCGGCCAAGCCGGGCCGGCTCCGGCGTGGCCGCTGTTGCCGGTCGTGCCCGGGGCCGGTTCGGCCCTGCGGCCGGCTGGGCCTGAGGTCGCTCCGGCCCGGTCGCCGGTCGGCCCGGCCGGGCTCGGCTCGAACCAGCCGCCCGTGCCGCTCGCCCGCCGGCCGGTGCTCGGAGCTCCGCCGGGCCGGTAGAGCGTCCCGTCGTCTTCCGGCGACCAGCCCTCTCCCTTGGTGCGTGCCATCTCGCCTACCTGCGCGAGGCCCGCCGCGCGGCGAAGGCGGCCAGCCCGGCGCCCACCAGCACCAGCACCCCGAGCCCCGTCAGCCCCGCCGCCGAGTAGCTCGTCTCGACCGCGCCCCGCGCCTGGACGACCGGCGCGTCACCCGCCGGGATCGCGCGCGGCACCTCGTTCGGCTTGTTCACCACCGTCAACGCCAGCGTCTCGCCCGGCTTCACCGTTCCGCACGCCGACGGCGGGTTCTTCGGGTCGTACGCGTTCGTGTAGCCCGGCGGTGGCCCGGCCTCCACGACGCAGATCTCCTGCGGCGCTCGCAGACCGTCGACCGTCACGCCGCCCGTCGTCCCGTCCGTCGTGACGACCACCGGCTTGCCGTCGGCGCCGGTGAGCGGCTTGCCGTCCTGGCCGAGCGCGGCCGTCGTCTTGTCCTTGCCCGTGATCCGCAGGACCGCGCCGCCGACGCCCTTGCCGGTGTTCGCGTCCGTCTTGGTCACCTGGACCTTGCCCGGCTTCGCGACGCTGACCACGCCCTGCGCCGTCAGCTCCTTCTCACCGCCGGTCGAGACGACGCGCTGCTTCTCGGTGTCGACCGGCACCCGCACGTAGGGCCGGTCGGCCGGCGCGGCCAGCGACGCCACCAGCTTCGGCTGCTCGCCGGTCGGGGTCAGCTTGACCTTCACGGTCCCGTCCGCGCCCGTGTCGAGCGTGACGTCCTTCGCCGCGGCCTGCGGGCTCGCGTTCCCCGCGGCCGGTTCCCCGCCGCCGAGGGTCGCGGCGGTCGCCACCAGCTTCACCGGGACGCCGGGAACGCCCTTGCCCTTGGCGTTCTTCACCGTGACGGTCCATTCGGCGGGCTCGCCGGGGTACTGCGGCTCCTTCGGCGTGGTCACCGACGCCGTCCACGGGCCGCGGTTCGCCTCGGCCTCGGTCCGCAACCGGTCGATCGCCGCCACGGCGTCCGGGTGCTCCCGCAGCTGCTGCAGGTGGAACGGCGCGTCGTAGCCGATCTTGTCGTAGGTCAGCGCCGGGTCGAGGTCCGCGGGCGTGCGCGGGGCCGCCGTCCACGAGTGCAGCAGGTGCGCCAGCGCGGCGGCCTCGTCCGGCTTCTTGGTGTCGCCGTAGCGCAGGAGCAGGTACGAGATGCTCGCCGCCTGGTCGGCCGGGAGCTTCGTGCCCCACTTTGTCAGCAGTTGGTCGCCCGGCCGGTACTTCTCGTCGGAGTCCGGCGCCTTGAGCTGGAAGCTCACGCAGAAGACCTGCTGCCCGCCGACGATGTAGGAGCCCAGCCAGTTGCCGGTGTGCGGCAGCGGCGTCATCTTCTGCGGGTCCTTGGTGCGGTAGCCGATGCCCTCCTGCTTCGCGGCCGAGGCGACCGGAGCCGCGACGGTCACGGAGAGCGCGCCCAGCAGGGCCGCGGCGACCAGGCCGGTGAGTGCGCGGACGCCCGCGCGGGGACGTGTCGACCACCTCATGGTGTGCAGGCTCCTTCGTCGGACGCGGTTCGGTAGCGCCGCGTCTCCGCAGGTCACGTGATTGATCAAGTCCCCGACGCGCGCACGGTGAGCATCCGGGCACGCCAGGTGAGGGTCACTCGGAAGGGGCGGGGGTGTCTACCGCTCTTCGGGTGGCTGTCGCCGAACGGTCGTGATCTCCGTCGCATACGGTGTCCACCGAGGCCAGGAGCCCGCCGTCGAGTAAAGTCGTCTTTACTCGACGGGAACCGCTCGCTCCCGGCGGTCGTTGAACCCGATGCAGCGTCGATCCACGAAGCAGCAGATCCAGGAGGATCAGGTGCGTTCCAGTAGCAACCCGGCGTTCCGCAACCTGCCGCACGGCGGAACGCAGACTTACGGCCAGTACGGGCCCCCGGTGGGCTTCAACCAGCCCCAGGGTGGCGTGCCCGGGTACGGCCCCGGGCAGACCCGGTCCGGTGAGGGCGACCGCCCGATGACGGTCGACGACGTCGTCGTCAAGACCGGCATGAGCCTGGGCGTCGCGCTGCTCGCCGGCATCGTCACCGGCATCTGGGCCCAGAGTCAGCTCGCCGAGACCGGCAGGCTGTCCGGCGCCCTGATCGGCGCCATGCTCGGCGGCCTCGTCGTCGGGCTCGTCATCTCCCTCGTGATCATCTTCCGGCAGAAGCCGAGCGGCCCGCTGACGCTGGTCTACTCGGCGGCCGAAGGGCTCTTCCTCGGCGCGCTCAGCGGCGTGTTCGAGGTCGTCTACCCGGGCATCGCGCTGCAGGCGATCATCGGCACCGCCGGTGTCTTCATCGGCATGCTGGTCGTCTACAAGACCGGCGCGGTCAAGGTGACGCCGAAGCTGACCAAGTGGATCGTCGGTGCCGTCGTCGGCGTCGCGATCCTGATGCTGTTCAACCTGATCAGCTCGCTGTTCTTCGGCTTCAACCCGCTGCGCGACGGCGGCCCGCTCGCCATCGTGTTCAGCATCGTCTGCATCGGCATCGCGGCGTTCAGCTTCCTGCTCGACTTCGACCAGGCCGACCGGATGATCCGCGAGGGCATGCCGTCGAAGTGGGCCTGGTACACCGCGTTCGGTCTGATGACGACGCTGGTGTGGCTGTACCTGGAGATCCTGCGGCTGCTGTCGTACCTCCGCGAGTAATCTGGCGCACCGTCTCGCAGTGAAGGCGCTCCGTAATCGGCGGGGCGCCTTTTCTGTGGGTAATTCGTGCATTCGGGGACCCCGCTGCGGGCCGTGCTCACCCTGCGTGTTGGATGTGCCGGTCGGTTCTTCATTTCACATGTGTGAGGTGCACAGTGAGCGTTCCCCCTCCGGCCCCCGGGGGCCAGCAGCCGGTGGGTCAGCCCGATCCCTACGGGCCGCCTCCGGGCGGTCAGCCGCAGCAGTACGGCCAGCAGGGCCAGTTCGGCGCCGCGCCGGGCACCCCGCCGCAGGGCGGCCAGTACGGCCCGCCGCCCGGCCAGTACCCGCCGCCGCCCGGTCAGCCCGGCCAGTTCCAGGGCGGCCAGTTCCCGCCCGCGCCGCCGGTGCCCAAGAAGTCGAAGACCGGCGCCATCATCAAGTTCGGCGTCCTCGGCGTCGTCGTGATCGTGGCCATCGTCGTCGGGATCGTGTCGTTCAACAGCTCGCCGGCCAGCTCCAACGTCGGTGACTGCCTGTCGATCACCGAGTTCACCCGTGGCGGCGACGACCCGGCGAAGGCCGACTGCGGCGACCCGAAGGCGAACGTCAAGATCGCCGCGAAGCTCGACAAGGCGAGCGACGAATGCCCCGGCGGTTCCGAGTCCGGCTACGACACGTACTCGGTCAGCGGCCGCAGCTCGTACAAGCTGTGCCTGATGATCAACGCCAAGCAGGGCGACTGCCTGGCGAACTTCTCGTCGCAGACCAAGGGCTACCAGAAGGTCGCGTGCACCGACCCGAGCAAGGACGCCGAGCTCGTGAAGGTCGTCGAAGGCCAGGCGAGCGAGAGCGTCTGCGAGGGCACCGAAGCCACCCGCGTCGCGATCTACCCGCAGCCGGCGACGACGATGTGCGTCAAGACGAACTAGCCGGCCTCGTCGAAAGGCCTCCTCGCGCGCTTCGCGAGGAGGCCTTCTTCGTTTCCCACACTGTGCGACGAGCTGCGGAAAATCGATCACCGGACCTAACTTGAGTCGTCCTGCCCGCCGAGCCTGGAGTACTGGTGGCGACGACCGAATCCCCTGCCGGTGAAAAGAAGTTCCTCGACTTCCCCACCTCCTGCGCCGCGCCCGTGCCGAAGCCGGAGGAGCCCGTCCGCGTGGTCCCGCTGGCCGTGGCGGGCGTTCTCGCGGCCGGCCTGACCTGGTACGTCTGGGCCGGCCACGGCGCCAAGTCCGGCGTCCTGCTGCTGCTCGGCCTGGGCCTCGGGCTCGCGCTGTTCCACTCGCGCTTCGGCTTCACCTCGGCGTGGCGGCAGCTGATCGCCGTCGGCAACGGCCAGGGCCTGCGCGCCCACACGCTGCTGCTCGGCACCGCCGCCACGGTGATCGCGCTGATCGCGGGCACCGGCACCGGGCTGTTCGGCAGCAAGCCGGCGCCGACGGCCAGCCCGCTCGGGCTCGCCCTCTTCGTCGGCGCGACGCTGTTCGCGATCGGCATGCAGCTCGGCGGCGCGTGCGCGTCCGGCACGCTCTTCGCGGTCGGGTCCGGGCAGTCGACGATCGTGCTGACACTCGGCGGGTTCATCACCGGGTCCGTGCTCTACACCTGGGCGTACCCGCTGCTGAACGGCTGGCCGGCCTTCCCCGGCGTGCTGCTGGCCGACCACGTCGGCTGGTTCGGCTCGTGGGCGATCACGATCGCCGTGCTGGCCGGGATCGTGCTGGTCACCCGCGCAGTGCAGCGCCGCCGCACGCCGCCGCCGGTGGACGTCGTGCCGACCGCGCACGGCCTCGCGCGGATCTTCCGCGGCTCCTGGCCGGTCCTCGTCGGCGCGGTCGTGCTGGGCGTGCTGGCCGGCGCGGTGTTCCTGGTGTCCGGCGGGATCTGGGGTGTGACGAGCGCGTTCTCCTTGTGGGGCGCCAAGATCCTGCAGGTGTTCGGGCTGCACCCGGAGTCGTGGGAGTTCTGGCGGCAGAAAGCCAACGCGACGTCGCTGGCCGGGCCGATCTGGACGGACAAGAACAGCCTGACCGACATCGGGATCATGATCGGCGCGGCGGTGGCCGCCGCGGCCGCGGGCGCGTGGAAGATCCACAGCTCGATCCCGTGGCGCACCGCGGTGGCCGCGCTCCTCGGCGGCGTCCTGATGGGCGTCGGCGCGCGGATGGCGGGCGGCTGCAACATCGGCGCGTACCTCGGCGGGATCTCGACCGGCAGCCTGCACGGCTGGCTGTGGGGCGTGTTCGCGCTCGGCGGCACGTGGGTGGGGCTGAAGCTGCGGCCGCTGTTCGGGCTGGCGAACCCGGTGCCGACCGACAGCATCTGCTGACGGGCTTTTTGTCGGAGGCCCCCGGTATCGTCGCGGACGAATCGACGAAACTGGGGGAAATCTCCTGATGGCTACGCAAAGAACCGGCTCGGCGCCGAACGGTGACGCGCTCGACGCCGGTGTCCTGAAAGTGGCGTCCGTGGTGGTGCTCGGCGCCATCATGGCGATCCTGGACACCACGGTCGTCAACGTCGCGCTGCAGAAGCTGACGATCGAGTTCTCGACCTCGTTCGACGTCATCCAGTGGGTCGCCACCGGCTACCTGCTGGCGCTGGCCACCGTGATCCCGGTCACCGGCTGGGCGTCCGACCGCTTCGGCACCAAGCGGCTCTACATGCTCGCGATCGTGCTGTTCCTGGCGGGCTCGATGCTCGCGGGCGCGGCGTGGAACATCGAAACGCTGATCGTCTTCCGCGTCCTGCAGGGCTTCGGCGGCGGCATGCTGATGCCGTGCGGGATGACGATCCTGACCCGCACGGCGGGCCCGCAGCGGCTCGGCCGGGTGATGGCGGTGCTGGGCGTGCCGATGCTGCTCGGCCCGATCGGCGGCCCGATCCTCGGCGGCTGGCTGGTCGACGCGGTGAGCTGGCGCTGGATCTTCTTCATCAACGTCCCGATCGGCGTCGTCACGCTGCTGCTGGCTTGGCGGCTGCTGCCGAAGGACGAGCCCGAGACGGCGTCGCGCTTCGACTTCCTGGGCATGCTGATGGTGTCGCCGGGGCTGGCGGCGCTGATCTTCGGCGTCTCGAAGATCCCGTCGGCCGGCGGGGTCGGCGCCGTCGAGGTGTGGCTGCCGGCGCTGGCCGGGCTGGCGCTGCTGGTGGCGTTCGTCCTGCGCGCGCTGCGCGTGGCGAACCCCCTGGTGGACCTGCGGCTGTTCAAGAACCGGTCGTTCACGGTGGCGATGGTGACGATGTCGCTGTTCTTCGTCGCGTTCCTCGGCGGGATGATGCTGCTGCCGACGTACTTCCTGCTGGTGCGCGGCGAGACGACGCTGCACGCCGGGCTCTTGCTGGCCCCGCAGGGCATCGGCGCGATGATCACGATGCCGATCACCGGCAGGCTGGCCGACAAGGTCGGCGCGCGCAGGATCGTGCTGCCGGGCATGGTGCTGATCATCGGCGCGATGGCGGTGCTGACCCAGGTCACGGCGACCACGCCGTACTGGACGCTGCTGTCGGCGCTGTTCGTGATGGGCCTGGGCATGGGCTGCACGATGATGCCGATCACGACGTCGGCGCTGCAGACGCTGCAGCCGAAGGACATGGCCCGCGCCTCGACGGCGACGAACATCGTCCAGCAGACGGCGGGCGCGATCGGCTCGGCGGTGATGGCCACGATCCTGGCGGCGCTGCTGGCGGGCAAGTTCGGCGTCCCGACGGCCCAGGGCCAGCTGGCGGCGACGGCGGCGATCCTGAACCCCCAGTCCCACGCGGCGGCGACGGGCTTGGCGGCGGACGCCTTCTCGACGACGTTCGTGTGGTCACTGGTGCTGGTGGTGCTGTGCGTGGTCCCGGCGCTGTTCCTGCCGAAGACCAAGCCGGCGGCGCCGGCCCCCTCGGAAGGCGACGAGGTGGCCCCGCCGGCGATGGTCCACTGAGCCGGTGGCGAAGACCGTGAAACCGTGGTCGTTCGGGTTTGTCTACGTGCTGCGCAACCCGCGTGATCCGGGCGTGGTGAAGATCGGGTTCACCGACCGGCTCGCGGAAGACCGGGCCAAGGAGCTGTCGGGCTCCGGCTTGCCCGAACCCTTCACGGTCGAATTCCGGGCGGCGACGTGCCGTCCGCGGGAATTGGAGCGGTTCGCGCACGACGCGCTCGCCGAGTTCCGGCTCAACCCGCGCCGCGAGTTCTTCGAGGTTCCCGTCGAAGTCGCCATCGAGACGATCCGCGAAGGACTTACGCTGGTGGACGGGATCGATGCGTGGGCGTCGGACGAGGTTCACACCGTCGGCGCGGGCGACCGGATGACGCTCGCCACGAAGGCCGGTGAGATCTTCGTGGTGCTGGCCATGTTGGATCCCTTGCTGTCGAGACCGTTCCATCCGCACGACTTCTGGCAAGCGCACGCCGACGGCGACAGCCTCGAACTGATGGGCACGGACAACGTCGGCGCTGTCGCGGGACTCAGTGACGACGATCAGGGCGCCACTGAGGACCCGGTCCCGTTTCTCGACCGGGCCGGGACCGCCCCGGCGGGAGTGATCAACGGCCGCGAACGTCTCCGTCCGGGGGACAGGCTGTTGTGGCTGGCGGTCGATCCGACAGGGGAAAACGCGGTGACTGCCATGTTCGAGATGATTGATCACTGCCAGGTCGTCAGCCGGACGTGGGACTTGAAGTTCGCCCCGAATGGCTTCCCGCTGTTACTGAACATCCCGATGTTCGAGAAGCTCCCGCCGGTCGCGGTCCGCCGCACCCGCGCAGCCTTGGCGATGCCGCCTCTTCGACCCCCGGCGCCGAGGCTTCTCGATTCGGAAGATGAGGTGCCCGTCGCCGGGGATCCGCAGCCCCCCGAGTACTGGCTCCCTCAGCTGAAGCGAGGGGAGCGCGGCGGCAGCTGACCCGGAACGCGAGAAGGCCGCCACCGGAACCCCGGTGGCGGCCTTCTCCGCGTCACAGCGTCAGGAGAGGCGCTCGATGACCAGCGCCATGCCCTGGCCGCCGCCGACGCACATCGTCTCGAGGCCGAACTGCTTGTCGTGGTGCTGCAGGGAGTTGATCAGCGTCGACGTGATGCGCGCGCCCGTCATGCCGAACGGGTGGCCCACCGCGATCGCGCCGCCGTTGACGTTCAGGCGGTCCAGGTCGATGCCCAGGTCGCGGTACGACGGGATCACCTGCGCCGCGAACGCCTCGTTGATCTCCACCAGGTCGATGTCGCCGATCGACAGGCCCGCCCGCGACAGCGCCTGCTTGGACGCCTCCACCGGCCCGTAGCCCATGATCTCCGGCGACAGGCCCGTCACGCCCGTCGACACGATGCGGGCCAGCGGCGTCAGGCCCAGCTCGCGCGCCTTCGTGTCGGACATGATCACCAGCGCCGCCGCGCCGTCGTTGAGCGCGCAGCAGTTGCCCGCCGTCACGCGGCCGTCCGGGCGGAACACCGGCTTCAGACCCGAAACGCCCTCGAGGGTCACACCCGCGCGCGGGCCGTCGTCCTTCGAGACGACCGTGCCGTCCGGGAGCGTCACCGGGGTGATGTCCTTGGCCCAGAAGCCGTCCGCGATGGCCTTCTCGGCCAGGTTCTGCGAGCGGACGCCGAACTCGTCCATCTCCTCGCGCGTGACGCCCTTCAGTCGCGCCAGGTTCTCCGCGGTCTGGCCCATCGCGATGTAGACGTCCGGCACCAGGCCGTCGCCGCGCGGGTCCGTCCAGCTGTCGGTGCCCGACTCGGCCGTCGCCGCGGTGCGCTTCTCCGCGTCGGCGAACAGCGGGTTGTGCGTGTCCGGCCACGAGTCCGAGCTGCCCTTGGCGAACCGCGAGACGGTCTCGACGCCGGCCGAGATGAAGACGTCGCCCTCGCCGGCCTTGATCGCGTGGAACGCCATCCGGGTGGTCTGCAGGCTGGACGAGCAGTAGCGCGTGATGGTGCAGCCGGGCAGGTGGTCGTAGCCCAGCTCGACGGCGACCGCGCGGCCCATGTTGAACCCGGACTCGCCGCCCGGCAGGCCGCAGCCCAGCATCAGGTCGTCGATGTCGGCGGGGTCGAGCTGCGGCACCTTGGCCAGTGCCGCCTGGACCATCTGCACGGTCAGGTCGTCGGGCCGCATGCCGACCAGCGAGCCCTTCCCGGCGCGGCCGATCGGCGAACGAGCGGTGGAGACGATGACGGCTTCAGGCATGACGTGACACATCCTCGTATCGCGAGCTAAGCGGTTGCTCATCAGTGTGCCGTGAACCACGTCCCCGGCAAAGCCGAACGCGACCAACGCAACAGCGGGCTGGCAGGATCACCCGGGTGGGGACCGAGACGCGGGTGCTGCGGACGAGGACGATCCTGCTGTGGGGCGCCGGGCTGCTGGTGGTCGCCGCCGTCGCGGCCACCCTCCTGCTGACCCTGCTGGGCGGCGGCCGCCCGGAGGACTCCGCCCGGCTGGACGCCCTCAAGACCGCCGCCAACATCGTCGTCGGCACCGGGGGCGCCGCCGCCCTGCTGCTCGCCGCGCGGCGGCAGCGGTCGGCCGAGCTCGACCTCGCGCAGAAGGACCACGACGCCACCGAGCGGCGGATCACCGAGATCTACGGCAAGGCCGCCGACCAGCTCGGCAGCGACAAGGCGCCGGTCCGCCTCGCCGGGCTGTACTCGCTCGAACGGCTCGCCGGCGGGTACCCCGAACACCGGCAGACGATCGTCAACGTCCTCTGCGCCTACCTGCGGATGCCGTTCGAAAACCGCACCGAGGACGCGGAGGAGCTGCAGGTCCGCAAGACCGCGCAGCGCATCCTCATGCTGCACTTGCGCCCCGGCAAGCCCGAGCAGCCGAACGGCGACTACTGGCCGGACATCGACCTCGACTTCTCCGGGGCGCGGCTGGTCGGGCTGACTCTCACGCACTGCGCGATCCGGTCGATCACCTGCTACGGCGCCACGTTCTCCGAGCTGACGTCCTTCCGCGGCAGCAGATTCCGCAGCAAAGCCGACTTCAACCAGGCGATGTTCAAAAACCGCGTCGATTTTCGCGGGGCCGAATTCGGTGCCGGGTGCGAGACGTTCAACGGCGCCGTTTTCGCAGGTCCGGCCGATTTCGGGACGAAGTCCGCCGCCCGGCTCGCCGGTGCCGAGGCCGAACCGGGGTTCCCCCGCACCTGGCCGGAAGGCTGGGAAGAACGCAGTGGCGCGGGCAGATCACAATTGACACGAAAGGACGAACCGGGGCAACCGGCGCGCCGATAGAATCGTCGCACCGATGACAGGGTCGCCAATTCCGACACGGGAGGTGAACTGGCGATGATGACCGGACGGGCCGCCTCCACGGCGTGCCGGACTCCTCGGATGGGGTGCCGCACCACGGTCGACGCCGGGCGGGACCTCCGGGACGGGACGACGGCTCAGCGTGCAGCGGCCCTCGGGCCGGTACCGGTGTAGACGAGCGGCTTGGTGGCCGCCCGCGGTCTTCGCCGGATGGCCCGACCTCGCTGACGCGGACCCGGCGAGCCCGACGCGCACCCGGAGACCGCCGGCGCACGAGTGGACAACTCCACCGGTGCGCCGTTTAGGCTGGCGCTCGTGGAGTACGCAGAGCACATCGCAGACCTCGTGGGCAACACCCCGCTGGTCAAGCTGAACTCGTTGACCAAGGGGCTCAAGCCGCTCGTGCTGGCCAAGGTCGAGTACCTGAACCCGGGTGGCTCGGTCAAGGACCGCATCGCGCTGCGCATGATCGAAGCGGCGGAGCGCTCCGGCGAGCTGCGCCCCGGCGGCACGATCGTGGAACCGACGTCCGGCAACACCGGCGTCGGCCTGGCCATGGTCGCCCAGCGCAAGGGCTACCAGTGCGTGTTCGTCTGCCCGGACAAGGTCAGCGAGGACAAGCGCAACGTGCTCAAGGCGTACGGCGCCCGCGTCGTCGTGTGCCCGACGGCGGTCGCGCCCGAGCACCCGGACTCCTACTACAACGTCTCCGACCGCCTGGTCCGCGAGATCGACGGCGCCTGGAAGCCCAACCAGTACGCCAACCCGCAGAACCCCGAGAGCCACTACCTCTCCACCGGCCCGGAGCTGTGGAAGCAGACCGACGGCAAGATCACGCACTTCGTCGCGGGCGTCGGCACCGGCGGCACCATCTCGGGCACCGGCAAGTACCTCAAGGAGGTCAGCGACGGCCGCGTGCAGGTGGTCGGCGCCGACCCGGAGGGTTCGGTCTACTCCGGCGGCAGCGGCCGGCCGTACCTGGTCGAAGGCGTCGGCGAGGACTTCTGGCCGGACACCTACGACCGCGATATCGCCGACGAGATCATCCCGGTCTCCGACGCCGACTCCTTCCAGGTCACCCGGCGGCTCGCGCTCGAAGAAGGCCTGCTCGTCGGCGGCTCCTGCGGGATGGCCGTCGCCGCCGCGCTGAAGCTCGCCGAGCGGCTCACCGAGGACGACGTCGTGGTCGTGCTGCTGCCCGACGGCGGCCGCGGATACCTGACGAAGGTCTTCAACGACACCTGGATGTCCTCCTACGGCTTCCTGCCGCCCGACTCCTCGGGCGCGACGGTCGCCGACGTGCTCACGAAGAAGAGCGGGCACCTGCCGGCCCTGGTGCACACGCACCCGAACGAGACCGTCGCCGAAGCCATCGCGATCCTGTCGGAGTTCGACGTCAGCCAGATGCCCGTGGTCAGCGCGGAGCCGCCGGTGATGGCCGCCGAGGTCGTCGGCGCGGTCAACGAGCGCGACCTGCTCGACGCGCTGTTCACCGGCAAGGCGCAGCTGGCCGACCGGCTCGAGGGGCACATGTCGCCGCCGCTGCCCACGATCGGCGGCGGCGAGCAGGTCGGCGCCGCGATGACGGCGCTCGAGGGCGCCGACGGGGCGCTCGTGCTGATCGACGGCAAGCCCGCCGGGGTCGTCACCCGGCACGACCTCCTGGGCTTCCTGGCCGGGCGCTGAACAACAGCTGAGAAGGGTCTTAATCGGTCGACCCGGCAGGGGCGTTACGAGCGCCTCGCCGGGTGATCCGATAGCGTGAGCGCGAGTACAAAACTTTCGCGTCCTCGTCAAGGGGGTTCAAGACCCACATGAGTGCACCGCAGCCACCGAACCAGCCGTGGGGTGGCGGCCAGCCACCTCAAGGCCCGCCGAGTGGCCCCCAGCCGCAGCAGGACCCGTTCGGCAGCCCGGAACCGACCCAGGTCGTCCAGCCCGCCCAGCCCCAGGGCGGCTCCCCGTTCGGGGAGACGCCGGAGCCGACGCAGGTCGTCCAGCCTGCTCAGCCGGGTGAGGGCGGGGCGGGCGCGACCCAGGCGATGCCCCCGGTCGACGCGAACGCGACCCAGATGGTGAACCCGGTCGGCGGCGGCGACGCCCCGGTCGCGGACTCCACGCAGCTGGTGCCCCCGGGCTCCCAGCCGCCGCCGGCGATCCCGTACACCCCGCCGCCGAGCGCGGCCGACAACCCGGCCGCGGCGTTCGGCCAGCAGCCGGGCGGCTACGGCCAGCCCGGTCAGCAGGGGCAGCACGGTCAGCCGGGCGGGTTCGGGCAGCAGCCCGGCGGGTACGGCCAGCCGGGCCAGCCGCCGCAGGGCTTCGGCGGTCCCGGCTTCGGCGGCCCCCAGCAGCCCGGCTTCGGCGGTCAGCCGCCGCAGTTCGGCGGCCCGTCGGCCGCGGGCAACGGCCTCTTCGGCTACATCGCCGGTGGCGTGGTCGCCCTGCTGGCCCTGGTCGCGCTCATCATCTCGTTCAGCTACATGGGCGACGCGAGCGACTACTCGAAGATCTTCGACCTCGCCCCGGACCAGGCGGCGATCGACAAGGTCCTCGACGCGGCCGGCATCGTCGGCCCGGGCACCCTCTGGTTCTACGTGATCATGCTCCTGCTGGGGGCGCTGATCTCCCTCGCCGGTGGCGTCGGGCTGGCGCTCGTGGGCAAGCTCGGCGGGATCAAGAAGTTCGTCCCGATCGCGATCGTCGCGGGCGGCGCGCTGCTCACGCTCTTCGCGCTCCTGATCAAGATCGGCATGACGCCGAACGCCGAGACGCTCGCGCAGGCCTCGGCGTCGGAGAAGGACACGTTCGGCATCGGGCTGCCGCCGCTGATCCTCGGCATCCTCATCCTCATCGTGGGCGTGCTCGGGCTCATCCCGGCGACGCAGCAGTTCGTCGGCCTCGGTGACGGCGCCGCCGCGCCGGGTGGCCCGCAGGGCTTCGGCGGGCCGCAGGGCTTCGGCGGTCAGCAGCAGCCGGGCGGGTTCGGTCAGCCGGGCCAGCCGGGCGGGTTCGGGCAGCAGCAGGGTGGCTACGGCCAGCCGCCCCAGCAGCAGGGCTACGGCCAGCCTCCGGGCTACGGCCAGCCGGGCGGGCCCAACCCGTCCAGCGGCGGGTTCCCGCAGCCGTCGAGCGGGGGCTTCCCGCAGCCGGGCCAGCCGCCGCAGCCGGGCGGGTACGGCCAGCCGGGTCAGCCGCCGCAGGGCTACCCGCAGCAGCCGGGTCAGCCGCCGCAGGGCTGGGGCCAGCCGCCGGGGCAGCAGGGTCCGCCGAGCGGCGGGTTCGGCCAGCCGGGCCAGCCCGGCCAGCCGCCGCAGCAGTGGTGAACTAGTACACCTTCTCGTGCCCCGGAGCCTTTTCGGCTCCGGGGCACGCTGCATTTATAGCCGAATTCGCAATTGTCCGAAGAGGACCAATACGCGATACGTCAACTGTCGGTGATCGCGTGACAGCATTTCTGCCACTACCGCAGGAAAATGATCTTGTGTTCCGCCGTCCGGCCGAATTCCGTTCTCTTTCGGAGTCATTTCCCCCTTTGCCCACTAGGGTGAACGCCGTAGTCCCGCGCTGGAGCTGATGGGGGAGTTGTGACCGGTCCGCACGGATACCCGGTGGCACATTCACGTTCGCGTTCATCGACTAGGCCGTCCGGCGTAACGGCGATTCTCGCCGGGCTTCTCGGATTGGCCGCCGCGGTCGCCGCCGGATACGTGCCGGTCAAGATCTACCTCGACATGCCCGCCGAATTCAGTCTCGGCGCGCTGCCGGGCTGGGTGCTGATCGACCTGGCCGGCTACCTCGGCGCCGGGCTGGTGCTCCTGCTGGGCGCCTTGGTGACGTTCTTCCGCGCGACGGCGGGCGCGGTCCTGCTCGGCGCCGGTGCCCTGCTGGCCATCGGGGCGCTGCTGACCGAGCCGCTCTCGGTGGGCGTCCCGCTGGCCCGCTTCGCCGACGCGATGTTCACCCACGGCGGCTTCGCGATGGTCGACCGGGTGGGCCTCGCCGCGCTGGCCGTGCTGGTGCTGGTCCTGGCGTTCGTGCCGCCGACGTTGCGCTACCTGCGCTACCGCACGCCGACGCTGGGGATGTGGGCGAGCCAGGAGGCCTACTCGACCCGGAGCTGGTGACCCGCGCCGGTCACCCCCGGTGATCGGTATCCTCGGCAGCCGTGACCGGAACCGAAGGCCGCACGGCGCGCGCCGCCGCCCTGCTCGCCCTGCTCGGCGGGGTGGTCTACCTGGCCGGGCTCGCCCTGGACGTCGTCTCGCTGCTGCGGTTCCCGGAAGACGCCGGGCGCGTCGCGATCCACGCGGCCGTCGACGCGGTGCTGGCGTCGGCGCTGCTGCCCGGTGGTGTCCTGCTCCTGCGGCGGCAGGACGCGGGCCGGATCGGCTGCATCGCCGGGAGCTCGGCCGCGCTGCTCGCGACGGTGACGTCGGCGGCTCTCGCGGCCGCCGGGGTCACCTTCGGCGGCCCCGGCGACCTGGCGATGGGCGGGCTGACCGCGCTGGCCCTGGTCGTCCCGCCCGCGCTGGTCACCCTGGCGCTCGCCGCGTCCGCCCCGGCCGCCCGCTGGTGCACCCCTGAGATCCATCCCACCTGACGGGAATGTCCGGCCCCCGCCGTACGC
Organism: Amycolatopsis sp. NPDC003865; assembly: GCF_053605345.1. NCBI lineage: Bacteria > Bacillati > Actinomycetota > Actinomycetes > Pseudonocardiales > Pseudonocardiaceae > Amycolatopsis > Amycolatopsis sp. NPDC003865. The sequence goes on along the minus strand of NZ_JBSGJA010000020.1, from coordinate 15,104 downwards.
TCTACCCATGGTGGACGACTACTCCGTACTGGGATTCGAGACTCGCGCGATCCACGCCGGTCAGAAGCCCGACCCCCGCACCGGCGCCGTGATCGTGCCGATCTACCAGACCTCGACCTACGCGCAGGACGGCGTGGGCGGGACCCGTGAGGGCGACTACGAGTACTCGCGCACCGCGAACCCGACCCGCTCGGCGCTGGAGGAGGCGCTGGCCTCGCTGGAAGGCGGCCGGCACGCGCTGGCCTTCGCGTCCGGCATGGCGGCCTCCGACGTGGTGCTGCGCAGTACCCTGCGCCCCGGTGACCACCTCGTGCTCGGCAACGACGCGTACGGCGGCACGTTCCGCCTGATCGACAAGGTGCTCAGCCTGTGGGGTGTCGAGCACACCGTCGCGAACCTGGCCGACCTCGACGACGTGCGCGCCGCCATCCGCCCCGAGACCAAGCTGATCTGGTGCGAGACGCCGACCAACCCGCTGCTCGGCATCGCCGACATCGCGGCGCTGGCCGGGGTCGCGCACGACGCCGGCGCCCGCCTGGTGGTCGACAACACCTTCGCGACGCCGTACCTCCAGAACCCGCTGTCGCTGGGCGCGGACATCGTCCTGCACTCGACGACGAAGTACCTCGGCGGCCACTCCGACGTCGTCGGCGGCGCGGTCATCACGAACGAGGACGAGCTGCGCGAGCAGTTCTTCTTCCTGCGCAACTCCGCGGGAGCGGTGCCGGGGCCGTTCGACGCGTGGCTGACCCTGCGCGGCATCAAGACCCTCGCCCTGCGCATGGAGCGGCACAGCGACAACGCCGAGCTGATCGTCCAGGCGCTGGTCAAGCACCCCAAGGTGGCGAAGGTCTACTACCCGGGCCTGCCGGAGCACCCGGGCCACGAGACGGCCGCCAAGCAGATGCGCCGCTTCGGCGGGATGGTGTCGTTCAGCCACGCCGACGGCGAGGCGGCGGCCCTGGAGGTGGCGTCCCGCACGAAGCTGTTCATCCTGGCCGAGTCCCTGGGCGGCATCGAGTCGCTGATCGAGCACCCGGGCAAGATGACCCACGCGAGCACGGCCGGCTCGACGCTGCAGGTCCCGGCGGACCTGCTGCGCCTGTCGGTCGGCATCGAAGACGGCCGCGACCTGGTGGCCGACCTGCTGGCCGCACTGGGCTGACCCTCAAGCACCGACGTCGAGACCGCCGCCGTAGAGGCGCTCCACCCGGAGCGTGATCAGCACGCGGCGGTCTTCGACCATGTTGCGCAGGAACACGGCTTCCTCTTCGGGATCGGTGAACGGCGCCTGCATCGCGAGCAGCGCCCGCCCGGTCGCGTCTCCCGGCTCGGTGCTCACGGGCGAGACCTCGGCCACGCCTTCCGCGACGGCGAAGGCCAGGTGGTCGTCGCTGCCGACGTACAGCGACGCGTGCGGGTCGCGAGCCAGCTGGCGGACCTTCGCGCGGCCCGCCGTCGAGCCGATCCGCACGACGCGCTCCCCGGGGTCCCACGCGTAGGCGACGGTCGACAAGTGCGGGAAGCCGGCGCGGTTGACCGTCGCCAGCGCGCCGAAACTGTGGCTGCCGAGCAGCTCGGTCAGCGCGTCTTCGGTGGGCTTCGCGGGTCCCGGGCCGCGGCCCGGTTCGTAAACGGTGGTCACCCGGTGATCATCGGGGACCGGCGGGTCCCGCGGAAGAAGGCACTTTCCTGTTCCCGGGGCACATCGGGGTAACCCGCCAGGTCAGGGGTTGTAGTTCCCGTGCACGACGCCGCCGGACTTCGGGGTGCCCGCGGCCGGGAGGTTCGCGCCGTCCACGCAGCCGCCGACCAGCTCGACGTGGCTGTCGTGGCGGATGTACTGGGCCGGGGACGCGCAGGAGGCGCTGTCCACCGTGATGTACGCGGCTCCGGTGAGCGCGGCGGCCGACGCGAGGCCGATCACGAGCGGGACCAGCCCGGCGGACCGGGTGGCGCGAGCCCGTCGAGCGTCGTTCCCCCGTGCCATGGTTGCTCCCTGTTTACCGTGCGTTGACACGCACCAGGGTACCCGGCCACCCGCCCTGTCAACCTGTGGAGTTCCTGAGTGGCATAGTCCGGGCCATGGAACTCGTCACCATCGAGCGGATCCAGGCCGCCCGGGAACTCCTAAAAGGAGTGACCAGGGTGACGCCGATGGAGCACGCGCGCGACCTGCGCAAGCTCCACGGCGGTCCGGTGCACCTGAAGTGCGAAAACCTGCAGCGCACGGGGTCGTTCAAGATCCGCGGCGCCTACACCCGCATCCACGGCCTCGGCGCCGCCGAGCGCGAACGCGGCGTCGTCGCGGCCAGCGCCGGCAACCACGCGCAGGGCGTCGCGCTCGCGTCGTCGCTGCTGGGGGCCAAGTCCACCGTCTTCATGCCGCTGCGGGCCCCGCTGCCGAAGCTCGCCGCGACCCGCGGGTACGGCGCCGACGTCCACCTCCACGGCGCGCTGCTGGAGGAGACCCTCGCCGCCGCGATCGAGTTCGGCGAACGGACCGGCGCGGTGTTCATCCACCCCTTCGACCACGCGGACGTCATCGCCGGCCAGGGCACCGTCGGCCTCGAGATCCTCGAGCAGGTGCCGGGCGTGAAGACGATCCTGGTCGCCACCGGCGGCGGCGGGCTGGTCGGCGGGGTCGCGTCGGCGGTGAAGGCGGTGCGCCCGGACGTCCGCGTCGTCGGCGTCCAGGCCGAGGAGGCCGCCGCGTACCCGCCGTCGCTGGCCCAGGGCGCGCCCGTCCGGCTGGGCTCGACCTCGACGATGGCCGACGGCATCGCGGTCGGCGAACCGGGCCGGGTCAGCTTCGCGCACGTCGCGTCGCTGGTGGACGACGTCGTGACGGTGTCCGAGGAGTCCCTGTCCCGCGCGGTGCTGCTCTGCCTGGAACGCCGGAAGCTGGTGGTCGAGCCGGCCGGCGCGGCGACCGTCGCGGCCCTGCTGCAGCACCCCGGGATCTTCGAGCCCCCGGTGGTGGCGATCCTTTCGGGCGGCAACGTCGACCCGGTGCTGCTCCTGCAGATCATCCAGCACGGCATGACCGCGGGCGGCCGCTACCTGCGCCTGCACCTGCGCGTCCCGGACCGCCCGGGCTCGCTGGTGGGCGTGCTGTCGTGCGTGAGCGAGCTGGGCGCGAACGTCCTCGACGTCGAGCACTCGCGGATCTCCGGCAGCCTCGACCTCGGCGAGGCCGACATCGTGCTGGCGCTCGAAACCCGCGGTCCCGAGCACTGCAAGGACCTCGAGATCGCGTTGACGAACGCGGGCTACACGGTGGTCTGAGGCTCTTCTCCGGTGATCGCGGCGAGGGCCAGGTCCTTGGCCGGCTCGGGTACTTCCGTCGGTGCGGTGAAGCGGCGGGCCCGGATGTGGGCGACCAGGTCCGGGTCCGGCGGCACGCCGTGCTCACGCAGGTAGTACGCGACCGCGCCGGGCCACGCCCAGGCGCCGTCGGTGCGGAAGTTCATCGGCACCGCGTCCGCGCGGTCCGGCGCGAACGCGTCCGGGCCGTTGCTGCGCGAGGCCAGGATGACCGGCGCCGCGTCGAGGTACGCGAGCACCCGTTCGATCTCCGCCGGGACCAGCTGCGGGCGGCGGATGAGCGGGCGGCCCGACGCGTCGAGGCCGTCGTAGATCCGCGGTGTGCGCACCTCGCCGTCGGCGGCCGGCGGGGTCAGGCCGGCGCGCTCGCGCAGCCAGGCCGGGATGTGCTCATCGGCGCGCGGGAAGAACCGCAGCTCGTCGGCGAACCCGATCGGCGGCGGCTGCTGCCGGAACGGCGGTTCGAGGTCGGGCCGCACGAAGTCGACGTCGGGCGGCTGCGCCGGTTCGAACACGAAGATCGCGCCCAGCCACGTGCCGACGCCGGGCTGGTACATGCCCGACCGCAGCACCCCGAGCAGCCGCACCGCTTCCGGGTGCGGCTGTCCGGGCCGGGGCAGGCCGTCCGGCCCGGTCACCAGCAGGTCGGCTTCGACGTGCCGCCCGGCCGCGCGGTACTCCACGCGCAGCTGCCGCCACCCCGGCGGCACCTGCGACATCAGCACCGCCCCGATCTGGCGGACGATCTCCTGCTGCTGGTCCGGGCGCAGCGGCCCCGGCGGCTGGGTCATTCCGTTCCTCTCCTCGCCGTCTACGCCGGCGGCCGGTCGCCCAGCAGGAAGTTCGTGGGCAGGTACCCGGATTCGACGTCGACCTCCAGGCCGGCCGAACGCGCCAGCACAGCCACCGCGAGCGGGGCGAGGGCGAGGAAGCCGGCGGGGTCGTCGACGAGCTCTTCGTCGCTCGTCCAGAAGCTGCGGTGCTGTTCGAGCGCCCTGGTCAAGGAGGTGGTGAACTTCTCCTGGTCCCGGCGGAGCACGTAGTAGAACATCTCGATCGGCGGGTAGACGAGCTGCAGCAGGGTCCGCCGCGGCGTGTTCCGGACGGCGTCCGGGTCGGTGCCGTCCATCACCGCGCCGAACAGCTCCGCCGGGATCTCGCGGCGGGTCAGGAAGTTCCGCACGCTCTCGAGCCAAGGGCCCATGTACGCGTCGTACTCGCCGGACGCCAGCGGCAGGTCGAGCGGAACCGAACAGAGCCGCTGAACGAGGTCGTCGTTGCGGTCGACCACGGCCAGCCAGGTCGCGGTGAGCCAGGTGCCGGCGTCCGCCGTCGAGGTGGGGCCGGTGGCGGCGATGCGCATCGGCCGGGTGACGACGGCTTCGACCTCGCCCTCGCCGGTGGCCGCCGCGAAGATCGCCGTGCCCGCTTCGGCCGCCGTCCGCAGGTCGCGCCAGGTTTCCGGGTCGGCGGCGGCGGGATCGACCACGCTGCGGTACTGCGTGAGCGTCATCGCCCGGCGGAGCACGTTGTTCAGCGCGCTCGGATCGGTTTCGACGTAGTCGATGTAGAAGCCGATCTTCCGGGACAGGGAGTCGACCTGCTTGCGGGCGACGTCCTGGTCAATGGGGTGCCTCGACACGGTGGTCATCGATCTCATTCCGCCGGTGGTGCCGGTAGTGGCGACTGGTAGCCGTAACCGTTGTACGGCTTGTAATCGTAGCCAGTGTTGACGTGCGTGCTGCCCGACTCGTCGACCCGCGCGCGGACCTCCACGTAGTCGAGCCGGTGCTCCAGCTTGGCCCGCTCCAGCGCGTCCGCGAGGTCCGGATCCGTCTTTTCCATCCGCCGGACGAGGTAGTCGAAGTACTCGGGGTGGCCCTGCTGGAAGGTCCGGTCCCGGACGCGGTCGTAGTGGGTGCTCGGCTGCCCGCCGGGCCCCTTCGCCTCGTGGACGATGTAGTGCGGCTCGCCGCCGTTCTTGTAGTCGACCTCCCAGATGTGGTCGAAGTTGCCGGCGCCGGGCTTGCCCCCGTCGATCGGGTGCCGTGGCGTGATCTCGGCCCGCACGTTGCCGTCCGCGTCGACGATCTGGTAGCGGTGGCTGCCCTCCGGCGCGTCCGGGTGCGGCCGGACGTCGAAGTCCTCGCCGGGGAAGGACGCGGAGAAGTCCCGGTGCAGCCGGTCGCGCAGGGCGTGCCCGGACGCCTCTTCGCCGAGCCGTTCGGAGGCGTCGTTCCTCGCGTTGTGCTTGTCGACCCAGTCGTCGGCGTCCTTCGGCGTGTCGTGGTACTCGTCCTGGGCCACCTGGCGGTCGTGGACACGGTCGTCGATGCGGTCGTAGTCGGTTTCGCGCCAGTTCCGGGTGTCGGGCACCTCCCCGGGCTCGTGCTGGCCGGGAGCCTGGTCGTGCCCGGTCGCCGGTTCGTGCCCCTCCGGGGTCACTTCGTGCTCCGGCGTCCGCTGCGGCGGGTGCGTCGAGGAGCGGGATTCGTCGAAGCCGAGCGACTCCGCCGGCGGCCGGTCGCTCTTGAACCGCGGTTGCCCGTCGACGAGGTCGAGCTGGGGTGGCGGCGGGATGACGTTCGCGTGGCGGTGGTTGATGACCAGCTCTTCGCCGTGCTCGGTCGGCCGCCGGTAGTAGTGCTTCTTGATGTACTCCGGGTCGGCGATGTTCTCGCGGGGCGTGCGCCCGTCCGGACCGGGGCGGTCCTGCCAGCCCGGCTCTTCGCCGCGGGCGCGCGCGGTGTCGGCCGACGCCGCCCGGTCGTGGGTGCCGGGGGCGAACCCGTCGTCGCCCGCCCGGTGCGTCGAGCCGTCCGGCTGGTGGGCGTTCCACTCGCCGTCCGGCGGGATCCGCGGCCGCATCCGGCCGTCCGGGCCGATTTCGTAGTCGGAGGAGAAGACGCGGCCGTTCGAGTCGGTCCAGGCGGGCCGGGTGGGGGCGAGGACTTCGGTGTCGAGCTCGCGCGAAAGCCGGTGCGCGAAGTCGTTGGAGCTCGCGTCGCAGCCGATCAGCCGGATCGGGCGGCCGTCGTAGTCGCCGTTGCGGCGCAGGACGTCCGCGAACTCTTCGGGGGTGTAGAGCCGGTCGCCGATGCGGGCGTGGCCGTCGGGCGTGACGTGCACGTCGACGGTGTAGCGGCCGTCCGGGTCGGGGTGCACGCGGTGCGGCAGGTCGCCCATGTCCGGGTCGCCGGCGTGGTACGAGCTGCCGGAGGGGGTGCTTTCGGAGTGGCGGGCGTTGACCTCGTCCGGCGTGAGCGGCTCGTGGTGCGGTGCGCCGCCGTCGCCCTCGTGGTGGCCGGAGGTGTTCTCGTGCGGGGTGTTCTCGTGCGGGGTGTTTTCGTGCGGGTGGCCGGGGGCGCCGCCGTCGGGGCTGTGCGGGCCGCCGGGGCGGTTGCCGGGCGCGTGGGTGTCGGGGCCGTGGGTGCCGGGCCCGAAGCCGCGGGCCGCCGGGGCGGGCGCGTCCGGGGTGCGCGGCCGGCCGCCGGGCAGGTCACCGCCGGTGCGGGGCCGGCCGGGGGCGTCGACGTGCGGGCTGTGCGCGCCGGGGCTGCCCGGGGTGCCGGTCCAGCCGCCGCCGGTGCGCGGCGAGCCACCGCCGAGCCCGCCGCCGCCGGGACCGCCCCCGGGCGGCATGCCACCGCCGCCGCCCATCATCGGAGCGCCGCCCTGCGACGGGACGGCGGCACCGTCGCCACCGCGGGGGGAGGGGAGGGTGCCGGGATCCCCGGTCCGCGGAGCGGCGGGCGCAGTACCACTGGCCGAGGTGGTGCCATCGGCCCGCGGCGGCGCGGCATTGCTGGGGGAATCGGTCCCGGCGTGCGAGGGGGTGCTGTCGCCGCCACGGGCAGGTGAAGGACTGCTGTCCCCACCCCGCGACGGAGTGCTGTCTCCGGTGTGGGAGGGCGCGCTGTCGCTTCCGCGGGTGGGTGAGGGAGTGCTGTCGCTGGCCCGCGATGGGGTGCTGTCCCCGGTGTGCGACGGGGTGCTGTCGCTTCCGCGGGTGGGCGAGGGAGTGTTGTCGCTGGCCCGCGATGGTGTGTTGTCGCCGGTGTGGGAGGGGGTGCTGTCGCTTCCGCGGGTGTGCGAGGGCGTGCTGTCGCCACCTCGGGTCGGCGAGGGACTGTTGTCGCCGGCCCGCGATGGGGTGCTGTCCCCGGTGTGGGAAGGGCTGTTGTCGCCGGTGTGCGACGGCGTGCTGTCGCCACCTCGGGTCGGTGAAGGACCGCTGTCGCCGGTGTGCGAAGGGGCGCTGTCGCTGCCCCGGGTCGGCGAAGGACTGCTGTCGCCCGAAGGCGATCGCGTCGGCGAAGAGCTTGAATCGCCCGAGCGCGAAGGGGAATCGTCCCCGGTGTGGGACGGCGCCCCGTCTCCGTCGCCCGTGTGCGACGGCGAGCTGTCCCCGTCCGGTGACCCCGATCCCTCCCGGCTCGAACTCCGGCGGGACCCGGGGTCGGTGTTCGTCGGGTCGGAACTCGGCGAATCCCCACGGCCATCGCCCGAGCCGGTCGACGAATCCTCGCCGCCGTGCGAGGAATCCCCGTCGCCGGAATGCGAGGAATCCCCCTCGCCGCCGTGGGAACCGTCGGAACCGTCCCCGCCCGAGGATCCCTCACCTTCGCCGGAATGCGCACCGTCCCCACCGTGGGCGCGGGTGTGCACCCCGCCGCCCTCCTTGGGGATCTTGTGGACGAACCCGCCCTCCTTGACCTTCAACCCGTCCAGGCCGCTGACCTTGCCCAGCACCTTGCCGAACACCTTCGCGATCTTCTCGAAGACATCGACCAGCTTGGACAGCAGCGGCGACACCTTGCGAATGGTGTCGGTCAGCTTCTTGAGCAGCTCCCCGATCTTCTTGCCCCACTTGGCGATCGCCGCCGAGGCCTGCGCCACCACCACCGGCGTGCCGAAGCCGAGGGAGAAGACCTCCTCCATCACCCACGCGATCAGCTTGCCGACCAGGTCCGCGATCAGCTGCCGCACCGTCTCGCGGACGAACGACACGACCTGGCCCATGATCATCGTGACCGTGCTGATCGCGCCGGCGACCGTCGCCGCGCCCGAAAGCGCTTCGCTGTGCTCGGCGGCGAACTTGCGGTAGGCGTCGGCGCCCGCGCCCGTCCAGCCCGTCGTGCCGTTCTTGACCGCGTTGTCGAAGTCGGTCTTGCGCTCGCCCAGCGCCTTCGAGACGTTGCCCCAGGTGTCGGCGTAGGACTGGATCACCGGCGGGTTGCCCGCCACCGAATCCAGCATGTCCTTCAGCGGCTGGACGTGTTCCATCAGGAACGAGGCCACCGACGACATCAGGTAGCCGAACGGGTCGATCGCCGCGCCGGCGATCTCCCCGGCCAGCGACAGCATCCCCAGGCCGCCGGAAACCCAGTCGCCGTCCTTGATGCCGTTGAACGCGTCCATCGACGACTCGGCGATGCCGATACCGCCGGCCCAGCCGTAGTCACCGTTGCCCGCGGTGAAGGCGCCCGGCCCGTCCGGGTCCTTCTTCGCGTCGACGACGAGCGGGTTCCCCTCCGGCATCACGCACCGCCCGCGGACTTGTTCAGGTCGTCGGCGACGCCGGATTCGTACTTGTGGTACGCCGCCGCGGCTTCACGGACCTTGCCCGACACCGCCGTCATCGCCTGCACGGCGTCCTTGAGCGCGTCGATCCCGTACTGCTCGACCGGGTCCAGCATCATCCGGAACGGCTGGCAGAGGATGCCGTACGCGTCGGTCGGCATGCTGACCTGGTTCGCCGCGTCGACGGCCTGCTGCAGCCCGTCCCCGATGGCGTCGAGCTGGTGGGCGTGCGCCGTCAGGTCGGTGCTGAGTTCCACATCCGTCATCGGTTCCCCCTCAGGAAAGGATCGGTCCGCCGAAGTCGTCGTCATCGTCGGTGTCGGCCGGACGCCGGCGCCGCGGCGGCTGCGGCGGGGCGGGCGGCGCCGGTGGCTGCGGCGGGGTGCGCGGCTGCTGCTCGTCGGTCTCCTCCGGCAGGAACCGGCGGACGCGGTCGGGCTCCGGGAACGCGGGCTCGGGCTCCGGCGGCGGCTGCGGGAACGTGCTCTGCGCCTCGCGGACGATCTCCGCCGCGGCCTGGTCACCCGTGCCGGTGGTCTCGCTCATCGCCTGCTGCAGCAGTTCGGGGATCCGGGCCTGCGCGCGCTGGACGAGCTGCATCACCTGGGCCGACACCTCGGCCATCCGCTTGTTCGTGGCGGTTTCCGCGATGACGAGGTTCTTCAGCAGGCCGCGCGAATCGACGGTCACCTGGACCGTGCCGTCCTTCGACCGCTCGGTGACCGACTGGCCCTGCACGCGATCGGCCAGCGCCTGGTACCGGGCGGCGTTCTCCTCGAGCCGCTTGGTCCAGTTGTCGATCATCGCGTCGCTGGCGTCGATGCTGTCCGGCATCACGGCCCCTTCTCTCTGCTTCCCCACCTTGACGGATCCGGGACGCCGTCGGTTCCCGATTCACGTCAAAGGCCACCATAGGGGACCCGGAGGTTCCCGATGGTGGCCTTTGACCGAGATGTGTCAGAGGTTGCCGCGGCGCTCCTGTTCGCGCTCGATGGCCTCGAACAGCGCCTTGAAGTTGCCCTTGCCGAAGCCGAGCGAGCCGTGGCGCTCGATCAGCTCGTAGAAGACGGTCGGGCGGTCGCCGATCGGCTTCGTGAAGATCTGCAGCAGGTAGCCGTCCTCGTCGCGGTCGACCAGGATGCTGTGCTCCTTGAGCGTCTCGATCGGCACGCGGACGTTGCCGATCCGGGCGCGCAGCTCCGGGTCGTCGTAGTAGGAGTCCGGGGTGTCGAGGAACTCGACGCCGGCGGCGCGCATCGCGGTGACCGTCGCGATGATGTCGTTGGTGGCCAGCGCGATGTGCTGGCAGCCGGCACCGTCGTAGAACTCGAGGTACTCGTCGATCTGCGACTTCTTCTTCGCGACGGCCGGCTCGTTCAGCGGGAACTTGACCCGGTGGTTGCCGTTCGACACGACCTTGCTCATCAGCGCCGAGTACTCGGTCGCGATGTCGTCGCCGACGAACTCCGCCATGTTCACGAAGCCCATGACGCGGTGGTACCAGTCGACCCAGTAGTCCATCTTGCCGAGCTCGACGTTGCCGACGCAGTGGTCGACGGCCTGGAACAGCCGCTTCGGCGCGCCCTCGGGCCGCTTGATCGTGCTCTCGCGCGGCTCGTAGCCGGGCAGGTAGACGCCGGTGTAGCGCGACCGGTCGACCAGGGAGTGGCGGGTCTCGCCGTAGGTCGCGATGGCCGCCATGCGGACCGTGCCGTGCTCGTCGGAGACGTCGTGCGGCTCCTCGAGGATGGTCGCGCCCTGCGTGCGGGCGTGCTCGACGCACTTGTCGACGTCGGTGGTCTCCAGCGCCAGGTCGATGACACCGTCGCCGTGCTTGCGGTGGTGGTCCAGCAGCGGCGAGTCCGGCTTCACGCCGCCGGTGATGACGAACCGGGCCGAGCCGGACTTCAGCACGTAGGACTTGCGCTCGAAGTCGCCGGTCTCGGGGCCCGAGTACGCGACGAGCTGCATCCCGAACGCGATCTGGTAGTACCAGGCGGTCTGGGTGGCGTTGCCGGCGATGAACACCACCGCGTCCATGGCCTTGACCGGGAACGGGTCGGTCGAGGCGTCGTGGTCCACGAGCCCGACGAGCTGACGCAGCTGGTCGTAGCTGACGTCGTCGAGCGCACCCTGGGGTTCGGCAGTCTGGGTCATACCCCGAAGGATCATCCCTTCGAGGCAAGATGCGCAATGGTCTCTGTTTTAGCTGGACACTCTGACCAGTGACTGCCGGGTACGGGCTGTCATCATGGACAATCTGTGCATGCCGGAGAACCTGGATGCGCTGGATGCGCGACTGCTGCTGTTGCTCACCGACTCCCCGCGCCTCGGCGTGCTGGAGTGCGCGCGGCGGCTGGGGGTCGCGCGCGGCACGGTCCAGGCGCGCCTCGACCGGCTGACCGAGCGCGGCATCCTCGGCGGCTTCCCGCCGGAACTGGACCTGGCGGCGATGGGCTACGGCCTGACGGCGTTCGCGTGGCTGGAGATCGCCCAGGGCCGCCGCGCGGAGGTCACGGAAGCGCTTTCGGCGATCGACGAGGTGTGCGAGGTCCACGCGACGACCGGCCAGGGCGACCTGTTCGTCCGGATGGTCGCGCGCGGCAACGACGACCTGCAGCGGGTGATCGACGAGGTGGTCGGGGTCCCGGACGTGCTGCGGACGTCGACGTCGATCGCGTTGTCGACGCCGGTGCCGCCGCGGGTCCGCCCGCTGCTGGAGCGGACCGCGCGGGGCTGAGGCTCAGACGACCTGGGCCAGGTAGCGCTTGGCCGAGCGCTGGACGACCTCGAAGCCGTCGGTCCGCACGATCGCGTCCCACCAGGCGCCGTAGATCGCTTCGAAGCGATATCCGGCCAGCAGCTCCGCCGCCCGGCGGACCACCTCCGGCCGTTCCGGGATCAGGTTCGGGTAGCTGTACATGAAGCCGACGTGAGTCCGGTCGGGGATGACCTGCACGATGTCGCCGGAGAGCAGCGCGCCCTGCCCGTCTTCGCCGTCCGGCCAGTGCAGGACCGTGCCGCCGATGAAGTGCACGCCGAGGTTGATCAGGCGCAGGTCCTCGGCGATGTCGAGGGTGGTGCCCGACCACAGCTTGACCGCCGGGTCGGGCCGGCCGATCCACTGCTGGTCGCCTTCGTGCAGGTAGATCGGCACGTCGAACGCGTGCGCCCACTCGACCATCGTCGTGTAGTAGTGCGGGTGGCTGATCGCGATGCCGGTGATGCCCCCGAGGTCGCGCACCTGCTGGACGAGGGCGTCGTCGAGGTAGGCGGCGCAGTCCCAGAGGAAGTTCCCGGACCGCGCCTGGACCAGCAGCGCGCGTTCGCCGATCGCGAACCCGGGGGTCGAGCCGACGCCGATGATGCCCGGCCCCTGCTCTTCGATCCGCGGCGTGTACGTGCCGCTTTCGCGGAGCGCGGAAAGGTTCGTCCACCGCTGCCCGGACTGCGGGACGTACTGGCGTTCGTCCTCGCAGATCGGGCAGTCGTCGCGGGCCACGGCGTACTGCATGCCGCACGCCTGGCAGATCGGTTCGGTGCTCACGGTGCTGTCCTCCCAGAATGTGGATCCTGGGAGGACACGCTAGCCGCGATTACTTGCCGTCGGAGTAAGGAACAGCCTTGACGAGGGTGACCTTCTGCAGCTTGCCGTTGGGCAGCTCGTACTCGCGGGACTCGCCCTCCTTGGCGCCGAGCAGGGCCTTGCCCAGCGGCGACTCCGGGGAGTACACGTCGAGCTCGCCTTCGGCGCCCTCTTCGCGGGTGGCCAGGAGGAACTTCTCGTCCTCGTCGTCGCCCTCGTAGCGGACGGTGAGGACCTTGCCCGGGCCGGCGGTGCCGTCGTTCGCGGGCGCCTCGCCGACCTTGGCCGAGCGCAGCAGCTCCTGCAGGTGCCGGATGCGCGCCTCGGCCTGGCCCTGTTCCTCACGGGCGGCGTGGTAGCCGCCGTTCTCCTTGAGGTCGCCCTCTTCGCGGCTGTCGTTGATGCGCGCGGCGATGACCGGACGATTCTCGATCATTTCGTCGAGCTCGTGCTTGAGCCGGTCGTAGGCATCCTGGGTCAGCCAGGTCACCTTGGTGTCGCTCACGGTCACCATCTCCTCGTCGGGCCTGCCAGGCTTGCGTGTTCAAGCCGGCCCACACGGGCGTAGGTGCCCGCGTGGCTGAGATAAAGGAAAAACACGGCCCGTCGCGGGCCGTGCTGAACGGTCAGAGTATCACGGCGCGACAGGTCGACGCCCGTTAAATCCGCATGCCGTGGGCGTTGGGCGCGCGGTTCACCCCGTTGGCCGCTATGGGGTTGACAAATACTGTGGTACCTCGTATGAGCAGCCGTACACGTCGGCGGTCACCGGTTCCCCGATGCTCTTGATCGTCGTACTCATCCTGCTGTACTTCGCGCCGGCGGGGATCAGGAGCTCTTTGCGGCCGCTCTCCGCGCCGGTCTTGTCGCGGACCCGGACGATGCACACGCCCGGCCTGCTGTTGTCGTCCCGCGTCACGTTGATGGTGATTTCCATCGCGTTGCCCGGTTTCTCGCTGAACGCGACCCGCTCGGCGTCGATCGGCGCGGACCCGAGGTTGACGTACGCGACCCACGCGATCACGCCGCTGACCAGCAGGGCGATCGCCAGGAAGAGCCACCGGCGCCAGCGCCGGGGCGCCTTCGCGCGGCTGGTGCCGTACCGGCCCTCGGGCAGCGCGGGGGCTGCCGTTTCCGCCGGTCCGCCTGCCAACGCGGGGCCTCCTGCTCGTTCTTGTCGTACCCGTGGGGACAATGGTGGGGCGGGTACGGCTTCGAGTATCCGCCCGCTGGGTGGGCGGCCCGCAGGTGGGTCGCGGAATACGGGTAGAGAAGGAGTCGTTCGCAGCATGGTGGACCAGGAGACGAAGCCGCGCTTGCGCATGATGGCCGTGCACGCACACCCGGACGACGAGTCGAGCAAGGGCGCCGCCACGATGGCGCGCTACGCCGCCGAAGGGCACGAGGTGCTCGTCGTCACGTGCACCGGGGGTGAAGCGGGCAGCATCCTCAACCCGGCGATGGACCGGCCCGAGGTGCTCGCGAACATGTCCGAGATCCGCCGGGAGGAGATGGCCCGGGCGGCCAAGATCCTCGGCGTGAGCCAGCGCTGGCTGGGCTTCGTCGACTCCGGCCTGCCGGAGGGCGACCCGCTGCCGCCGGTGCCCGAGGGCTCGTTCGCGGTCGTGCCGCTCGAGGAGTCGACCGAGGCGCTGGTGCGCGTGATCCGCGAGTTCCGCCCGCACGTCATCACGACGTACGACGAGAACGGCGGCTACCCGCACCCCGACCACATCCGCACGCACGAGGTGACGATGGCGGCGTGGGACGCGGCGCCGGACCCGGAGCGCTTCCCCGACGCCGGCGAGCCGTGGCAGCCGCTGAAGCTGTACTACATGCACGGCTTCTCGAAGGCCCGGATGATCGCCTTCGACGCGGCGCTGAAGGAGGCCGGGCTCGAGTCGCCGTACACCGAGTGGCTGGCCAAGTGGGACCCGGATCGCGCCGATGTGATGGAGCGGGTGACGACCCGCGTCGAGTGCGGTGAATACTTCGAGACGCGGGACGAGGCGCTCAAGGCGCACGCCACGCAGATCGACCCGAACAGCCGCTGGTTCTTCGTCCCGTTGGAGATCCAGCGCGAGACTTGGCCGACGGAGGAGTACGAGCTGGTCAAGTCCCAGGTCGACAGCACGTTGCCGGAGGACGACCTGTTCGCCGGCATCGGAGTCGAGGAGAAGGTGAACACATGAGTCTGACGCTGCCGGCCGGCGTGGCGCTTCCGGTGACCGCGTCGGCCCTGGTCTTGACGCAGCAGCCGGGTGACGGCGACAACGGCGGGCAGGGGGAGGACTTCGGCAAGTCCTCCCCGGTCGGCTTCCTGGTGCTGATCCTGTTCCTCATCGCGGTGGCGTTCCTGGTCCGGTCGATGACTAAGCACTTGAAGCGGGTTCCGGCCAGCTTCGACGAGCCTCCCGCGGAGGCCGCGCCCGAGGCTGAGGCTCCGGAGAAGGCCGAGGAACCGGAGCCGGAGAAGAAGCAGCCGAATGGCACCTCGTCGGGCAAAGCCGACTGAGATCTTCCCTGGTTGCGGCAACCCCGAAGCCTGATTGTGACTACGGCCGGCGGCACCGCGTCAAGGCGGGAAAGATGCCTTGACCCGGTGCCC